>JACPLB010000003.1 GCA_016186705.1 Candidatus Kaiserbacteria bacterium | reverse complement strand
TTCCAGCCAAGAGATTTCTCCTCTTGTGACAATATGGTTCACACATTCATTGTTGGCAGTAGTATGCGGCATGTATATTTTGTTAAAAGGCGAGGTTAAGAATTTACTATCTGATTTCAAAAATTATCCTAAACCAATAATCGGACAAAGTGTTCTTGATAACGTGGCGTGGATATCTTTTGCGAAGGCAACGACATATATTCCAATCGCGATTGCTACGACTATCAGTGAGGGCTATATTGCCCTTGCTGTTCTTCTTGGAGTATTTGTGAACCGAGAGAAGCTAAGAGCGCATCAAATTGCCGGCGTTACACTTGCAATAATCGGAGTAATAACGCTTTCATATTTCTCTTAAGTATTTGCCGCCAAAAACCACTCAAACAAAACCGGCGCGGGATTGAATTCCGGCGCCGGTTTGAGTTTCGGCGAGACATCAAACGTATTTAAAATTGCAAAGACTTGTCCATAAGATAGAGAATATCTCTGTAAGCGAGAGTAATGTCGGTGTCATTATATATGCCGGCGCTTAAAGTAAGAGCGTACTGTTGGCTATCGCCTATGTAGAGAATTTGCGTAAAATATCTGTTCTGTTCGTACGAAAGCAGTTCTGTAATTTGACCTTCAAAATCGCCTTGAGTGAAGACAAACACATCGTTGACTTTTAAGTCAGGAAACATACGAGCCAACTCATCAACAAAACCGCCTGTGAAGTCCTCTAAATACTGGCTAACAGAAGGTAATGCTTTGTCATTTCCAATATAAAATGTAATGTTTTCAACATATCCATCAAGGGCGTTCTCGGGAGGTGCCGTAAAGGTAATGAGATTTTGCTCCTCTGTCACTTTCCAGTCTTTCGGATAATCAATCGATATCCCCCATTGTGGGTTTGTATATGTCGTAAAATCTTGTCCAGTAAAGTCCGGGGTATATGTTCCATCTCCTGTGAGTCCGTCAATAAAATTCGATATGAAGCTTCCGGTAAGAACATAGCCAAGATTTCCTCCTGTTTGAAAGGACGCCTGGGTTGGAACTCCATAGTAACAGCCGTCTTTTGCCCCTATGGCAATTCCTCCCGAGTTTCCATGCGCGGTACTTGCGGATATTTTGATGAATTCTCCGTTCTCTCCTCCAAACCCGCCGACAACTCCTTCGGTAAGCGTAAGAGATTCTCCCCCGACATCCGGGTAACCGATGATATAAATCTTATCGCCAATTTTAATGAGCTCATCAACTTCTCTGCACATTTCTTTGACGGCGCTGTCAAAGGATTCCTGGATTGGAGGAAATGTGTACGCGACACCCTCCTCGCTTGTATGAGGTCCTGCAACGGTGAGTACCGCGTAGTCCATGCCGGACACTTCCGTGTACTCGTTAATCCGCGACTTCACGTCGTGATAGAGATAAATGTCACCGGCTTTATACGCAGAACTGTAAAACGTGCCGTCTGAATACCGAGGAAAGTAGATATTGCAACCGTAGTATTTTCCATCTGAAGCAAGTACTACGTGTGCGTTTGTGCCGACAGACGGAGTGCCGTTATCATCGAGATAGTAGGCTCCCGAGCCGATGTATGCCTCTTCCCCATCCGCATTGAAACATCGTAACTGAACGATAGATGGTAACACTCTCTCGCGTGCAATACCGATAATTTCATCTTCCGTATAGGCACGCTCACGGGAATCGTACAAGAAGTATCCTCCCGCAATGACCGCGATAAAAATAGCTACCAATGCGGCTTCTATAAACAATTTCACGCGACTATGTCGAGTTTTTGGTGGGTCCCCTTCGCTCTTCCGAACTGTTGATTGAGACTCCGGCGGTATAACACGCCCTGTCGCTTCAGTAGTTTGACCGGAAGGAGAAGGTTGAGGCGAAGGAAAAGCCACTGGCGGAGGAGGTGTATCGGAAAGGGGAGGAACATAAGGACTCTGATTCGGAAGAGCGTTTTGATTATTTTGAGACGGCTGATTTGATTCCGGCGGCATGCATCTCGGCTTTAGTATCTAATACGGTAATCGTACCCTAAGTGACACAGCGCGAGTAGAAACTTATGAACAGGTCCTTTAGATTACGCGCCCCTATTCTAAAAAAACCCGCGGATGATGATAGAATGCAGACATAGTTCTGTAGAGAGTGTCTATGCATAATCCAAGAAAAGAGGTCTACTGGTACACAAAAAAACCGCTCTCCAAAACGAGACCGCTCGCGGAACATCTTTCTGCGGACGCAGTGGTCATCGGCGGCGGCATGGCCGGGCTTGCCGTGGCGGAGAGGCTCGCGAACGCCGGGAAAAAAGTTATTGTGCTCGAGCGTGAATTCTGCGGCGCGGGCGCGAGCGGCAGAAGCTCCGGGTTCATCACCCAGGACTCGGAACTTGAGCTTATTGACCTCATTGAGAACTTGGGCAAAGAGCGGGCGAAGCGGCTTTGGGAGTTTGTCGGCAATAGCATGGAAATCATGCGTTCAAACATCAAGACGCACAGCATCGAGTGCGATTACCAAGAGCAGGATTACATATTTATCGCGAACGACCGGCGCGGCTTCAGAAAAGTGCTTCGGGAGCACAACGGACGGGAAATTCTAGGATACGAAAGCTACTTGTATGACGCAAAGACCGTACGGGGCGTGTTGGGGTCGCATGATTATAAAGGGGCGATCCGCTACCCGGGCACATTTGCCATCAACAGCTACTTGTACGCCCAAGCGATGCGCGATGTTCTTATGAAAATGGGCGTGCGCATTTTTGAAGGTACGGATGTCTCTTCAATCGATGCCCGCGGCGTGGCAACTGCCGACGGTCGGCGCCGTGTCAACGCGGAGTATATCATCGTCTGCGTTGATAAATTTCTTCCGCGCCTCAAGTGCTTTAAAAAAGATGTGTACCACGTGGAGACGTACCTGACGCTCTCAAAACCGCTCCACGAGAAAGACATCGCGCGTTTATTCCCGAGCGGGCATTTGATGGTTACCGACAGCGATATGATTTATCAATACTACCGGATAACCGGCGAGGGGCGTCTGCTTCTGGGCGGAGGAAACTACCTGACGACCTATGCCTACGGAGCAAGCAAGAAACCGGAGCAGATTATCCCGAAGCTCGCGCGCTATATGAAAAAGAAATTCCCCGATGTTTCGGTGGAGTTTGAGTACGTCTGGCCGGGACTCCTCGGAGTTTCCAAAGACCTTGTCCCGCTTGCCGGACGCGATCGTTCTATGCCAAACGTCTACTACATCGCGGGCGCGAGCGGGCTCGCATGGGCATCGGGGCTCGGGAATTATCTGGGGGAACAGATACTTAACGGGCGCGATGACTACGATGACCTTTTTTCTCCGTACAGAACTTTTCCATTTGACCCGATTATGAGAGTGCTCCAGCATCTTATTACGACTCCCATGGCGTTTGGTCTCTCCCACGCATTCGTGAAATATCTCCGCTGAAAAAGCGGCGAGTTAAAAACAAAACCGGCGCGGGAATCACTCCCGCGCCGTCTTAGTTCCCCGTACCGCACAAAGACCAAATTTTTCCGTAGTACGCCTCAACCGGTTCTTTCGTGTTGTCGTTGTCGGTGAAAAGAACCAGCCGCTCGACTGCCTCTTTCGGGCGCTCGCCGAACGCGCGACGATAATCTTCAACGATATTCCGCCGCTCCGTGACCCACGTACCCGCGTTTATGGTACCGCTCTGAACGACGACGCTTCTGACGACGTTGATGTAGGGATTTTCAATGACATCGTTTACGCGGGCACCATTATTAGTCCACACATAGCGAACCGTCGGCTTGAACTTAAAGTCAGAGAGAAATCCCGGGTCCCCGAAGATGAGCGAGATGGATGCCGCGACATCGTCCGTGTCTTTTTTCTGAAGGTCGGCGCTCTCTTGAAGCGTTTCAACGCGCCACTCCCATTCAAGGAAAGGGCAGTTATTTGGGTCAACGTCAATGCGCTGGTAGAGCGCCGACGCTGAAAGTTTGCCTACGGCGCGAACCGATATTTTCCCCTCGCGAAAAACGACGCGGTATTCGGTATCTCTTTCTTTCTGCGGAAATCGCTGATGGAGCCAGTGTTGCACCGGATTTTCGGGGTCAAACAAAACCTGCGATGACCCGCTTTCTCCCGGAAGGGACGTGAACAGCTTCTCCGAAACGGCACATGCCGAAAGGAGAAGCGTGAGAACAAGCGCACAGCGCTTCATGGGCTTCTCCTTTAGGTTTGGGGTTGTCTGCCTCCATTCTAGCATACGCAAGAGTTGCGGTCGCAGTGGAGGCACGGTATGGTAAAATACAAAATAACCAATTATTTATCGGGTACTATGTGTAATCAAAAAATCGTATGAATAAAAATGTACTTATCAGCGCGCTCGTCATTATCATTGTTATCGCCCTCGGATTCCTCCTCTTTGCGAATCGCGCCGAAGCGCCACAAGAAGAGAGCGACACCTCGGGCGCTTCCTTGCAAGTTCCGGCTCCTGGATATGGAGGAGAGGTTGAAGA
The DNA here is from genome assembly GCA_016186705.1 of Candidatus Kaiserbacteria bacterium. Lineage (GTDB taxonomy): Bacteria > Patescibacteriota > Minisyncoccia > Phycocordibacterales > JABMNX01 > JABMNX01. The sequence continues at coordinate 107,679 of JACPLB010000003.1, read as the reverse complement.
GATGATTGTAAACAAATCGGAGAATATGACGCCCTCTCAAAAGATGATGTCGCAAGAAGAAACCCCGTCTGAGATGCCGATGGAAGAAATGATGGAAGAAACACAGGCAAGTGTTGTCGTAGTTACCTATACTGACGGCGGATTCTCACCGACACCTGTGACGGTAAAGAGGGGCGGCGTGGTGCGTTTCGTGAACCAGAGCTCGGGAATGATGTGGGTCGCGTCCGCAATCCATCCGACGCACTCTCTCTATCCTGAAAAAACGGCGAGTGATTGCCTCGGGAGCGCCTTTGACCAGTGCCGCGCGAGCGGAGCGGGAGAAACGTGGGAGTTCACCTTCAACGAGACAGGTACGTGGGGATACCACAACCATGTCCAAGCTTCAAAAACAGGGAAAGTGACGGTTGAGTAACTAAGAAAATCTAAACCGCTATGGACAAAAGAATTGACTTTCTTCTGCGGATAGGCGTCGCGTTCGCTTTTCTCTACCCTCCTATTTCCGCGCTTGTGAATCCCTTCGCGTGGGTCGGGTACTTCCCTCTTTTTGTCACGAATCTATTTCCCAACGCAATACTCCTTCTCCACACATTCGGAGTAATAGAGGTTGTTATCGCACTTTGGATTCTCTCGGGGAAAAATATTTTTATTCCGAGCGTGCTTGCGGTGGCAATGCTCGTAGGAATCATTGTATTCAACCTCTCGCAAATGGACGTCCTTTTCAGGGATATTCCAATCATTCTTATGGCAGTAGCGCTCGCGCTCACTCACTTCAAAAAGAGCCCTACTTCATCGCCTGCGCAATAGCCATTACTGCCCCTATATCAAACACGCCGGGAATGATTCTCGTTCGTGCCGGCCTTTTCACCATGCGCGCGAGCGCTTCGGCAGCGCGTATTTTCATTATCTCCGTGACGCTTCTCTTGTTGTACATAAGCGCGCCCTTGAAGATGCCGGGGAAAACAAGTGCGTTGTTTATCTGGTTTGGAAAATCCGAGCGCCCGGTCGCGATAATGTACGCCCCGGCCTCTTTCGCGGTGACGTAATCAATTTCCGGAATGGGGTTTGCGAGCGCAAATACAATTCTTTTTTCCGCCATGCTTTTGACGTGTCGCGTTTTAATGCTGTCGGGACCCGACACGCCGATAACCGCGTCGGCTCCGTCCATCGCTTCTTCAAATGTCCTGTATTTTGTCTTGGTGAGGAGTGCGAGTTCCTTCTTGTACGAATTAAGTCCTTTTCTCCCCGTATAGATAACCCCTTTGCTGTCGAGAACGGTGATGCTCTGGACGCCGTATCGGTGGAGAAGTTTTGCAATCGCGGTGCCGGCCGCTCCAGCACCCTGTATGACGATACGAAGTTTCTTGATGTCTTTTTCGATAACTCGCGCAGCGTTGAGAAGACCTGCCAAGACCACGATTGCCGTGCCGTGCTGGTCGTCATGCATGACGGGAATCGAAAGTTCTTTTTTGAGCCGCTCCTCTATCTCAAAACATCGCGGTGCCGAAAAATCTTCAAGATTGATGCCGCCGAACGCGGGTGCGATTCTCTTGATGGTTTCAACAGCTTGAATGACTCTCTCCCGCGTATCTGCGGGCGCAGGCAAGTCAAGCACAATCGGAAAGGCATCCACTCCGGCGAATTCTTTGAGAATCATTGCTTTGCCTTCCATAACGGGGAGCGCCCCCAGGGGGCCGATGTCCCCGAGCCCCAGTACCGCCGAGCCGTCTGAGACGACGAGTACGGTATTCTTTTTTATCGTGAGTACCTTGGCTTTCTTTTTATCTTTTGCAATCTCCAATGACACATGACCGACTCCCGGAGTGTAATACACGCTCAAATCTTTGCGGGTACGAAGGCGGACTTTTGGCTCCACAGAGAGCTTCCCTCCCAATTTTTTGTGTTTGTCGAGCGCTTCTTTCTTGTTTGAGTTTCTCTTCGGCACGGTACACACTATTATAGTCTCTCTCTGCTCCGGAGACTATGTGTGGTATTTTCAATGTATTCATTATGGAACTTTCGGACCACATCGAAATACACTTTCGTCTCCTCGAAACACAAAAACGGGCGCTCCGGCGGCTTAATCTTTTGACCATTGAGGATATTCTCTATCATTTCCCCACTCGGTATGAAAATATTTCCGATTGGAAGCATGTTGCAGAACTTAAAAAAGACGATTCGGCGATTCTCTACGGCACGCTCTCCGGATTAAAGACGCGCAAATCATTCAGAAGCAGAGTGCCCATTTCCGAAGCGCGGTTTACCGATGAGACCGGCTCGATAAAAATCATCTGGTTTCACCAGCCGTACATCGCAAAGATGTTCAGAAACGGAGCGTCGGTAAAACTCGCCGGAAAGGTCGGAGGGGACGCAAAGAGCTTGTTCATAGCAAATCCGGAGATTGAAAAGACCGATTCGACACCACTTGATGTCTCCTCGTCGCTTTTCGGGAACACGCACACATCGCTCCTCTACCCGCTCTACCCCGAGAGCAAGGGTGTCACGTCAAAGTGGTTCTACCACGCTCTCAAAAAAATCTTTGAAAGTGGTATTCTTGAAACGATAGAAGACCCGGTACCGGACACGATACTCGCAAGATACAATCTGCCAAAACTCACAACCGCACTTGTGTGGGTTCACGCGCCGAGGAACGAAAACGACAGTGCCTCAGCGCGGAAACGCTTCGCGTTTAATGAAGTCTTTTACATCCAGCTTCTCAAGCAGCGGGAACGCAGAGAGAATGACGAGAAACAATCACTTACGGTCACGGTTGATGAGAAAAAAATCGCGGAGTTCATAGAACGTTTTCCGTTTGAGGCAACTGATGCGCAGAAAAAAGCAATCAAAGACATTCTTTCAGACTTTAAAAAGGAACATCCAATGGCGCGCCTCCTTGAAGGAGATGTCGGCTCCGGGAAAACCGCGGTTGCGGCAACGACGGTCTACGCCGCCGCGACATCACGACCTCCTCGACAAGACTTCGGAAACCTCCAGATTGCGTACATGGTGCCGACGGAAATTCTCGCACAGCAACACTTTGAATCTTTCATAGCGTACTTCAAGCACCTTCCTATTCAGATTGCCCTCATCACATCAAGCGGCTGTAAGAAATTCCCTTCAAAGGTAAACAAGGGGGGTGCAACCGACATATCGCGAACCCAGCTTTTGAAATGGGTGAAGAACGGAGAAATTCCTATCCTCATCGGCACGCACGCGCTCATACAAAAAACCGTCGAATTCAAGAATCTTGCGTACGTCATTATTGACGAGCAGCACCGGTTCGGCACATTTCAACGCCAAAAACTTGTCCGGAAGCCCGCCCGCTCCGAACGTGATTCGGCTCGTTCGGGCGGGGACAATGTCGTACCGCACCTTCTTTCCATGACCGCGACGCCGATTCCCCGGACTCTTGCCTTAACCGTCTACGGCGACCTTGACCTAACGCTCCTTGACGAGATGCCAAAAGGACGAAAGCAGATTATGACTGAAATAGTGCTTCCCGATAAACGAGAGAGAACGTATGAAAAAATCAGGGAGGAGCTTCGTACCGGACGGCAAGCGTATGTGATTTGTCCGCGTATTGATGAGCCGGACCCGACAAAAGCACTCGCGCTTCAGGCAAAGTCCGTAAACGCTGAAGCTCGCCGTCTCAAAAAAGACATCTTTCCTGAATGCAACATCGGCATTCTTCATAGCAAACTGAAGCCGACAGACAAAGAGAGCGTTATGAAACGTTTTGTCGAAGGAGACGTTGATATTCTCGTCGCGACCTCCGTCGTTGAAGTCGGCGTGAATGTGCCGAACGCGACAATCATCGTCATTGAAGGGGCGGAACGCTTCGGACTCGCCCAGCTCCACCAGCTCCGCGGGCGGGTCATCCGGAGCAATCATCAGGCGTACTGTTTCGTTTTCACGGACTCAAAATCAAAGGGCTCTCAAGACCGCCTGAAAGCGCTTGGGCAAGCAAAGAACGGCTTTGAACTTGCCGAGTTTGATTTGAAGTTCCGCGGAGCCGGAGAACTCTACGGGAAGAAGCAGTGGGGGCTCTCGGACGTCGGCATGGAGGCGATTAAGAACGTGAAGATGGTTGAGGCGGCGCGAAACGAGGCGCAAAAAATGGTAGAGGGCGACCCTACGCTTGCGAAACGCTCGTCTTTAAAGAAAATTGTAGAAACAAAAAAAGATGCTCTGCATTTTGAATAAGAGACTTGAGTGCGGTATAGTTTCCCCATTCCGCCTGTAGCTCAGTCGGTTAGAGCACGGAGCTTATATCTCCGGGGTCCCAGGTTCGAGTCCTGGCGGGCGGACATATTTTTGCAATTAGGAACACGATGCGGAGTAGGGATTTTCATGAGTGGGGCAGATTGACAGAAATATAAAAAGCCGTAAAGTGTTTGGGGACTAGACAGCCTTTTCAACTATTCTCTAACCTTTGGGAGTACTGGAACATGACGTTCATGGAACGCGTGTGGAACATCTTCAAAGCGGTTTTCTACATCATCTTCTGGCCCTATCCGGCTTACATCCGGCACAAAGAGAGCCAAGTCATCTCGGAGGAGCCCGGCGGCATCTACGAAGATGACTGGATCGACCTTTTCTTCGCCATCGCGGGAGTGCTCCTTCTTGCGATGACGGCATTCTCTGCCCCCTTGAACCTCGAGAGCAGGCTGCTCAATCTGGACGTGGCGGTTGTCTACGGTCTCGGCTACATCATCTTTGGAATAGCTTGGGTCGGCGTCGTGTGGCGTCAGTTTCTCTGGGGAAGATTCGATAGAGCGCTCACGCGCGACCTCGAAAGGAGACCAGACTGAACAAAAAAAATCGTAAATCGCCCCGCCCTCCGGCGGGGTTCTTTTTTACATATTTAAACTATAGGAGCGTGTTCAATGTCTTCTTTTTTCTTCGGCGTAATGCCGTGCGCGATGAGAAGCTGTTCAAACGCTTCACGCTCAAGTGTCTCAACCTCAACAAGCTTCTGTGCAATCACATCGAGCACCTTGCGATTATCTTTTAAAATTTTCTCCGCTTTTTTATACGCTCCGTTTATGATTTTATGGACCTCCGCGTCAATGTCCGCCGAAACTTTTTCCGAATACTCTTTATTATCAAGTCCCGCGCCAAAAAGCGCTCGTCCGCCCTCGCCCTCAAGCGCTACCGGTCCGATTTTATCCGACATGCCGTACTTGGTGACCATATTCCGCGCGAGCGCGGTCAAAACCTGCAGGTCGTTTGAAGGACCAGTCGTCACATCATCAAATACCATGCGCTCCGCGATGTAGCCGCCGAGCGTTGACGCGATGTCGTCAAGGAATTCTTTCTTTGACTGCATCCGCCGGTCTTCAAACGGGAGCTTGAGCGTATACCCCGCAGCCCGCCCGCGGGAAATGATTGAAATCTTATGCACCGGGTCGGCATAGGGCAGAATGGAGGAGACAAGGGCGTGCCCTGCTTCATGATACGCCGTCACTTCTTTTTCCTTTTTGTTGAGCACGTGGCTTTTGCGCTCTGGTCCGAGCATGACCTTTTCAATCGCGCGGATGAGGTCATACTGCGTGACTTTCTTTCTGTTCTCCCGCGCGGCGAGAATTGCTCCTTCGTTCATCAGGGAATAGAGGTCGGCTCCGGAGAATCCGGGCGTCCGCTCTGCGATGACTTTCAAACTCACGTCCTCGTGAAGCGGCTTTTTGCGGGCGTGAATTTTGAGAATGTCCTCCCTGTCTCCCCTGTCCGGCAAGTCAATCGTCACCCGCCGGTCAAATCTGCCGGGACGGAGAAGTGCCGGGTCAAGAACATCCGGGCGGTTCGTCGCCGCCATGACGATGACTTTTTCGTTCGGCTCAAAACCGTCCATTTCAACAAGAATCTGATTGAGCGTCTGCTCGCGCTCGTCGTTTCCTCCGCCGACGCCGGTACCGCGTACGCGCCCGACTGCGTCAATCTCATCAACAAAAATAATCGCGGGTGCCGCTTTTTTCGCAAGTTTAAAGAGGTCCCTGACGCGGCTCGCGCCGACACCGACGAACATTTCAACGAACTCCGAGCCGGAGATTGAAAAGAACGGCACGTTTGCCTCGCCCGCGACCGCGCGTGCGAGAAGCGTCTTTCCGGTGCCCGGTGCTCCCATGAGTATGATGCCTTTTGGTATGCGCGCGCCGATGTTGAGAAATTTTTTCGGATTCTTGAGAAAGTCAACGATTTCGGCAAGCTCTTCTTTCGCTTCCTTTGCTCCCGCGACATCCTTAAAAGTCACTTTTTGGCTCTGGTCATTCGGGTCAATGATACGCGCCTTTGACTGTCCGAACGAGAACGCCTGCATTCCCGCTCCGCGAACCTGCCGCGAGAGAAACCAGACAAAAAAGACGATGAGAAGAATCGGGATGAGGAACGGCGCAAGCGTCAAAAACCAGAATCTGAAGCCGCCCGGGCTCTTCACTTCAATCGCGACCTCATTGAGCTTTTCACGGGTAACACTGTAGTTTGAAAGCGTATCGGTAAGCGCCGTCCCTGCTTCTTTTTTAGATTTCTTGACGGTGTCTTCGTCCGTTTCATCGATACGAGGGTACGTAACCTCAAGGTCGTCGCCACTCACCGCAATTGAAGAGACCAGTCCTTCCTCAATATCTCTTGCGAGCTGGGAAATCGGTATTTCTTCCGGTTTGTTTCCACGCTCCGCGATAACAGAATACGCGCTCACAAGCACGAAAAAAATAAGGAGGGTGCTCAAAAGATTTACCCAGAACCGCTCGCGCTCCGGAAGTTTCGGCACTTTGGAAAGCGGGTTTTTCTTCTCGTCGCCTTCAGTATCCGCCGCAGAAGCTTTCTTATTCTTTTGACGCCTGTTAAACAGGTCCATAAGTCGTGTCATTATACACAAAAACGCCGCAAATAAAAGGGCGATTTGGCGTTGCCTATCCCCGCGGGGTATAGTTTTATTGATGACAACTTTGATACAGCACAAAAAGGCGCGATTTAATTTTGAGATTCTTGAAAGCTACGAGGCGGGAATCGAGCTTTTTGGTCACGAGGTTAAATCGCTTCGAAATAAACAGGGGACGCTTGAGGGGGCTCACGTGATTGTTCGTGGCAATGAAGCGTTTCTCGTTGGGGCGACTATCCCGCCGTACCAAGCGAGCAATACGCCAAAATCGTACGATTCCGAACGTCCACGCAAACTTCTTTTGAGCAGAAAAGAAATTGCTGACATTGCCGGAGCTGAATCAAAGAAGGGGTTGACAATCATCCCTATCTTAGTGTATAGTAAAAGGCGAAAGCTGAAGCTCCAGATTGCCGTCGCGCGCGGAAAGAAGAAACACGATAAGCGGGAAACAATGAAAGAACGCGAAAGCAAGCGAGCGATAGAGCGCACGTTGAAAGATAAATACTAAATATAAACCTCTCCCTATGCGGGTCCTTCCCCGCCTCAAAATAGGTTCCGACTTGTTTTGAGGCGGGGGATGATCGGCTTTGACAATGTTGTTATGCATAGTATGTGCAAGGTAGGGTACCAGAACTTCCCTGCCTGCCGTCAGGCAGGTTTAAAAGCTGGGAAAACATAAGTGCTACAAAAAACGCACTCGGAATCCTTTCACCTTTCCAGGCGAAAGACTTCCAATTCGCTTACGCTTCGGCCTAAGCGACATCCTTCAATCTGACGTCCGATACGATTGACAGGGTGTTATAAACATCGGTCTAGGAAATATGAGTGTTTCGGCATATTTCTGAATTCGCCAACCGGCGGAAAGAAACTCGGTCTTGTGCGATTTTGTCTGCTTTAGACGCATAGGACTTACATCCTCCGCTAAACACGGAGAATAAAACAGACTACGCCTTTGTAGAATCATACATGCGCACGATATTGGACGCGAGTTCGATTCTCGCCATCTCCACAAGTAAAACAAGCCGCCCTCATGGCGGTTTTGTTTTGCTTGTTGAAGTGGAGCAAAGTATCTGCATACTTTGCGGCGAGAATCGAAAAGCGGAGGCATGTTGAGCGGAGCGAAACAGGCGAGCTCGGGCAGGAGCCACTTAGATTTTTTGAGTGCAAAGCACGAAGAAAAATCTTAGTGAGCTGACGCCGATTCTCGCCATCTCCACAGAATCTACAACAACCGCCCAAAGGGCGGTTGTTGTAGATAGGTTCCTGAATTGCTTAATTACATTCCCTGTCCTTGCGCCATCGGCTCGTCTTTCATGCCGAAACCGATCCACAAAGCAAGGGCCGCGATAACAAGATGGAGAACGTTATCAGCCACATTGACGGCGATCAAGCCAAGTACCGTATCTCCCTGGACAAAGCCCGCTACCGTCACGATTGCGTAGATGACGCCGAATACCTTGAAGTAGAGACTTGCGTACTGCGCGGCTCCCATTGCCGCGAGAAGCGCAATAACACCCGAGAGAAGATGAATGACATTGTGCGTAGCATCGACTTCAAAGATGCCGAGGAGCTGGCCGTTTGAGGTAATTCCCGGAACAAAGCCGAGCACTCCGACAACAACAAAAACGACACCGAAAAGCACCGCCCAATTTTTTACACTCATTGTTGTATGAACATATACCTTACACAGTAACTCGACCTTTGATATGTATAAGTGTAGCAGGTTACGGTAATTTTTCATCACAGTTTCCCCCACCCGCCCTGCCGCATGCAAGTCATTGACATAATAAAAATATTTTGTCATAATACTCTAAGAAATCGAAACAACCGAGAGTGCGGAAAATGGAAATGGCGGGGATTGAAGAGGTTGAGTTTGTACTCAATCGACACTATGTGTTTACACGTCCGGTATTGACGTATGAACCTTTTAACCCGAGAACCGGTAAGGAAAGGCAGCTGTTTTTCCAAGAGGGCCATTGTTTCAGGCGCGATATAAAGCGAGACGGCTTCTGGTTTATCGGGAAACCCATTCCAGATATAGGAAAAAGGGAGGATGGATACGCTTTTTTCATCAAACGCCAACGAATCACGACAATTGATAAAGTGTTCTTCGGGTCGCAATGTTTTCGGATAATCGAGGGAGGAAAGCGTGCTGAAAAACACAAGTTCGCAGACATCTCGACTCTTTGAGCGAGCATGGGTTTACATCCGCCAGGCGCGACGAGAAATCGGGGCCGCCCATCGGGAAATTCAAGAAGAACGTCTCGCTCTTTCAAAATTAAAGTAGAGGAGACGAAAGTCAAAGGACCGCATGGTGTTCGCCCAGCGGTCTTTCGTTTTTACACTCCGCTATGGAGCGAGGAGCTGCCGGACGGCGTTTATAACCGCACCGAGCGTATTATTCCCCGGGAGTAAAGAAGACTGTCCTTCCACCCCTGTTGTTGTCTCAAACTCTCTTACGTTAGATTCTCCTTCGCTCCCCGAAGTGAAATCTATGCGAGTATCGGCAGGCGGTTCTTCTTTGAATGTCTCGAAACTTCTTCCGTCTTCGATATGAAACTCAATACTCTCATTTTGTTCCCGATTGAGCGATTCAAACTCCCGTTGTACGTCTTCAACATTCCCGGAATCCCGATTGGGAAACTCTTGAAAGTTTCCTTCCTCCGGGATATTGTGAAACTCTCCCATTTGTGCCCGCTCGCGGACACACCGCTCAACAGCAAATCCTATATCCTGCGCGCGCAATTCGCCGGAGAGAAGCTTTTCCTTGAAGTCATCGCCAAACTGGCGGCGAGCGCATGCCTCCATGTCCGGAGAAAAATTTCCCACGCCCTCGCGAGAGGGAGGCCTGTCGAAAGACGATTCTCCGTCAAATCTTCGAGAATCATCAAAGTCCTCTCCGGAAGAAGGCTGAAAGGATTCGAAACAGCTCTTCACGGTTTCTTCCAGCTTGTCGTGGTCTCCTCCGACTATAAACGCATCTTGAATATCACTGCCGAGTTTCTCTTCAATACAGCTCCGTACTTCTCTCGGCATATCCTCAACCATACCCTTAAATTCTCTTTCATCGCGCTCCCTAAATCCTTTTTCCAAACACGCTCTTGCTTTATCCGCGACGTCTGGTCCCGGCAAAATAGCGCCGGAGCGTATGTTATCAACGATATTGTCGCCAAGGTTATGTTTGAGACATTGGGCAACTTCAGGAGGTGCCGTATCAAGTACCTCCCGAAGTCGCGTCACCCCCTCTTCTATGTCGCGGAGCTCACTCTCTTTGATGAGACCGTGTTCTTTCGCAAACGCAAAGCACATGTCCCGATTCGCCGGATTGTTGCAGTATGTCTCGCACGCATCTCTTGACGTACAGCCGCCCGGTCCTTTTCCTCCGGTTTTTCGTACAATGTCGGCTTCCTCATGTGATATAAAACCGACTTTCTCCCCGAACGTAACGCATTCCTCCGTGTGCTCGCTTACACCGCAGTATGTCTCGCACGATTCTCTCGACGTGCATCCGCCGGGCGTTTCTCCGCGTTTCACCAATTCAATCATAGCGCGAAAATGCTCTCTATCGACTCTTTCCGGTCCATCTTCATCCTCGTCTATATCAAGCCCAACCCGCTCCGCAAACAGGAAACATTCCTCTGCATGATTAAAATCATTGCAGTATGTCTCGCACGATTCTCTCGATGTGCATCCGCCGGGCATGAGGCCTCCTTCAGAGAGGTAGTTGGCAATTTTTCTGCCGTCTTCAATATGCTCGTCAACATGTCCGTGCGTATCGGCGAATGCGAGGCATTCATTAAGGTGCGTAATGTTCTCGCAGTACGACTGACAGCTTGACGGTGTCGTGCATCCGCCCGGCCCGCCGCCCTCTCCGAGCGAGTCTGAAAATTTTTCCGCCAATTCCGCTTCCTCGTCGCTGATTAAGTTGTGTGCCTGTGCAAACGCGACACACGCGCGCATGTGGAGAGGATTGTCGCAGTAATCGCGGCAGTCTTCTTTATTTTCGCAATTGCCGAGTTCCCCAACGGGAAATACAATCGTGCTCTCCTGCGCATAGAGCGGAGCGGCAACAATGAACAGGGCGACAATACATCCGATAACAAGAACAACGGCGGAGAAAGGAAGCGAATGTCTGTGCGTGTGCATATTATTCAAATGGATTTTTATAGAAATTTTCTATGGGATTTGCGGTTGTCTCCACGGACGGCACTTTATCTTCAATTGGGTTATCAATGTCTTCAAATAATTGCGCACCGATTCCCGTTGATGGCGGTTGGACTTCCGGTTTTTCCCGAAACACAAACCACCACAGCGCGACGGCAAGAATGATAAGAATAACAACACCGCCTGCCGCAAAAAGGGGGGTGCGTGTATTCTGCGTTACCGGAGTGTAATCCGTTTGTCGTTCATCCATGTTATCAATGCGTGTATATATTGTACCTTTGTTTCAAGAGCAAGAACAGTTTTTGTCCACACAGGTTCATAACTTTACAAAAGACCGAAAGGGACTATGCTGAAGAGAGAATTCCCGCCAACCGGATTTAAGACAAACCATTAAGGAGAGACCAATGGCACAGTCAACTGGTGTGTCACAGCGTACATCACCCGTTCCTCATCCTCTCGATATCGTCGAAAAGCTGGTTGAAATACAGGATTGGATGTTCGAACGGCGAGGTGACGATGAAATTGCAGTCCAGGTTCCAGGCATGTGGTGCGAGTATAGCTTGTTTTTCGCCTGGCATAGCGAGCTTGAGGCAATGCATTTCTCCTGCGCCTTTGACATTCGCGTACCTCCCGACCGGCGTGCGTGCGTGAACGAGCTCATCATCCTCATTAACAATGAAATGGTCTGGATGGGGCACTTCATACTGTGGTCGGATGATGGGCTACCGATGTTCCGCCACGCAATGTCGTTCCGCGGCACGAAAGGTCCGACTCGCGAGCAAGTGGAGGATATTGTTGACACGGCGATACGTAATTGCGAAGGACTCTTCCCCGCTTTCCAGTACGTTACCTGGAGCGGCATGACCGCAAAAGAAGCGATTGCTGCAGCGATGATTAACACGGAGGGCGAAGCATAAAAAACAGCTCTTCCGGATTTTTTGACCTGGGCGCTCGGACCAACGAGCGCTCGTTTTCTTTTTCATAGACTAAAACTGCATGCTATAATAACAATTACCATGAAGGACACTCCGCGCCTCGGTGAATTTTCAATCATTCAAAGCATACTTTTTTTCAGTCTTCTTGTTGTCGGCACAAGCGCCTTCATCTGGCTCATTAACGATTTCCTGATGCCGATATTCTGGGCAATCGTCCTTGCCATCGTCTTTCACCCCGTACACACAAAGTGGCTCCTCCTCCTGAAAAGAGAGGCGCTTGCGTCTTTGTGCACGCTCCTTACGATTATTGTCATTATCTTCGCGCCGCTGTGGTTTATCGGCGGGCTTGTCGTTGACGAATCATTGAGAGTATATGAAAGAATATCGTCGGCCGATGTAAGCAGCTCTCGGATAAGTCTGATAGAGCACACCGTGATGGCTCTCGGAAAACTGGAGTCATACGGCATTAAAGAAAAGGACGTGAAGGAAAAACTTGTTTCTTTCGGGCAAACCGCGAGCGCGTGGGTCGCAGAGCAGGCGATTGTCTTCGGACAGGCGACGTTTGGTGTTCTCATCAGCTTCTTTCTCATGCTCTATGTGCTGTTTTTCCTCCTTCGTGACGGACGGGGCATCGAAGAGAAGGTTCTGCGAGTGCTTCCGCTCGGACATGAGCGGGAAAAAATACTTTTTCGAAATTTTGTTCTTGTCACCCGTTCAATTTTCAAAGGAACGCTCGTCATCGCGCTTGTGCAGGGAGCCATCGGCGGCATTCTTTTTTACATTGCTGGCATTGAAAGCGCGCTTCTCTGGGCGGTCGTGATGGCGCTCCTCTCCGTCATACCCGCAGTCGGTCCCGGCATCGTGTGGCTTCCCGCAGGCATTGTGCTTCTCATTTCCGGAGCGTATGTGCAAGCGGCGGTCGTGCTTCTCGGAGGCGCAATCATTATCAGTCTTATTGACAACATTCTCCGGCCGATTCTCATACGCCGAGACATACACATGCCTGACATGATTGTGCTTGTCTCAACCCTCGGCGGACTTGCCCTCTTCGGGATTACCGGTTTTATCATCGGTCCGGTTATCGCCGGCTTCTTCTTTTCAATGTGGAGCATATTCGAACGTGACTATCAGAGGGAGCTTGAAATGAGAGGGTAAGCGTGATATACTTCCCTCTATAATATCGAGACAGTTTTGAAAGACACTACACGGATTAATCAAAACATCCGGGCACAAGAGCTCAGAGTCATTGGCGCCGACGGCGCTAATTTAGGTGTTATATCACGTGAAGAAGCGCTCGCACACGCAGAGAAGGCCGAGCTCGACCTTATTGAGATTTCGCCTGACGCCCGCCCGCCTGTTGCAAAGATAATGGATTATGGTAAATTCCAGTACGAGCTCAAGAAGAAACAGCGGGAAATCAAGGCAAAATCCCATACAACCGAGACAAAAACGGTGCAGATAAAAATCGGGACGGGAGAACACGACCTTAATCTTAAGGCGAAACGCGCATCCGGCTGGCTCGGCGAGGGCCACCGAGTGAAAATAGACCTTTTTTTGTGGGGGCGGTACAAGTACATGCAGTTTGACTTTCTCAAGGAGCGCCTTGAGCGATTCCTCTACCGCATTACCGAAGAGTACAAGGTCGCTGACCCGATTAAAAAAAGTCCCAAGGGGCTCACGGTAGTCGTCGAGCGAGGGAGAAGTCCGAAAACGGAGACGCAATGAACGCACTCTGTATGAAAAGCTTATGAAAACAAATAAATCCTATACAAAAAGACTAAAAGTGACAAAAAACGGGAAGCTCATCGCGCGCCGCCCGGGACAGAACCATTTTAATGCAAAAGATTCTTCAAAAAGTCGCATGCATAAGCATCGCTCCCAAGAGATAATCCTAAAGCACAAAAACCGAGGGAGATTTATTCCTTACAATTAATAGAGAGGAAGTGGAGTGCCGACGGCACGAAACAGACACTAACACATTACATCATGTCAAGAGTAAAGAGAGGAACAACAGCGCTCAAGCGGCGAAGAAACGTCTTGAAACAGACGAAAGGATACCGCTTCGGACGCTCAACAAAAGAACGAATGGCGAAAGTCGCGATTCTCCACGCGGGCAGTAACGCGTTCGCGCACCGCAGGAAAAAGAAAAACGATTTCAGGCGCCTGTGGACGGTGCGCATTAACGCCGCGGTGCGACTCTCCGGGCTCTCATACGGAAGATTCATCGGGATGCTTAAGAAAAACAATATCGCACTTGACCGGAAAGTGCTCTCGCAGATTGCACAGAAGCACCCCGGCACGTTTGAACGCATTGTAAAACAACAGGTTTCATAGACTCAACCCGGAGCGGAGAACAAAAAACGGCACTTCTGGTTTTTTATACCACCACGCAGTGCCGTTATATATCAAGAGAAACAGTCTCCCCTTTTTCGGGACTCACTGCGTCCACTCCGAGATACTCCCGCAGACGCTGTACCAAGAAAAGTGACGCCTTCGGCTCCCCCATCGTAACAAACACCTTTTGCAGGCGCTCCCCGGAGTTGCCGACAAACTCAACAAGACCATCCGAGTCCTTGTGCGCCGAAAAAGCGCGTATGACTCTGACTTCGGCGCGCACCGGAATGGTCTCGCCGAAAATATTCACTTTTTTAAGCCCGTCTTCTATGTTTCTCCCGAGCGTCCCTACGCCTTGGTACCCGACGAGAAGAAGGATGTTTTTTGCCTCCGAGAGATAGTGTTTTTCATGAAGAAGCACCCGCCCGCCGACCGACATGCCGGAGCCCGCAATGATGATTTTCGGGGCAGGCGCATTTAAAATATGTTTTGATTCAAGAGCGGTTTCGGCGCGGAAAAATCCCGGAAAATTGAATACATCGTCTCCCTTTTGTATCTCTTTTTGCACGCGTTCGTTGAACAGATGCGAATAACGCTTAAAAATGTCGGTTACCTTCCCCGCAAGCGGCGAATCGAGAAACACCGGGAGTTTTGGAACAATTCCCTCCTCGACAAGATTATTTATCACATAGAGAATCTCCTGCGTCCTCTCTATTGAAAACGACGGGATTAAAAGCACTCCTTTCCGTGCCGCAACACTTTCAATCGCCTCGTGCAGAAGCGACACGCGCGTATCTCTCGATTCATGATTGCGATTGCCATACACGCTCTCCATAACGATATAATCGGCGTCAGTTATCTTTTCGGTGTCATGGAGGAGAAGCGAGGGCGAGTTACCGAGGTCTCCGGTGAATACTATTTTTTTGCCGCTCAACTCAAACTCAACCATGGCCGATCCGAGGATATGCCCCGCGTCCTTAAAGACCGCCGATGCTTCTCCGAGGAGCGGAACGGGGTCTCCGTATTCAGCCGTCTTCCATAGTGAAAGAGCTTTTGCGATGTCTTCTTTTTCATAGAGCCCTTCTTTGCCGGCTCTTTTTGCTTCAAGCGCAAGAAGATTTACGGCATCGGAGAGCATGATCTCGGAGAGTTCGCGGGTCGCAGGAGTCGAGACAATGACTCCCGTAAAGCCCTGCTTTGCCAGCCGCGGTATGCGTCCGATATGGTCGGCGTGCGCGTGAGTGACGAAAAGAAAATCAATAGACCCGGGGCTGTATGGAAACGGTTCGTAATTACACTCGGCGCAGTATTCGTTCCCTTGCGTGAGTCCACAGTCAATAAGAATTTTTACGGAAGGGAGTGTTAAAAGAAAATTCGCGCCGGTAACCGTACCGGCGCCTCCATAGAACGTGATTGATGCGTTACTGGTACGAATCGGGTTCATGTTTTTTTGTATAGACACGTAGGTACGCATACGAGGCGACAAGCGCACCGAGAATGTCCATCACCATGTCAATTGCTGTGTCGAGTGCATAATTGTCTTCCATCGGAATGCCCGCAAGAACCTCAAATATCTCCCAGCCGATGCCGATAATAATAATTGCGCCGATGCTTGCAAGAAAAACATTACGCACGCTTTTTTTCAGATTGACATATCCCGACTCAAAGAAAAACCACAGAGCCGAGAGCGAGATGAACATTCCGCCGAGAAAATGCACGAGTATGTCAAGCCAGTCGTATGTCCAATAGAAGAAAAATTCGAGCGCGGCGGCATGCAAGAGGGCGATAAGCACAAGAAGCGAGAACCACGTGATAAAGAGGGGATGTCGATACATGCAATTATTAGTATACCAACAAAAAACGCGATCAAGATAAACAAAACGTCCCGCACGGACGCGGAACATCTCGATAGGGGAATGAAAGTACTTGCCCAGGAAAATAAAGTGGGTGTTCTTAGCGACACGTCCACGGACGTGTTCTTAATGCCAATGGAAGCTGTGCTTCTCGAACTCCCTGAACAAGTAATTAAGTGGACAATACTTTCATTACCCTTCTTATATTGTAGCTTCCCGTTTTGAATACACAATGTTGCGGGAAGCCAAAAAATGTCTCCAAATCAGTGCGCCGTATGCTACAGGATAAACAACCCACCTCTGTGGGGCATTTATTATGGCTTATGTCGGCTGTTATTCGTCAACCCCGAAGCGCTTGTAGCTCTGAATGCTCTCGTTTTTAAACCAATGTTCAATCTCGTGCCGCGCTTCTTCGGGGGTTTCGGACGCGTGAAGCAGGTTCGCCACCGCGCGTTTTTCGGCATTTGCGACTGCCGGGGAATCGTTTGAGAAATCTCCCCGTATCGTGCCCATGTCCGCCTGATACGGAAGCGTCGGACCGGCGATTTTTCGCACCATGTCAACCGCGTGCACCCCCTCAATGACCATTTTCACCAAGGGCGCCGAGATCATGTAGTCAACGAGCCACTTTCGCACTTCCTTTCCGAGGGTCAGCGGGTCCTCCGAGCCGAAATCTTTCATCGGGTCAAGATTGTATTTTTTGTATGTCTCGAGAGTCTTTCCGCCGAGGCGCGCCATCCATTTCCCGTCTTTGGGATAGTGATTGTCAATCTCCTCTTTCGTCGGCTGAAACATCTCGAGCGCGACTATCTTGAGGTCTCTCTGCTCAAACCGCTTGATAATTTCTCCTATAAGGCCCTTTCGCGTTCCATCCGGTTTTATTAAGACAAATGTTTTTTCTTTCTTTGGATTCATGTGCCGCCTTGTATGCAGATAATACCCGACAGTGTAGCGACTTTTTTGAGAGAGCGCAAATTACACCTCCGTTATAATCTCCGGTCCGTTTTTTGTAATGATAATCGTGTGCTCGAAGTGCGCGCTCCTCAAGCCGTCGGCGGTCCGGACGGTGTATCCGTCATCGTCAAACACGACGTCGCGCTCTCCTTCATTCAGCATCGGCTCAATCGCAATGACCATGTTTTCAAGAAGTTCAGGACCCTTGCCTTTCTTGCCGAAGTTCGGAATGGACGGCTCTTCGTGGACTTTTCTGCCGACTCCGTGCCCGCCGAGTTCGCGGACAATGCCGTAGCCGTGCGGTTTTACGTATTCTTGAATGGCATGTCCGATGTCGCCGACTCTTCCCCCGACACGAGCCGCCTCTATGCCGACATAGAGGGCTTCCCGCGTCGTTTGCATGAGTTTCTGAGCTTCCTTGTCCACCCTGCCGACAGGAACCGTGATGCCGCTGTCGACAATGTAGCCGTTATGGATAAGACCGGTGTCAAGCCCGATGATGTCGCCGTCTTTGAGCACCGTTTTGTTTTCAGTCGGGATACCATGGACGACGACATCATTTAAGGCAATGCAGAGCGTCGCGGGGTACGGCCGCTCCGCTCCACGCGGCGTGTAGTGTAAAAATGCCGGAGTATCCCCGCCTTCTCGAATCATGCGCTCCGCGAGTTCATTCAAAGAGGAGACTGAAGTGCCCGGCACTGCGGCGAGTGTAAGCGCTTTGAGTATCCTTCCGAGACGTTTCCCTGCCTCTCTCAGTTCTTTTTTGTCTTTTTCGCTCTTTGCAATCATATAGTGAGTGCCTTGAGAATGTCGCGGTGGACTTCTTCAATCGTTTGCTCACCTTCTATGTCAGACACGCGGTAGCCGGAATGCTCCCTGAAAAAATTGATCGCGGGAACGACGTCTGTCTGATACCATGAGAGACGATTATCAATGTCTTTCTCTTTCAGGTCATCCGTCCGCTTATCTTTTTCTCCGCGCTCCGTGAGGCGGGCGAGCGACCACTTCCGTGAGACATTGAGTATGACAACCTGCACATTTTCACGTGTATAAAAAGTAAGAGCGGTATGGAGCGCTGAAACTTCCAGGAGCCGGCGCGTGCCGTCGAAGATGAGGTGCTCTTCTCCGGTGTAGCGTTTGATTAAGAAATCCCCCCACAGCCAGATGGGGATAAACGACGGCAGGAGTTTTCCTTTATTGATGACGTTCCTGATAAGCGCACTTGTGTACGTATCATCCTTTGAAATAAACTCGCGCATCCGTGCGCCCGTTCCGAAATACAGGACGGTATGAGTCGGGTCTTTCTTTTCTATGTATTCTTTCAGGAGCTTCGCCTGCGTCCCTTTTCCGGCGCCCGACGGGCCGAAGAAAATAATGGTGTGAAGCATGAGGTTATGATATCACTTTTACCCGCCCGCCTCGCAAGCGAGAGCCTTACGGGCAGGCCCGCCTGCTTTTTAGTACTCGCGCATTGCCACTTGCGCGTCGATTTTTTTCACAAGATCGAGGACGACGGAGACTGCGATTAAAAGCGCGGTACCGCCGATGGCAAGCGCTGTGATGCCGGTAAGCGCCTGCATGCCGAGCGGAAGAATGGCGATGAGGCCGAGAAATATCGCGCCGACAAGGGTAAGCCGGGTGAGAATTTTCGCTATGTACTCGGAGGTCATATGCCCCGGGCGAACGCCGGGAATGAACGCGCCGCTTTTCTGCAAGTTTTTCGAAATGTTTTCAGGGTCAAAAGTGACAGCGGTATAAAAGTACGTGAAAAGAAATACCAAAAAAAAGTACAACGCGGCGTAGACTATTTGATTCGAAAGCCCCGTGACAATCGCCGAGGAGACGGCGCTCACGAACGCGACATTGAGATTCGCAAGGAAGCTGAATATCATCTGCGGGAAGAGCAAGATGGAGAGCGCGAAAATAATCGGGATAACGCCTGCCTGGTTGACGCGAATGGGAAGATACGTGGAGATGCCGCCATACACTTTCATTCCCCGCACGCGACGGGCATAGGTAACGGGAATCGGACGTTCGGCCTCGGTAACCACCACAACGCCCGCGGTGATGAGAATACCGACGAGTATAAAGCCGATATAGAGGGGCAATTGGGAGACATCAAATGTGAAAAGAAGTTGGCTTAAGGTTGTCGGAAGACTTGCCACAATACCCGCGAAAATGATGAGGGATACGCCGTTCCCGATGCCAAATTCGGTAATAAGCTCCCCGATCCACATGAGAAGTATTGAGCCTGCGGCGATGACCATAACGTTTGTGATTGTGGTAAAAAGTGCGGTATCGAGAATAATGCCCTGACGCTGAAGCAGGATGTAAAAGCTGAACCCCTGAATGAGAGCGAGCGGGATCGTCAAGAGACGGGAGTACTGCTGAAACCTTTTTCGTCCCGCTTCGCCTTCTTCCTGATAGAGCGCTTTGAGTTTCGGGGACATAATGGTCAAAAGCTGCATGATGATGGATGCGGTAATGTACGGCCCGACACCGAGCATGACGATGGAAAGATTCGCAAGGCCTCCGCCTGAAAAAATGTTGAGAAGTCCGAGGAATTGGTTGTTTGAAAAGAAATTCTCAAGCTGGACGACATCGATGCTCGGAATTGGAATCGCGGCAAGGAGACGAAACACAAGAAGCGCGAAAACGACGAAAAGAAGCCTCATGCGGAGCGTGCTGTCTTTTACAATCAACGTGAGTTTAGTGAGAAATGTACTGAACATATGATTCTATTCGACGGAACCTCCCGCCCTAAGAATAGCCTCGCGCGCCGTTTGGGAAAGAGAGCACCCCGATACGAGAAGTTTTTTTGCTACCGCTCCTCCACCGAGGATTTTTACCTTCGAGATTTTTCCTTTCCCCAAGGATATAAGCCCTTTCTGAAATAATGTTTCTGGCGTTACCCGTTCGCCCTCTTGAAACGACTCTTCAAGAGCACCGAGGTTAACCGGAGTATTCCTGATAACGCTGTCATTGACCGTGCGGGCGCGATTTTTCCCATACCCGCGGCGTTTCGGAAGCTTTTTGACGGCATCGCGTATTTCCGGCCGAATGCGATGTCCCGCTCGTGCCTTTTGACCTTTGTGTCCCCGTCCTGATGTTTTTCCTCGGGAACCGCTTCGGCCGACGCGTTTCTTCGTCTCTCGTTTTGTTTTTTGCCGCAGTTCGTTAAGTTGCATATCGTTTGGCTGTCCGCTTTTCACGTACAGCTTTCAGAGAAGAAATGGGTTCCGCCCTGAAAGCTACGCGCGTTATTTCGAAAGCTGTTTTAGCGCCTTTATGGTTACCTGCGCGTTATTGAGCTTGTTTTTGCTTCGCGAAAAAATTTTTGCCGTTACGTCTTTGATACCTCCGAGCTCAAGCACCGTTCGTACCGAACTGCCCGCAACCAAGCCGCGCCCGGGTGCCGGCAGAATCTGGATTTCCGATGCGCCGTATTTGGCGGACACATCGTGCGGAATGCTCATGCCTTTCGTGGTAGAGACTGTCATCATCTCTTCCTTTGCACGCCGGATTGCTTTCTCTATCGCAAGCGACGTGTCCGCGGCTTTGCCGGTACCGACGCCGACACGACCTTTTTTGTCTCCCAATACCATCGCCACGGAAAAAGCAAACCGCCGACCACCGGCAACCACTCGAGTAACGCGCCGGATGCTGATAATTTTTTGTGAGAATTCGGAACGCGTCCTGTCCGCGCGGCGCACGATACGCCGCGGATTTTTCTTCTGCGTTCTTTTCCCGCCTCCTCGAGGAGCGGTGTCTGTTATTTGTTGTTGTGCGTTTTTTTCTTCAGCCATGATTAAAATGCGATGCCTCCCGCGCGAACGCTCTCCGCGAACACTTTGATGTTGCCGGTGTATAAGAATCCTCCCCTGTCAAAAACGACCCTTGTAATCTTTTTCTTTTTCGCTTCTCCCGCAAGCTTCTCCCCGATTTCTTCAACACGCCCGCGTGGCGTTTTTCGCTTTGAATCAGCGGAAGAAACGGACAGAAGAGTCTTCCCAGTCTCGTCGTCTATAAGCTGGGCGATGAGGCGCGTATTTGATTTAAACACCGAAAGCCGCGGGCGCTCTTTTGTGCCCGAGATCCTCGCTCGAATGCGCGCATGGCGGCGTTCCCGTTTTTTCATTTTGAGATTTGTCATCATATAAAATACGCTTATCCGACTACTTTCTTGCCCTGTTTGCGGCGAATGACTTCGTGTTCATACCGAATCCCTTTGCCTTTGTACGGCTCCGGCTTTTTTGCAGCCCTGACATCAGCGACGAATTGACCGACTTTTTCCTTGTCCGAACCCGAAATGGTAATGATATTCTTTGCCACATTCACTTTAATGCCGTCGGGAACGTGGAGCATTACCGGGTGCGAAAAGCCGACATTGAGCTTAAGAACGCTGCCCGTAAGCTCAATCCGATATCCGATGCCCTCAAGGATGAGTTTTTTCTCAAACGCCTTGTTGACTCCTTGCACCATATTCTCAATGTGAGAGACATATGTTCCCCAGAGCATGCCCGCGAGAGGAGTTGTGTTTGCGGGAACCACGATTACTTTATTACTTTCAACCGAAACAGACAGCGCCGGGTGGAGCGGGCGTTTCAACTCGCCGAGCGGCCCTTTTACCGAAATGACTCCGTCTATGACAGAGACGCTTGTCTTTTCGGGTATTATCACTGGCTGTTTTCCGATACGCGACATATATTACCAAATCATAAAGAGGGCTTCTCCTCCGATTTTTTTCTTCCGCGCTTCATCATCCGCAACGATTCCTTCCGGAGTCGAGAGGATGAGCGACCCCTTTCCGTACTTCACCGGATGGATGTCATGTACGCGATAGTAGAGCCGCCGACCGGGTCGAGACATACGTTTAATATTATGAATGACCGGTTTATCATGTTTATCGTACCGCAGAGTAACTTCAATTGTCTTCTGCGCTTTTTTCACTTTTTTGTGAACCGCCTTAAGATACCCCTTTTTCTCAAGAGCCTCGGCGATAGCAAAACGAAGTTTCGAATGCGGAGCGGACACGACATCCTTGCCGACGGCGGACGCGTTTTTGATGCGCACAATGAAATCTCCTACCGGGTCGCTTACCATGACGCTTTCTTTATACCGGGGATATTCCCCTCGTTCGCAAGTTCTCGAAAACAAATGCGGCACAGGTCGAAATCACGCATATAACCGCGCTTTCTTCCGCAGCGAAAACAGCGCCGTACGACGCGTGATTTGAATTTTGGCGTCCTTGCCGAACGCGCAATATTTGATTTCTTTGCCATACGTAAATGAAAAAGCGCTCCGAAAAGTTTATCCCGCAACGCGGGACGAGCCCTATACTAGCAATCAAAAAGCGTGAAGTCAAACGCAGTGGGACGTCTGCGGAATCGGGTGGTTACTCTTTTTGAAGCGGGAGACCGAGACTTTCAAAAAGCGCAGCAGCCTCTTCTTTGGTGCGCGCTGACGTTCCAATTGTCACCGAAAGACCGAACACATCGCGCAGTTCTTCGTCTGATGCTTCGGGGAAAATGGTGTGTTCTTTAATGCCTATGGTAACGTTGCCCATTTCATCAATTGATGTTCGCGGAACGCCGCGGAAATCGCGGGTACGCGGCAGAGCAATGTGTATGAGTTTATCGAGAAAATCGAGCATTCGTGGGCCGCGAAGAGTAATTTGATACCCGACGACATCGCCTTCCCGGAGTTTAAAAGTCGCGATTGATTTTTTTGCCGTGCGCGCAAGCGGCTTTTGTCCGGTGATTTTTGAAAGGCGGTCAAGGATAATGTCCAGCTTCCGCTTGTCTTTCGTTGAACCGATGCCGGTTGAAACGATTATTTTTTCAACACGCGGCGCTTCAAAGATATTTGTGTAATGAAATTTCTCTTTGAGAAACGCGAATGTATTTTTTTGTTTGTCTAAGGCTGTCATGATTATTCGAGTTGTGTATTGCTCTTTTTCGTCACACGAATATATTTCCCTTGAAGTTTTTTCACGCTGACGCGCGTCGGCACGTGAAGTTTCGGGTCAACTATCATGACATTCGAGACATGCACCGGAAGAGCCTTTTCAACAATCTGCCCTTTCTGCCGTTTTGACGTCGGTTTCTCGTGCCGTTTACTGATATACACTCCCTCAACCACCACTTTCTCGTCGCGAGGAAGAGCGCGAAGTACCTTTCCGGTCTTTCCACGGTCTTTCCCCGCAATCACGATGACTTTGTCTCCTTTTTTGATCTTCATATAGTTATGCTTACACGACCTCCGGTGCAAGAGAAATTATTTTCTGGTATCCTGCATCGGCAATCTCGCGCGGAATAGGCCCGAAAATACGACCCGCGAGCGGTTCTTTTTTATCTTTTTCCACCAACACGACGGCATTGTCGTCAAAACGAATGTAGGAGCCGTCTTTTCTTCGAAACGGCTGTCTCTGCCTTACAATAATGCCCCGCACGACAGCTTTTTTCTTTACAAGCTTTCTTGGTTCCGCGACTTTGATTGAAAGCACAACGACATCACCGATTCTCGCGTAGCGGCGCTTCGACCCGCCAAGAATTTTGAAAACAACGCCGATTTTAGCGCCCGAATTGTCCGCTATGTTGACCATAGTTTCCGGCTGAATCATATCGTTATATAACTATGAATTTCTTATTTTTTGACATCGGCCTCGTTTCTCGTATTGAAACTTTTTCTCCAATCCGTTTTGTGTTTCCTTTATCATGAGCCATGAACTTTTTTGAACGCTTGATGAACTTTTTGTACTTCGGATGCTCCGTATACCGAGACACTTCCACAACGACCGTGTCTTTCATTTTGTTTGACACGACGATACCGTGGAATAATCTGCCCCCTTTGTGTTGTTCTTTTTCTGCGTTCATGGTATTACGTGCGCCGGTTAAGCTCGGTGAGAACGCGCGCGATTTCTTTTCGTGTATCACGTCCCTCTTTGACGTTCCGTGTCTTGCTTCCCGAAATACCAAAACGGAACTTCCGGAGCGACTCACGCGCGTCGTAAAGCATTTTCATCAGGTCTTTTTCAGTTTTTTCTTTTATGCGTGCCATACTTATTCTTCGCGGCTGACAACCTTGCTTTTAAGTGGGAGTTTGGCGCCGGCTTTGCGGAGTGCTTCTTTCGCGACTGCCTCGCTCACGCCGTCAATTTCAAACAACACGCGACCGGGAAATACTTCCGCGACGTACCCCACAGGGTCTCCTTTGCCTTTGCCCATGCCGACTTCCGCGGCTTTCGCGGTATAGGGTCGGTCAGGGAAAATGCGAATCCATGTTTTTCCCGTTTTGCCCAATGTTCTGCTTACTACGCGCCGCGCCGCTTCTATCTGGTTTGATTTTATGCGTGCGCCGGAGAGCGCTTTGAGACCATGAGAACCGAAAAGAACTTTTGAGCCGCGGGTTGTGACGTGCACCTTGTTTTTATTGGTGCGTCCGGTGTGCCACTTTCTGAATTTTACTTTTTTGGGAAATAGCATGGTGGTGTGAAAGGGCTAGTGTTTTGGCTTTGAAGCTTCCTTATCGGCAAATATTTCTCCGCGGTATATCCACACCTTTACCCCAATGACGCCGTACGGGAGGTACGCCTTCTCACGAGCGAAATCAATGTCGGCGCGGAATGTCTGGAGTGGAATTCTTCCCTTCTTTATTTCTTCGCTGCGCGCCATATCCCCTCCTCCCAAGCGACCGGCGATACCGATACGCACTCCCTCGACATCCCGATTGGCCATGACCTTCTCGGCAATTTGTTTGATGACGCGACGAAACGGCATTCTCTTTTCAAGCCCTTCGGCAACCATTTGGGACACGATTGCCGCATCTGATTCCGGAGACCTTACCTCCTCAATATCAAGTTTCATCTCCGGAGGCGTCGTGAGTTTGAGGGAGCGGATGATCTTTTCCACTTCTTTTTTCAATTTGACGCTCCCTTCCCCGCTTCGTCCAATGATAAGCCCCGGGCGGGAAGTTTTAATAATGACGCGAAGCATATTCCGGTTTCGTTCAATTTCAATGGAACTCACGTACATGCCGCGCAGGCGCTTGACGAGAAACTCGCGAATGCTCGTATCGATTTTAATTCCCTCCCGGTACGTGCGCGGGTTCGTGGAGAACCAGCGTGACTTCCAGTCGCGAAGAATACCGAGCCGGTGTGCATATGGATGTACTGTGTGTGTCATGGTCGTATAAATAAAATGAATGAAGATTAGGCGTGAGTTATTGTTGTCTCTTTTGTGCGTTTCGCTTTTCTTCCTCGTTTCGTTTTCAAAATCCGTGGCGCTGTCGCTTTTCCTAAGGTAAGCGAAATGTGGCTTGTTCTTTTTCGAATCGGCGACGCCTGGCCTCTCGCGCGTGGACGATATCTCATAAATGAAAATCCCTGGTTTACTTGAATGTCTGAGATTTTCAGTTCATCTTTCTTCAGTCCTTCCCGCTTGGCATTTGAGAGAGCGGATTCAATAAGTTTTCGTATCGGAGCGGCCGCTTTTTTCTCAAGAAACGAGAGCGACGTGAGCGCCTTTGGAATGCTTTTCCCGCGGATGACGTTTGCAATGAGACGGACTTTGCGCGGAGATTGCCGGTAGTTTTTAAGTAACGCTTTCATAGATATTATTTCGCGTCAGCCGTTGATTCCTTCGCGGCTTTCGCGGCTGCAACCTCCGCTTCCTTTTTCTGCTGTTCCAACTCTTTCTGCATGCGACCGCCGTGCCGATGGAATTTTTTTGTCGGAGAGAATTCACCAAGCCGATGTCCGACCATTTCGTCCGTTATAAACACATCAATGTGTTCTTTGCCGTTGTGCACCCCGAACGTGAAGCCGACCATCTCCGGCGATATCTGACTGCGCCGCGCCCACGTCTTAATGACCCCGCTTTTCCCGGGTTTTTGTCCCTCGATTTTCTCTTGAAGCCGAGGGTCAACGTATGGACCTTTTTTAACGGATCGCGCCATTGTGAGAGATTGATTGGAGGATTGTTGCCCGCTTGAGGCGAGCTCTGTACCTCATTAAAATAAGCTCGTTCCGAGCTTGGCCTTCATGGTAGCCAACATAAGAGTCATTGTCAAACAAACTTTAACGGCGAGCTTGCGGTGAAACGCGCTACTCGCGTTTTTTGCCGACTTTCCGCCGAGTCACGATGAGCGTGTTTGAATATTTTTTCGGCCTTCTTGTTTTTTGACCTTTGCCGGTCGGCTTCCCCCACTTGCTGCGAGCACGCCGATGTCCGCGGCCGCTCCTGCCTTCGCCGCCTCCATGCGGATGGTCAACCGGGTTCATTGCGGAACCTCGAACCGTCGGCCGCCGACCGAGCCAGCGAGCGCGTCCTGCTTTTCCGATATTTGTAAGTTTATGCTCCTCGTTTGACACTTCGCCTATTGACGCCCATGACTGCTCGAGTACTTTTCTGATTTCGCTTGAAGGCATTTTGAGCAATGTGTACCCAGCGTCGTTTCCGATGACTTCGGCGTAATTCCCCGCGGAGCGCACGAGCTTTGCCCCGCCATCCGGTTTAATTTCTATGTTATAGACAAACGTGCCGACGGGGACATTCTTGATGCGGAGACGATTACCCGGTTCAAGCGGAGCATTGTCAGAGACAATCATCGTGTCTCCCGGCTTTACTGACCGCGGAAGCAGAGCATACCGACGCTCTCCGTCAGCATAGAGAACAAGCGATATGAATCCGGACCGATTCGGGTCGTATTCAACGGTCTCTACCCGCGCCGGAATATCTTTCTTGTCGTAGAGAAAATCAATGTCGCGATATCGCCGCTTATGCCCGCCCCCTTTATGCCTCGTGGTAATTCTGCCAGCGTTGTTCCTTCCGACCGCACGCTTTCCTCCAGACGTCAGCTTCTTAAACGGCCGTGAGACAGTGAGCTTTACGAGACTTACCTGTGTCATGCCGCGCCGGCCCGGTGTTGTTGGCTTATATGCTTTCATAGGTTTATACAATATCGATACTATCTCCTTTTTTTACGTACACGTACGCTTTCTTTCCGCCGCGCTTTTTGCCAAAAAGGTTTCTTCCGTCGCGCACTCGCACGTTTTTTAAGGGTACGCTGACGATATTGATTTTCCGCGGAGATACTTTGTACAGCCACTCGATTGCTTCCTTGACGTTTTTCTTGGTCGCCCGGGGCGATACATTAAAGACGTAAACTCCCCGTTCTGATTCTACGGTCGCCTTTTCCGTCACACGTGGATGAAGCAATACTGAAGCAATATCTTTGTCGTATCCAAGCGGTGCACGAAGAGCATCGCCAACTTCAACCGACTTTTTTTCAATTGCTTCTCTCTTCAAAACAGAAACCTTTTCCGGTTTCGGCTTTTCTTTCTCGGTGTCTTTTTTTAATCGAAATAATGCCATTTTTTATAAATACTCCCTTTATTTTTTCGCCGAAACTTCCTTCTCCGTCCGCATTTTCTTCATTTTGGAGGCGTTAAGCTTCCCCGTAAGGAACGCGACCGCCTCGTGTGGCTTCGTGATAATAACATACTTATAGCCGAGTATATCAAGCGCATTCAGATTCCGTACTTCATCAATATGAATGTTCCCGAAGTTGCTGAAACTTTTCTCAATGGCAGTATCTTTTTCT
The DNA here is from genome assembly GCA_016186705.1 of Candidatus Kaiserbacteria bacterium. Taxonomy (GTDB): domain Bacteria; phylum Patescibacteriota; class Minisyncoccia; order Phycocordibacterales; family JABMNX01; genus JABMNX01. The sequence continues at coordinate 79,963 of JACPLB010000003.1, read as the reverse complement.
TGAATCGCAATGAGTGCGCTATTGCGTTTCTTTGAGAGGAGCGCGCCAAAGCCCTTAATACCAGAGAGGGCTTCGGCGATGCGTTTCGCGTCCTTTGTCTTCGGAGACCCGAGTGTAAGCGTATCTATAAAAAGAAGTTCATTGTCACGCAACTTTTTTGAAAGCGCGATGCAGAGCGCCTTCGCGCGCATTTTTCTGTTTATCTTTTTCCCGTAATCTTTTTCGTTCCGTGGACCGAAGGTAACGCCTCCTCCGCGCCACAAAGGCGAGCGGATAGATCCGTGCCGCGCGCGTCCCGTTCCTTTCTGGCGCCACGGTTTTCGTCCTCCTCCCCGCACTTCGCCGCGGTCTTTCGTGTGCGCAACCGGTGTTCTCTTGTTCGCTTGGAATCCGATAATAACTTGGTGCATCAAGTCTGCATTCCACGGCACAGCAAAGACACTTCCGGGAAGCGGAATGGTTCCGACCGCTTTCCCTTCCTGGTTATAGATATCGGCCTTTAGTTCCGCTTCGACAGAAACGGTTGATTTCTTTTTTGAAGTCTTTTGTTTTGAAGTTTCTTTATTCATATACAGCATCGGTCGCGTCTGTGTTATTTAACCCGAATTTCAACCAAAGTCCCTCGGCGTCCGGGAACAGCTCCACGAAGAACAATTCGGTTGTGTTCCGTGTCAACTTGAAGTACTTTGAGATTCTTTACCGTTACTCGGTCTCCTCCCATGCGTCCCGCCATACGCATGCCTTTTGCCACGCGGCCGCCTGCGCGTCCGGCGCCTCCGATTGAACCCGGCTCGCGTTCGGAATGTTTTTGCCCATGCGTGCGCGGGCCGCCGTGAAAGCCATGTCGCTTTACGACCCCCTGGAATCCTTTCCCTTTTGAAACTGCCGAGACTTCAACGACGTCTCCGGGGGTAAATATGGAAACATTGATTGTGTCACCTCGTTTGTATGTCTCTTTTCCGTCGGGTGAGAGTCTGAACTCGCGCAGATGCCGGAGGAGATTCAAGTCCTTGAGATGTCCGAGTTTTGCCTTTGGCATGTTTTTCTTGCTTTGCTCCTCATATCCGACTTGCACCGCGCTGTACCCGTCTCGCTCGGCATTTTTCAGTTGCGTTATCGTCACGGGACCCGCGGAGAGAACCGTCGCCGGGTGCGCAGCACCCGCGTCGTCAAAAATCTGCGTCATGTATTGTTTTGTGCCTAAGATAAATTTCTTCATGATTATGAAAAAATCCGCAATGGAGAGATTCCACGTGCGGAATGTCTGCCATCGGTCCCCAATCTGCCCAAGGCGAGGTATCGGGGACATAGCTCCGCCCACAGGGCGGACAGAGAGAGTATACAGGGCAGTATTAAAAATGCAAGGAGAAAATACGACGCCGCCCTCTCGGGCGGCGTCCTGTAACTGAAAGTTAAAAGCTCCAAGCCTGCCCGACGGCAAGGCGGGCTAAAACCTGATGTATTACATCCTCGCCGTTGGCGGGATTTTGAAATGATAGTCGTCCCGATACTTTGGGACTCCTTCATTTCTACATCATCTTCACGTCAATTGAGACTCCTGACGGAAGAGAGAGGTTAGTGAGCGATTCAATGACTTTCTGCGTTGGATTGAGAATATCAATCATCCGCTTGTGCACGCGCATTTCAAATTGTTCTCGCGCGTCTTTGTACACGAACGTCGAGCGATTGACCGTGTAGCGCTTCCTCTCCGTCGGAAGCGGGACGGGCCCTACGATGTCTGCGTCATACCGGAGGGCGGTGTCGATAATCTGCTTCACGGACACGTCGAGGAGTTTATGCTCATAGGCGCGCACTCGGATACGCAGACGCTCAATACCCGCTTCTTTTTCTTTGACAACAAGCTTAGAGACCTTTGCGGGATGCCTCTTCCGCGCTGCGGTTTTCTTTACAGCCGGTTTCCTTGATGTCTTTTTCTTTGACGTTTCTTTAGTTGTCATTGTTCTATCCGTGCATGCATTGTAGCATGCCAAATCGCTTCACCGAAAAAAGAAATTGGTGCGTTAGGCAACAACCTTTGTCACCACTCCGGCACCGACGGTCTTACCCCCCTCGCGAATGGCGAACCGCTGTTGCTCTTCGAGCGCGATTGGCCCCACAAGTTTTACTTTAAAGGTAATCGTGTCTCCCGGCATGACCATTTCGGTTCCTTGAGGGAGCGTTACTTCTCCGGTCACGTCCGTTGTTCGCATATAGAACTGCGGCTTGTATCCGGTGAAGAACGGTGTGTGGCGTCCGCCTTCATCTTTATTGAGAATGTAGACCTCCGCGTCAAATTCAGTGTGGGGAGTGATGGAACCCGGCTTTGCGAGTACTTGTCCCCGGTGAACGTCTTCTTTTTTCGTTCCACGAAGCAATACTCCGGCATTGTCTCCCGCCTGGCCCTCCTGGAGTTGCTTGTTGAACATCTCAACTCCGGTCACGGTTGTCTTAATGGTGTCTTTGATGCCGACGACTTCAACGTCTTCGCCGACTTTGACGATACCGCGTTCAATTCGTCCGGTGACCACTGTTCCGCGTCCTTCAATCGAGAAGATGTCTTCTATCGGCATCAGGAATGGCTTATCAGTTTCGCGTTTTGGAATTGGAATATACTCGTCAAGCGATTTCACGAGCTCCATAATCTTCTTCGCCCACTCGTCGTCCACTGACTTAGATTCAAGTGCTTTGAGACCTGAACCTCGAATAATCGGCACATTTGTTCCGTCAAATTCGTACTTATTGAGAAGTTCTCGTATTTCTTCTTCAACAAGGTCGATGAGGTCTTTGTCGTCAACCTGGTCGACTTTATTGAGAAACACGATAATTTTTGGCACGCCGACCTGGCGCGCAAGGAGAATGTGTTCGCGAGTCTGTGGCATCACGCCGTCAGAGGCCGCGACAACCAAGACCGCGCCGTCCATCTGCGCGGCGCCGGTAATCATGTTTTTGATGTAATCCGCGTGTCCGGGAGCGTCAATGTGCGCGTAGTGACGCGACGGAGTCCAGTACTCGTTGTGAGAAAGCGCGATGGTAATGCCTCGTGCTTTTTCTTCCGGCGCGCTGTCAATCTGGTCAACGCCTTTGACGTTTGCGCCATACCCATTACCCGCCATATTGAGAACATGGAGGATGCCCGCGGTAAGCGTCGTCTTTCCGTGGTCAACGTGACCGATGGTACCGACGTTTACGTGCGGCTTTGAACGATCGAATTCTGCCATAATAATTCTTTATAACTTCGAGACTTACATGCGCGAGAACAATGATGTATGTCCGAAAACTAATAATTAACGACTCATAATGTGCGGAAGCTTTCCGCATAAAAAAACACGCGTCATGCGATACGATTATGCTAGCAAAAGACCTCTAAAAGTCAAGCCCGTCCGCGCAAAACGTGCGCGGACGGGGCGATTCAAGTTTACGAGCTCTTTTTTTGAGCGCGCCTGCCTGCCATGAAGCCGGTCTTGACCTCCATCGGAGGAGTGTTCTTTGGAAGCACGACAGGTGGAGACACGGGGTAACCGTACTTCGGCTTCTCGCCCCTTCTGATGCGTTGAGAAAAGTAGTCGTCAAAGAAGAGAGGCGGAAGCGGCGATGTCTTTTTCATGAGTTAGCTCCTGCTATTTGTCTCTATATATTCTACCACAGAATAAAAGAAGTCTTGCTACGAGCGAGCTTCAATAATCTCTTTGGCAACGTTTGACGGCACGACCGCGTAGTGGTCGAATTCCATAGTTGAACTTGCGCGTCCTTCCGTCATTGAGCGCAAGGTCGTCGTGTATCCGAACATTTCAGAGAGCGGCACCTTCGCGAGAATCGCTTTGTTGCCGGCGCGGTCTTCTATACTCTCGACGTGTCCGCGCTTGGAATTGAGGTGTCCGTTTACGTCGCCCATGAATTTTTCCGGCGTAACTACTTCCACTTTCATAATCGGCTCGAGCAGTACTGGTTTCGCGCGCTTCGCCGCATCCTGAAACGCTTGGGAGCCCGCGATTTTAAAGGCAATTTCGGATGAGTCAACGTCGTGGTACGAACCGTCAAAAAGAGAAACGGAAATGTCAACCGCCTTGTAACCGGCGAGAATTCCCCGCTCCATCGCTTCTTTAATGCCTTTTTCAACCGCGGGAATAAATTCGTTCGGAATGACTCCTCCCTTGATGTTGTTCACGAATTCAAAGTGCTCGCTTCGCTTCACATTCTTTGGAATTTTCGCGCCCGGAACGAGTGGCTCAAGCGGTTTAATTAAAATTTTTACGTGACCGTACTGCCCGCGACCCCCCGACTGTTTGATGTATTTGTGTTCCGCTTCGGCATGACCTTGAATAGTTTCTTTGTACGCGACCTGCGGCTTGCCGACGTCCGCAAGAACGCCGAATTCGCGCTTCATGCGGTCAACGATAATTTCAAGGTGAAGTTCCCCCATGCCGGAGATGACCGTTTCAAAGGTCTCTTGGTTGGAACTCACGCGGAACGTCGGGTCTTCGTCTGAAAGTTTCTTGAGCGCCATGCCCATTTTCTCCTGGTCGGCTTTTGTCTTCGGTTCAATGCGGAGTGATACGACCGGCTCCGGAAATACAATCGCTTCAAGAATGATGGGGTGGTCAATGTCACAGAGCGTGTGGGATGTTCTTGTGTCTTTAAGTCCAACTGCCGCCGCGATTTCTCCGGTAAAGACCGCTTTCACTTCTTCACGTTTATCCGCCTGAAGACGAACGATGCGACCGAGACGCTCTTTCTCTCTCGTTGTTGAATTGTAAATATAGGAACCGGCTTCCACAATACCGGAGTACACGCGGAAAAAGGCGAGCTGCCCGACGAACGGGTCGGTCTGAAGCTTGAACGCAAGCGCCGAGAACGGCTCATCGTCCGACGGCTTTCGCTCGATTTCTTCTCCCGTTTTCGGGTCAATCCCTTTGACAGGAGGCAAGTCAACAGGAGAAGGGAGGTAGTCGACAACCGCGTCAAGTATAAGCTGGACGCCTTTGTTCTTGAGGGCGGACCCTGCGTAGACGGGGAATATGGAGTTTGCAATGACTGCCTTTCGGAGGGTCTTCTTGAGTTCCTCAAGAGGAATCTCTTTCCCTTCAAGGTACTGGTGCATGAGCGCGTCATCATGCTCGACAATTTTTTCTATGAGTTCTCCTCGATACTTCTCCGCGTCCGTTTTCAGATACTCCGGAACATCAACGGCGAGAACTTTTTCTCCATTTTTTCCTTCAAAGTGATACCCCCTCATGGAAAGCAGGTCGACAATTCCTACATGTTCTCCTTCTTCGCCGATAGGTATCTGCATGCGCACCGCTTTTGGCGAGAGCCGGTCAAGAATGCTTGCGTATGAACGTTCAAAACTCGCGCCGGTGCGGTCGAGTTTATTGATAAAGCAGATGCGGGGAACTTTCGCTTCTTCCGCGTAACGCCAGTTGGTTTCCGATTGGGGCTCAACGCCGGAGACGCCGTCAAAAACGACAATCGCCCCGTCGAGGACGCGCATGGAACGCTTCACCTCAACGGTAAAGTCGATGTGTCCCGGCGTGTCAATAATGTTAAAGCGATGTTTTTTGTTTTGGTCGGTCGGGTCGTCGGTCGTCTTGGTCCAGAAGCACGATACTGCCGCCGCGGTAATCGTAATGCCGCGCTCACGCTCCTGCTCCATCCAGTCGGTAATGGTTTCTCCCTCATGTACCTCGCCGATTTTATGGCTCATGCCGGTATAAAAAAGCACCCGCTCGGATGTGGTTGTTTTCCCCGCATCAATGTGCGCGATGATTCCAAAGTTCCGTACTTTTTCAAGTGGATATTCCCGTTTCATACGCTCTACAATACAAAATGTGGCACAGAATGCCACAATGAGAAGAAGAATAGCGCATGAAGGCGGGGAATGCAACTTCAGGGATGCCCACAAACAACGTGACCCTGCGTTTCCGCAGGGTCAAGGTTTCTTCGCCGCCACGTTAAATGGGGCGATAATGTTTGGGAGTATTTTTTCAAATCGCTCGACGATGTCCTTCGTCGAGAGTCGAGCGCCGTGCACCCACAAGAAGAGAGTGTACTCACTACCGCCCTTCGAGAAGTCAACAACGGACAGCGCCCCGACCGTCCTCCACGGGAGAATGTCGTTCCGTCCCTGAACGAGGTACGTGGCGACCGTCTTGTCGTACGAGGAAAGATGCGAGTGGTGTTTTTCAACACGCACGCGTATCTTCGCGTGCTCGCCTTCGTAGTACGACAAGAGATTGTGGGACGAGAGAAGCTCTTTAACGACGGAGCTTCCATCGGCGAGCGCGTAGCCATAGCCGGCGCGCACCGGTTTCTTTTTGATGTGCACCGCGTGTCCGAAAACCTTTATCGGCTGTCCTCGGTAGTACTCGCACGAAAAGATTCGGGAGGAGACGGCTCGTATAAATTCAAATGCGGGAAGAGCGTCATCAGGAACCTCTCGTCCGGTACGGACAAGGGGCATGCAGTTTTCGTAGGAGACAGCTTCGTCTCCGACAAGACGTTCCCTGTCAAGGACGCGCAGTGCGTCATCATGTCTCTCCGCGCATGCGGAGAGAACAATGGCAAACAGTACGAGTATGTACCCCTGCTTCATTGGAGCCTCCGTATGTACGAGAAAAGCACTGGTATACCAATGCTTTTCTTACCACATGTTATGAAAAATGCAAGGGTCTGCCGGACTCAAAAAATTGAAACGTGGAGTGTACCTACCACGCAAAGTGAGCAAACGCTTTGTTTGCTTCTGCCATCTTATGGGTGTTTTCCCGGCGTTTTATCGCTTCTCCTTCTTTCTTACTTGCAAGCAAAAGCTCGTCAGCGAGCTTCTTATGCATAGGCATCCCTTTCCTATTTTGCGCCGCCTCGATAATCCAGCGTATCGCGAGCGCCAGTCGGCGTTCCGCGCGGACTTCAACGGGAACTTGATAGTTTGCTCCTCCGACCCGGCGCGAGCGAACCTCAACCGACGGCTCGACGTTGCGAATTGCTGTTTCAAAAATTTCAACGGGGTCTCCTTTCTCTTTCAGTATATGAAAGGTGTCGTACACGATTTTCCGGGCGGTATTTTTCTTCCCCCGCTCCATAATGCAGTTGATGAACTTTGCCACTTTCACCGAATTATAGGTAAAGTCAGGGTGCAACGCTGTTTTTCTTTTAAGGGGCCTGCGCATAGAGATTCAGTGTTCAAAATTACACGCTCTTTTTAGTTCCGTAACGGCTTCGTGCCCGCTTTCGTTTTGGTATTCCCTCGGTATCAAGTTTTCCGCGAACGATTGTATATCGCACGTTGATGTCTTTTACTCGTCCGCCGCGCAAAAGGACGACGGAGTGCTCTTGAAGGTTGTGTCCTTCGCCGGGAATGTAGGCGGTTACTTCCATGCCGTTCGTGAGACGGACACGCGCGATTTTTCGGATGGCGGAGTTCGGTTTTCTAGGAGTTTTTGTCGTTACTTTCGTGCACACGCCACGTTTGAACGGAGAAGGGTACTTTGTCGGGCGATTTTTTAACGTATTAAAACCACGAGTAAGAGCAATGGCCTTTGACTTGGTAATTGGCTGTTTTCGCTTCCTGCGTATTAATTGATTTGTTGTTGCCATGTAATGAAATAGTGTGAAACAAAAAACTGCTGTCCGCAGTAGCAGACACTATACTATTTTAGAAAGAAAAAGCAACAAAAAGGCTCGGCAACGCCGAGCCCTTCGAGAAGGCAGAGAGCAGATTCAGAAAAGGTTCGTGATGAAGATTTTGATCCAGTCGTTTCATGCCCTAGCTAGAAGGGAAACTCGGAGACTGAGGGACCATATATCGCACTGATCACGCCAATGAAAATGAGTAGGAGTACGTAGATAGCGATTACCCAGTCATTAATCCTTTCATCTTTCTCGCTGAAACTATTGAGGTTGCGGTTAATCATTGTTATTTCCTTTCTGAAAAAGGTTGCGCAATTTAGTTGTGTATCAGGAGTATCTAAACTAAAATCATAATGCATAAAATACTATCTGTCAACTAACCAATAATGAGCGAGGTAAGGAAATAGATAAATTGCACGAACGCAGAACCGAAAAGAAGAATGAAGAGGATGACGAGCCCGAACGCGAGAAAGATATTATGTTCGAGCGTCATGCGCACACGCGCGTAAGATTGCGACACAGAGAGCGGCAAGAGTGACGCGAGCACTTTCGAGCCGTCTAAGGGCGGGATGGGAATCATGTTGATGACCGCGAGAAGAATGTTGATGAAGACGATAGCGGTGCTTATCTCGACGAACGCCGGGGTAACGAGGTTAAGCGCCGAGCCAAATCTCACTATCAAGCCGAAGGCAAGCGCGATGACGACGTTAATGCCGGGACCGGCTCCCGCGACGAACGCTTCCCCCCACTTTTGATTGCGGAGATTGTATGGATTATACGGCACCGGTTTCGCGTACCCGAAGAGAAAAGGCGAACTTGAAAGAACCAGAATGCCGGGAATGATAATCGAGCCGAGGAGGTCAATGTGCTTAAGAGGGTTGAGCGTCAGGCGCCCCGCGAGCCGCGCGGTCGGGTCGCCGAGCATGTTTGCCGCGTATCCATGCGCCGCCTCGTGGATGACGACCGAGAGAATTAAAATGATGATGATAAAAAGAAGCTCAATCTGCATACTACCAGCTTACCGCTTTTAGCTTGAAGCTTCCAGCTTCCGGTTTTTCCGGTCATTTGCAAAAAAATAAAATGAATGTTAGATTCTTCGTACTTCAGGTCGCTTTCTTTCCTTTAATTTTCCTAAAAGCTGAAAGCTAACACCTGAAAGCTAAAAATTATATGGCAAAAACATGCCCTGTTTCACATAAAAGCTCCCGGGTCGGCGGCAGATACAGCAATCGTACCCGCGCGACTCAATTTAATCCTACCGGTAAAAGTAGGCGTCAGCCGAATTTTCAAAAAAAGACTTTTTTTATTCCGGAACTCAACAAGAAAATAACGCTCGTGCTCTCAACGACGGCAATCAAGACTATTAACAAGAATGGCGCCTACAAGACACTCAAGAGGGCGGGTCTGATTTAACTCATCTTTACGGAAAGTCTACAGAAGGCTGCAGAAAGAAAAAATGAAGGGCCCGATCTGCGTCGGACCCTTTGCTTTTGAGTTTGCAGAAAGAGCTTAGCTTGCTTAACTATCCGCGAGTAATCGCGGACCGGTTTTCCAAAAGGAAGCGGCGTATTTCGTGCCCGGCTTCGCTGTCTTCATCGACGATACTTTGGCGCTTCCTTGGTGTGCTACGTTGTTCTGCAGTTGCCGCCTGTTCGCCCCAGTGCCTGTCCATGAGCTTAGCGGCAGGCGAGAGTTCCAGGTTCGGTTTCTTGACGTGCTGTTTGAGAATCTTGAGCACTTCGGGAAAAACCTCGATGAGATCGAGTCCGAACGCAACCCGTGCGGCGGAGGCGCTGTCCAGAACCTGCACGTTTACCTGCCTGCCCGGAGGACCAATGAGATGGAATCCTCCATTAATAGATTCAAAGCGGTAATGTTGCGGCACAGCAATACCGAGCTTTGTTAATGCCTGCTCGATTTCTTCGGTCGTCATGTGGGTCTTGCGACTAGCCATGTGAGCCTCGTTCCAGTTTTGAAATTAAGGTGCCTCTAAGGTTAAGGATAGTAATTAATCACCGCATGTCAACATCAGAGTCATGTAGGATATTTTCTCAGCTATCGCTGAGAAAATATCCTTTGTGAGTTAGGGTTACTTTTGTGTAATTGCGACCCCGTCCGATGTGAAGATAATAGTCCCCTCCTCGGCGGTGTTAAAAATCTTGATGCCGGCTTTTGAAAGAATCTCCAAGACTTCTTTATGCGGATGCCCGTAGCTATTATCCTTCCCTGCCGAGATGACGGCGATATCCGGATGCACCGAACTGATAAAACTCTCATCGCTTGATGTCCGCGAGCCGTGATGTCCTGCTTTGAGCACGTCACTTTGAAGGTCGTTTCCGTCAAGCGACATGAGATATCGTTCAATACTCTGCGGCGCGTCTCCGGTAAGCATGAATTCCGTTTCTCCGTACACTACACGGAGGACAATGGAACCGGAGTTCGTCTCTACATTTGTCACATCGCGGTCTGGAAACAAAATATCAGCACGCACTCCTTCATCAAGCACAATGTGCATACCGCGCCGTGCGTACGTGACGGGAATTTCTTTTTCCGAAACAGCATTGAGAAGCGTTTGGTACACTCCTGTGTCATTTAAAACACCTGGTTCAAGGTACTTCCCTACTTCATAGCGCTCTATGACATCAATGAGTCCCGCGATATGGTCTTTGTCAGGGTGCGTGGCAAGAATGACATCAATGAAACGGTCGTGAAACGGCATGATTTTTGAGAGCTCGCGCAGAACTGCGCCGTTCGGACCGCCGTCAATGAGCATCTGGTTTCCGTTCGGCGATTCAATGAAAATCGCGTCTCCCTGCCCCACGTCAAGAAACGCAACGGTAAGAAGCCCGCTTCGCGATTCGGCAAACACCGCCGACCAGATGAAAAGGTTGAGAAAAAGAAAGGTGCTGGTGATAATGAGCCCTGCGTACTGCCGAACAGCATTCATATAAAAAGTATAACGCCAGCGGGGGAAATTTTTGATATACTTTAAGAAATAACTAACATATATAGATATGGAATATAAAATACAGACTTTTACTCTTCCGAAACTAAACGGGCTTTCGGAAAAACAAATTGAGGTCCATCTCGGACTCTACGCGGGCTATGTGAAGCATGTAAATCTCATCCGCGAGAAAATTCATGAACTGGAACAAGACAAGGGGAGGAATGCGTACATTATCGCCGAGCTTCGGCGGCGATTTTCATTTGAGTTCGACGGCATGCGTATGCATGAGTACTACTTTGAATCGCTTGAAGGCGGTGCTCAAGCGATATCAGACGGAGCTTTGAAAAAAGCGTTGGGCGAAAAGTATGGAGGTTTTGAATCTTTTATTGAACACTTCAAGGCAGTCGGCATGAGTAGAGGTATTGGCTGGACAGTCCTTTACTGGGACCCAAAAGGCAACGTGCCTCACGTTGCGTGGGTCTCCGACCACGAACTCGGCACGCTCTCGGGGCTTCCAATTCTCCTTGCGCTTGATATGTGGGAACACGCCTTTATGGTGGACTACACACCAGCGGAAAAAGGAAAGTACATTGACGCTTTTCTCTCAAATCTCAACTGGAGCGTGGTAGAAAAAAGATTTGAGCCCTAAACTCCCAATAATCTAGTTTAGTATCGGACACCTAAAGAGGTTGGAGACACTCTGGAGTGGTAAAAAATCGGCGATGGGCATAGTATCCTTATTATGAAACAGCAAGTGCCAGATATAGAGTTTGATTGTTTTGTAATGGGTCAAATTAAAGATCTTTTTGATACGGGAAAAATTTTTATTAACTCGGAGTATCAGAGGGGTGATATATGGACACTTACTCAACAAATTGAATTGATCAGATCTATCGAGAGCCGATATTCTGTCGGTGTACTTGTTTTATATATTAACGACCGAGGTCAGTATGAAATCCTTGATGGCCAGCAAAGATTGCTTTCAATAAAAAAATACATAGAAGGAAGCCTTGAACTTAAAGGAAGTGGCCTGCTTTCGTATACAGACTTGAGTACAAAACAGAAGTTCTTAACTGATGCGTATTCCATCTATTACCTAAAATTGAAGAGTCATGATTCTGAAAGTAAAGAGGAAGATGTTGTTCAAACATTTCTTAGGCTTCAAGAAGGATCGCCGTTGAACAGGGCCGAAAAAATTAGCGCATACAGAGGATCTTTCAAAGATACTTTCAAAGAGGCAAGAGAAAGCCATGATCTTTTCAAGTTGATGGGTAAAGATAAGAGGTTTAGGTACAGACTTCTTGCTGCGGAGATGTTGCTACTGGAGTTAGAGGGAGATTTCAAAAATAAACTATTTCCAAGTCTTGAGCTGAAGAGTTTTATTACAGCTCTTGCAAAATATAAAAACAAAGACACGATAAATTCTTATAAGTTGAAATCATATAAAGGGAATCTTGATCTTCTCCATTCGTCACTAAACTATCTACTAACAGGTCTTAAACCAAGGGAGGTGTTATCTTTTTATCTTCTGGTCTCATATTTAAGAAAGCGTAAGGCTGACAACAGTAATCTGATAAACGAGATGTCAGCATTCTCAAGAGAATTCCTAAAGAACCTTTATTCTTTTGGAATATACGATAAAAAGCCACCTAAAGGTATGGGTGTTACTACATTTGAGAAGTATAAGTCCTATAAATTAGAGGCGAAGGTGATGACAACCCCAGATTCAATAAAAACGAGACTCGACATTTTGCTTGACGAATTTTCTCGGATCAAACCATTTATTGAGAAAGATTTCAGAAGATATCACGAGGAGGAAGAAAAGAGAATTCTCTACTTCAGACAAAAAGGGTTGTGCCCCGAATGTGGGGGCACAATAAATTTTCGTGAGTCGAGTGCAGATCATGTGATATTACATAGTAAAGGTGGAAAGACGACAGATATAAATAATGCCCAGCTTTTACATGAACGCTGCCATAAGAGGCTGGAAAAGCAGAGGAAAAAGGCTGCTAAATAATAACGGAGTATGGTTACTGGTATTGGACTTAATTCGCCAGAAGAAATGGAGGGGAAATCAGAGGTTATTGATGCTCCAGACGAGCTAAAGAATTTAAGTGTCGTATAGGAGTGTTTCTACATCGTCCCAGATCCTTAAATTTAGTAAAGTGAAATCATGAAAACAGGAATATTTATTTTAGGAGCATTATTTATTGGGTTTATTTTTAGTTCAGGAGTGTATTTTTTGTTTGGTCAAATAGGGCTTGGGGTATTTTTACTCTTATATTTTATTGTATTTATCCCTTGGGTAAAAAAACAATTTCCTGCTGATTAAGGTTCCGACATTGTCCTAAACCTCTAGCAAATAGGCAACGTGGATCGACTTACACAAATGAGCCGACTTGATATACTGAAGCCGTGGAAACATCACTCATTTATATTACAATCTGTATTTATCCACACTACTTAATTTAGAATTGAGGCCTTATTATATTACTGTTATACTATAGTTGTACTACTAATACTTAAAAATAAGAGATGGCTTGTTGGAGTAGTTATTTTAATATCACGGCTGCCACGCTTTCTTTAACGGCTGCTGGTCTAGGGACTGCAGTTGCAGTGGGAGCACCAGAACCTGTTTTCACTAAATTGGCAATTGCAGCAGGTATTGCAGGCATCCTTGCTTCACTCGCTTGGTTAATTTCAGCAATCCTCGGATTGATCGACTGTTTAAAAGAGGATGATGCGGAGAGTAATAAGGAAGAAATAGAACGATTAAAACAGCGAGTTGCTGAACTGGAAAAGTTAGTGGATAAATTGAAAAAATAGCACTAGAAAATTATGAACAGTATACTTATTTTAAATATAATCATTGCTGGTATTGCCCTCTTAGGTGCAATATTCTCCACCTATTCGCTTGTTAAAAAGCGGAGAAAAAAGAAATCCTCTGGAATCTCTACATAGTGCCAATGTAGCAACCGAACAGAAAGACCGCTTAGTAGGCGGTTTTTCTGTTTCAATTATTTCTACTGCTTAAAGGGAATGAATGACAGATTTGAGTTTTTCCTCTACCTCTTTGGATATCTGAGCCAGTTTTTGATTTTTCACCATGCTCATGGCGGCTGACGGGAGGATGGCCGAGACGTGAACGTTAGAATTATCCTCGTATACGATGACGTTACATGGCAGTAAGAGCCCTATCTCCTTTTCTTCCTGAAGCGCTTTATGCGCGAACTCCGGATTGCACGCGCCAAGAATGACGTAATTGTCATAATCAACGCCGAGTTTCTTTTTCATGGTCGCTTTGACGTCTATCTCGGTAAGTACGCCAAATCCTTCAGTGCCGAGCGCTTCTTTGACTTTCAGTACCGCTTCCTTAAACGAAAGCGGTACTTTTTTTGTATACCCGTACTGCATATCAATTCTCTTTTTTTGTCACGAACATATTATAGACAAGCGCAAATATAAAGAGAGCGACAAAGCTAATCACAGCCGCCTCAATCATCCCTCCGATAATGCCCCCAATTGAGAGCGAGAAGAACGCATGCCATTCTTCCATCTGGGCAACAGCGCCAGTATAGAAACCGAGATTGCCCAGAATGCCGAGAAGCAACATGCCTGCCGCTCCGATAATTGCCCCTGCGTACCCCAGAGCACGCGCGTCAAGTGTTTTCATAATAATTTTTATTAGTGACTGATAATCTTCTTCTTACAGTAACGGTATGTCGCTACAACGATAACTGACTCGACCTTTCCACAGGGAGGATTGACTTCTAATACCCCCTAGGGGTATTATACACCCATATGAAAAAAGAGGTCAAGAAACGACTGGTACGCAGACTTAACATTATTGAAGGTCAAATACGGGGTCTTCAAAAAATGGTCGAGGAAGAAGTGTACTGCGTTGATATAATTACCCAAACATCCGCCGTTCGGCACGCACTTTCGTCAATTGAAAACGTCATGCTGGAAAACCATTTATCCACACACGTAATCAGCCAGATGAAAAGCGGCGCCCACAAAAAAGCTATCGGAGAAATTCTTTCGGTGTACAAGGTTTCAAAGAAAAAATAACATGCGTTCAAACATTTCGTCTTTCATCGTTATTGCGGTCATTGTCGCCCTGGGAGTTTTTCTGATGCTCTCGGGAAACGGCACTTCGTCGGCTTCAAAAACCCAAAGTGTCGCACGACTTACCGTTGCCCCGTTTTTCTATGATTTCGGCACTATTGATATCTACAATGGCACGGTAACGACAACGTTTCTGATTACTAACGAAGGAGAAGAGGACGTCACTATTATCGGAGGAACCACAACGTGCGGGTGCACAAGCGCTGAAATTGATAATGTGCCCTTTGGCATGCACGAGCCAATGAAAAGAGACGTTGTCATACTAGCTGGAGAGACAAAAAATTTGACGGTCATATATGACCCGCTCGCGCATGGCCCAAGCGGAGTCGGACTTGCGGAACGCACGGTCTTTTTAAAAACCAATTCAACTGTGACACCGGAGCTTGAAGTCCGCATCAGAGCGCTTGTAATAAACAATCGTTAAATGGACGTTATTTTCGGGGCATCAATCATCGCATCGTTTTTGGCAGGCATGGTCGCTTTGTTTGCCCCCTGCTGTATTACCGTCTTACTCCCTGCCTACATTGCCTCGGCATTCCGCGAGAAAAAACACATGCTGAAGATGACCTTCGTCTTCTTCGCCGGCCTAGCGACTATTTTAGTTCCTATCGGCCTTGGTGTTGCCGGACTGGCGCAACTTTTTCAAGATTTTCACAGGGAACTATGGGTATTCGGAGGATTATTCATGATAATCCTCGGCGTGCTTTCAATGAGAGGGAAAGGCCTCCCTCTGCCGCTTTCACGCACAATAAAGGAAAAACTTAGAGCAGGGAGCGGCAACCACGTAAAATCAATCTACGCACTCGGCGTACTCGCCGGTGCCGCAACATCCTGTTGTGCGCCGGTTCTCGCGGGCGCAATGGCGCTTGCGGTATTGTCGGGTACATTTTGGAAAGCGATTATTGTTACGTTTGCGTATGTATTCGGCATGGTCTTTCCGCTCTTCCTCTCCGCGTACTTTTATGACAAGTACAAGATTGAAAAGTCCAAACTGATTCAAGGAAAGATGCTTAAACTTTCCTTTGCTTCAACATCAATGGAGATTCACTCAACCAACCTGCTTGCGGGACTGATGTTTCTTATTATCGGTCTGACTATGTTCTTTCTTGGAATTACGAATAACGCTTACTGGTCGCCCGAGCATCAAATTGCGCTCGGGAAATCACTTACTGATTGGTCAATGGGCGCATTTTCATTTCTTGCCGTTATTCCGGATTTTATATGGGGAATTGCCATTCTTGGACTCTGTGCCTTCTTCATATATTCCCTGAAACGAAAGAAGGGAGAGGGGGAATCTGCAGATAACACGTGTCATTAAACATCATATGAATCACCACGACGCACATTCGTGCCATACAAAAACATACAAGAATAATTCTCACGCGCAGAACGGAGCGCACGCCATGAGTCACGGTTCGGCACAGGAATACTTGCGCAGATTCTGGATTGTGACATTCCTCCTCATCCCGCTTCTGTTTACAAACGATGCGGTCACCGGATTTGCCGGCATTGGCACGCTTCCGTTTAGCAGATGGATCGGATTCGGTATTGCTACGGTTATCTTTAGCTTCGCGCTTGTCTTTTTCCGGCATGCATCTCACGAAATAAAAGCGCGGAAGTACGGCATGATGACGCTTGTCTCGATTGCTGTTGGCGCCGGGTATCTTTTTTCGGTTGCGTCTACGTTTATCTCCACGATGCAGACGGAGTTTTATCTTGAAATCTCAACATTGATTTGGGTGCTTCTGTTCGGACATTACCTTGAGGCCCGCTCAAGCTCTGCCGCGGGTGACGCGCTCGCCGAAGTCGCCAAACTTCTGCCTAAAAAAGCGCACAGACTTTCTGGCACTAAAGAAGAGGATGTTGATATTACAGAGCTTGCCGAGAAGGACATTGTGCTCGTGAAGCCTGGCGAAAAAATCCCAGCAGACGGGGTCATTCAAGAAGGCACGGCCAACATTGACGAATCTCTCATAAGCGGGGAATCAAAGCCGGTTGAGAAAAAGGAGGGGGATACAGTAGTGGCCGGCTCCATATGCTTGGACGGCTCGCTTACCGTTATGATATCCCGCGTCGGCGAACGCTCGACTATCGGCCAAATCCAGAAACTTATCAGCGACGCACAAGGTACCAAACCGCGCTCTCAACGCATCGCCGATAGGGCCTCTGCCGTACTTGTATTTATCGCCGGTATTACCGCGTTCTTCACTATTCTTGTATGGTCGGTATTTTTGGACAAGCCGTTTGTATTTGCCATAACGCTTGCAATTACCGTTCTTGTTATTGCGTGTCCACACGCGCTCGGTCTTGCCATCCCGACAGTCACTACCATCACCACCTCACTTGCGGTAAAGAATGGGGTGTTCATCAAAAATCTTGCGAAAATTGAAGTCATCAAGAAAGCGGATTATGTGGTATTTGATAAGACAGGAACCTTGACCCGCGGCGAGTTCGGAGTTCATGACGCGATACCGACAGCGGATGTTTCGGCCGGTGAGTTAATTGCGATTGCCGCTTCAATAGAAAGGCACTCTTCCCATATTGTCGGTCAGGCAATTGTTCGATACGCTCAAACGCGCGGTCTTCCCGATAAGGAAGTAAAAGGAGTAAAAAATATTGCAGGCAAGGGTATGAAGGCGACAGTTGACGGCACGGCATATGCCGCGGGCAATCGCGCGCTCATGCACGACCTTCATGTGGCGGACGAGGACGCCGAAAAAAGAGCTCACAAACTTGCCGACCGCGGGGAAACGGTTGTGTATATAGCGGATAATAAACGAATCATCGGACTTATCGCTCTTGCAGACAGTATCAAGCCGGAATCATACAAAACGGTAAAAAACCTCCATGCGCTCGGCGTCAAGGTCGCGATGCTCACTGGTGATAATAAGAACGTCGCCGAGAGTGTCGCGGAAGAACTTGGTATAGATACCTATTTTTCAGAAGTGTTGCCCGAGGATAAATACATTCACATTAAAAAACTTCAAGAGAAAGGGAACGTCGTACTGATGGTTGGCGATGGAGTCAATGATGCCCCAGCGCTCACTCAGGCCGATGTGGGAATCGCAATCGGCGCAGGAACTGACGTCGCAGTCGAGGCGGGAGATGTCGTACTCACAAGAAATAACCCGCAGGATATTTCGCGACTTCTCGTCCTTTCCCGGAAAGTGTATGGGAAGATGATTCAGAATTTGGCGTGGGCGCTTGGGTACAACATCGTCGCTATCCCTGCGGCTGCTGGAGTGTTTGCGGCATGGGGATTTTTTCTCCGGCCGGAAATAGGAGCGCTCTTAATGAGCCTTTCAACGGTCATCGTGGTCATCAATGCGATGACATTAAAAAGAGTCAGCTTAGAAACATCCTGAATTTCCGCAGGAAACATCACTCAGCGGTGTTCCCCGTGAAAATATCTAAAATTGGCCTCCGGGACCTGGAGGTGGAGGAGTTTCCACAGCATCACATCCCCCCTGCGGAATAGGGTACTTGTCTCCGTGCGCTTGATGCGCCGGCCATGAGCGCTCGCTTACCTTGATAATCTGCCACGGTTTTTGCTCCGAGTCGGTTGCGTGGCAAATCTCGATGCGGTTTTGCGCGACGTAGACTCCCGCTCCCGCAAGCGCGATT
This sequence comes from Candidatus Kaiserbacteria bacterium, assembly GCA_016186705.1. Classification (GTDB taxonomy): domain Bacteria; phylum Patescibacteriota; class Minisyncoccia; order Phycocordibacterales; family JABMNX01; genus JABMNX01. The sequence continues at coordinate 61,641 of JACPLB010000003.1, read as the reverse complement.
GCAACTATTCCTCCGAGAGCTATTGCTTGTGCTGGCATAGATATTTTTTATTAACTTCCGATATAGAAAGAGTATATCAAACCTTGAACAAAAACGCCTGTGTTTCCGGGAATAACGCCCGTATGACATTTCAAATGTCTTTCTTTGACGGAACAAGTGGAGTATTTTTATGTATTTTCCATAGCACGATGGCGTAGAAACCATAGAGCCCAAGCATTAAAAAGAGAGGAAAAACATTCAAATGGACCGACGCAAACGGGAGCTCGGCGAAAAATTCAACGACTCGGAGCTGGTACGAAAGAAAGAGGTACGATATGAATCCAAACGGCAGTGCGAGTACGAGACTCACGAACCCGAGCATGCCTGTGAGAAATCCGAAAAACATCGTTACGGGCACGGTGAGAAGAACGAGAAGGTTGACTGGAAGCGCGACGAGCGAGAGTTCGCCCATTTTATAAAGAAGGAGCGGGAGCACGAAGATTTGCGTCGAGAGCGTTGCGGTTGCGACTTCCCGAAATTGAAACTTGCCCGGAATAAAATGAAGTCGTCGCTCAATAATCGGCGCAAGCCAGATGAGACCAAGTGTCGCGAGAAACGAAAGCTGAAAGGAAGTGTCGTGAAGGAGTATTTTCGGATTGTGAAGAATCATGAAAAAGCCGGCGATAAAAAGCGCCCGTGTGATGTCGTATGTGCGTCCTGTGGCGCGGGCAAGAATTACAAGAAGCGCCATAATGCTCGCCCGAACGATTGTCGCCGACGCTCCGGTCATGACCGCAAAGAGAATAATCGCAACCGCGCCAAACGACATGCCGACAGTGCGCGGCAGAAACGAAAGTGCGCGCATCATTGCATCAGCGACAATCGTCACGTTGTATCCGGAGAGAACGACAATGTGAATAATGCCGGTCGTGCGGAAATCCTCTTGGAGTTTTTCTCCCAACGACTGCTTCGCTCCGACCACAAGACCCCCGAGAAGGGATACTTCCGGGTCGGGAATGCTCTTTTGAACACTCTCAAGAAAACTTCTTTTAAATGCGAAGAGTCGGCGTTTGATGGGATTGCCGTGCCCCTCAGATGTAAGGTCGACTGTCGGGAAAAGCATCTGGTAGAAAATGTCGTCCTTTGAGAGGAAAGCGCCGTAGTCAAAATACCTGCCGTTATCCGTTGTAAATCCGTCCGGTTTTTGAAGCTCTCCCCGTATCGACACTCTGTCACCATACTGAAATTGAGGATACGACTCTACGACGATACGTACCCTGTCTCTAACGTTTTCTCCAGAAATATTCTCAAGAAGAACCGTGTAGTTGGTATTTCGCTCGCGGACATCGGGTTCGTCAATCACGATGCCTTCCGCGGCAATGCGAGCACTCACCGATTTTTCAAGCACGGCACTTCCCTTTTTCATATCAGCGATGTCGAATCGAAGAAGTCCTGAACCCATTGAAAGAACGAGAATACCCAGAATGAGAACTCTTCTTTTCTCCCGAACAAGAAGGGCAAACGATAGAACCAGCATGCCGAGAATAACGACAAAAAGCGAGAGGTAGACGCCGAAATTAAAAAGTGAGCGGGAGAGAACTCCGAATGCAAACCCGCCGATGACTGCGTAGAGAAATGATTGCATTACCGCTCGCCCTGGTCCATCGCTTCGTTTGCGAGAGAGTCCGCTTTCTTGTTTTTTTCTCGAGGAATGTGTGTAAACGTCACGCGCGGGAAATCTTTAACCCGAAAATTGTGCACGGCAATGAATTGTCCGAAAAGAGACGGCTCCTTTATCTGGTAGCGTCCGGAGAGCTGTTCCGCGACAAGCTCGCTGTCAAGCTTAAACTCAATCTTTTTCCCTTTAAGCCCCAATTTCTTTGCTTCCTTAAATCCGAGAACGACTGCTTCATACTCCGCCCAGTTGTTCGTCTGCGTTCCGAGAAATTTCGATACCTCCCTAAGTGTCTTTCCGTTTTTATCAATAATAACGATGCCGGCTCCCGCCGGTCCTGGATTATTTCGCGCACCTCCGTCCGTGTAAATGGTTATGTCAGTCATAAAACGTACTCCTTATAATAAACAGTTAACGTATATCCACAATCCGCAAACGAAGCCCTTGTGTTCGTCCGAATGTCGAGTGCTCGATGTGCGCAACGAGATGTATTTTCGCTCCGGGCTTGATTGTGACGTTAAAATCATTTTCTCCTTTAAAGAAAACGATTGCCGGAATCGTTTTCCCGTTCTCGCTTTGAAAGGTAAGCTCAAGATGGTCATTCCCTTTTCCAAAATGGCGCACACCGGAGATTTCCACTCCTTCAAAAAGAAATGTCGGCTTTGGATTTCCTTCACCGAATGGCGCGAGGCGCTCAATGAGCCGATAAGTGTCTGACGTAACATCATCAAGCCATAGCTTTTTATCGACGACGATAGCAGTATCATGTTCTTTTTGTTTCGCGTGCGTGTAGGAATCAAGAAACACTTCTTCAAGCCGATGAATGTGCTCGCGCGTCACCGAAAAGCCCCCCGAAAATTGGTGTCCGCCGTACTCAATCAAAATACTCTCGGAGCGCTTCATCAGTTCAACCACGTTCACGCTCCCGTTTGAACGGCAGGAGCCCTTGAGAACTCTTCCGCCTGCCTGCGTAGAGAGACCTTCTTCTCCCCACAGGCACACCGTCTTCCCATACTCTTCAACGAGCGTGTTCGCGGCAAGTCCGAGGAGCGCCGGCCTCCACTTTGGGTTTCCGATGACAATGACATCCTTCTCTCCCCGACTCCCGACCTCTTTCTTGATTTCACGCACCATTGCGGCGACTGTTCCTTTCCGTTCGTTGTTGATTTTATGGAGATGGTCGGCAAGTATTCCCGCTTCGACGTCATCATCGGTCGCGAGGAGTCGAAACGCCTCTTCCGGCCTGTCCATGCGGGAAGCCGCGTTAATGCGAGGTGCAATCATGTAACCGACGTCGTCCTCGGTGATAGTCCGCTGTTCCAGATTCATTTTCCGGTAGAGTTTTATGAGACCCTTCCTGGGCGACTTGCGCAGGACTTTAAGCCCGTAGTAGGCAAGCACGCGATTTTCTCCGACAAGTGGCACCATGTCGGCAATTGTCGCGAGTCCCGCGACGTCAAGGAGCCATTTTTCCCATCCGGGAGTAAGACCGAAGTCTCCTTTTTGAATGAGGGCTTGGACAAGCTTGTACGCGACTCCGGAGCCGCACAATTGGTCAAACGGGTATGTGTCATCTTCACGCTTTGAGTTCACGACTGCGTACGCAGGCGGCAATGTCCCGTTCGGCAAATGGTGGTCGGTGATGACGACGTCAATTGAGTGTTTGTTTGCATGCTTCACTTGCTCCACATCCGTAATGCCGACATCCACCGTCACAATAAGGGAGACTCCATCTCCTTTGAGTGTATCGATTGCGTTTACGTTGAGACCATACCCTTCGTTGTGGCGATGCGGAATATAATTGAGCACGTTTGCATAAGCGATTTTTTTGAAAAAATCATGGAGAAGCACTCCTCCCGGAATGCCGTCGCAGTCGTAATCGCTCCAAATCGCGATACGCTCGCCCTTTTCAATCGCCCGAAGAATGCGGGAGACCGCTTTTCCCATGTCTTTTATCAAAAACGGGTCGTGGAGATGAGTGTCGTAATTGGGATTGAGAAATGTATCCGCCTCTTCTTTCGTCCTCACCCCTCGATTCATCAAAAGCTCCTGGAGAAGTTCCGGATATTCTTTCAATTCGTTTTTCTCCTCTTCTGTATGCGGCTTTTTCAAGGCGTATGCGTGCATTGCCATCTCTTACTGCTTCCTTTACTGAAATGTTATCATACAATCACGCATGCTTATATGAACGATGTGTTTGAAAAAATTATCAAGGGAGAACTTCCTTCTGAAAAGGTGTACGAGGACGAAGAAACGTTTGCCTTTCTCGACATTAACCCGACGAATCCCGGCCACACTCTCGTTGTGCCTCGGCATTACTCAAGAAACATACATGACATTTCAGAAAAAGACTGGATTGCCATGATAAAAGTAGTGCGTGCGCTTGCTCCCGCGATTCAAAAAGCGGTCGGGGCGGACGGTGTGAACATTATTATGAACAATGAGAGCGCCGCCGGACAGCTTGTGTTCCACTCGCACGTCCATATCGTCCCTCGATTCAATGACGACGGATTCAAACACTGGAAAGGAGCGCCGTACAAGGAAGGGGAGATGGCCGAAGTCGGTGAAAAAATAAGAAAACAAGTTGGAAGATAAAAAGAGCCCCGCACACAAGCGAGTACGGGACTCCTTTGGTGTGCGGGACTGATTAGCACCATATCTTATTTGGGGAAGTAGTCCGAAGGAACCTGGACTTCTTTTAACCTCAGCGGAATGCCTGCCTTAGCGAGTCTTGAGTTAAGAAGGCGGCCGAGTTTTTGACCCATAACCTTCTCGTCTTTGGATTCCAAAGACTCGTCGGGTTCGACTCCGTTTAGATGCACGAGGCGCATGTGAAGCGAGAGCTTCCCCTGGTCAAGATTAAAACTGAGCTTGACACTTTCGGATACGATCTTCAGCGATGCATTGCGATTATATCGCTTGACCGCGGCAAGGCAGTGCGGCCTGCACATATCAGTCAACTCTCGGACCTTTCTTTTCAGGTCACTCGCCGCTTTGTCAGCGGCTTTTCTCTTCGTTTCATCCTTCGCTTGCAGGTTGCGGATTTCAGTAATAATGTCTGTGAACTGAACCATGATTATCCTCCATGGGATAATAGGGTGAATGGGATGACTGGGGATAATCTCCCCTCAAATGTCTACCTTAAAGTATATCATATCTTCAATAGGATGTCAAGGATATTCTCTTATTAAAGTTGAACGTGAAATAATCTAACGTAATACCTCAATTCCGGGAAGTGTTCCCTCAAGAAGAAACTGAAGCATCGCTCCGCCGCCGGTTGAAAGGAAAGAGAACTTCTCTTCAAGAGAGAGAGATACGATGGCGGACGCCGTATCCCCGCCTCCGACAATGCTATGAGCCGATGAATCGGCGATTGCTTGCGCCAGACTCTTCGTACTTTTGTCATACCCTTCCTCATAGATGCCGAGAGGACCGTTCCATAACACATATTTCGCTTTCGCGCACTGCCGAATAAGTTCCGCCACCGTCGCCTCTCCCGCATCAAGCATTTTTTCTCCCGGCTTAATATCCGTTACACTTTTTGTCACGATTCCATCTCTTGTTTTCGTTATCGCGTCCGCCGGAAGAATAATTTTTTTATTATCAAGAAGAGACGTGATGTCTATATCGCTTTCGGAGACAATGGAATCCCCTATTTCAAGACCTTTCGCCTTGAAAAAACTGTTGGCAAGCGCCCCTCCGATGAACACCGTGTCATAGAGCTCAAGAAATTTCTTTATGAGCGGCAGTTTAGTCTCGATTTTCGCTCCGCCGATGATAAAAAGCGCGGGATGTTCCGGAGAAAGAGCTCGTGAGAGATGTTTTATTTCCTCTTGAAGCCGCAGTCCCGCGAAACTCGGGAGGTATTTCGGCACGCCGACAATTGAGGCATGTTGTCGGTGAGAGACCGCAAACGCGTCGTTTACGTAGATGTCCGCGAGTCCCGCAAGCTTGCGTGCAAAGCTGCCACTATTCTCTATTTCCCCCTGTTCGCGGCGTATGTTCTCAAGAAGAAGCACGTCCCCGTCTTTCATGTTTGAAATGGCGTTCCGTGCTTTTGCTCCGATAACATCGGGAACAAAATCAAGCGTTATTTCTTTTTGAAGAGCTTTGAAAAGCTTCTCCGAGGACGCATGCGAGTCTCTCCCCACATGCGTAAGGAGGACGATTTTTGCCTGGGCGTTTCGGAGAAAAGAGAGCGTCGGCAGTACGGCGCGGATTGGAAACGAGTTAACGAGCGCGTCGTCAATATCAACCCTCACGAGCACCTTTTTCCCCCGCAGGTCCGATTCGTCTTGAATTCTTTTCATAAAAATTACGCTGAATGTGCGACGCGTAAGATGTCGTTAAACTTGGGACCGGAGAGACTCGCGTGACCCACCAAAAACCCGTTTACCGCTCCGTCGGTAAGAAGCGAAAGAGTATTTTCTTTTTCCACGGACCCGCCGTAGAGAACGGGGACCCTCATCGCATGCGCTTTCCCGTATTTCCGCGCCAGCGTCTTCCTAATCAGAAGCACCGTCTCATGAAGCTCAAAGGGGCGCATCGCGTCTTCAGCGCTCTTTCCAATCGCCCATATCGGTTCGTACGCAATCGCGATGCGCGAGAGCATTTTCCCTCCAAGGCCCGCGAGTGCCGACTCAACCTGACCTGCAAGAAAAATAAGATGTGCCCCGTCCGTATGGTCTCGAGTCGACTCGCCGATACATACGACGGCTCTGAGTCCCGCGCGCGCTGACGCAAGAACCTTTTGATTCACTATTTCATCGCTTTCGCCAAGAGCGCGCCGTTCGGAGTGCCCGACAATCACGTATGAGACCCCGATATTTTTGAGCATGGAGGGGCTTATCTCTCCGGTAAACGCCCCTTTCTCTTCCCAAAACACGTCCTGACCGGCAAACATAACGCGTTTCCCCGTATAGAGCCGGCGAAGCTCGGCAAGGAAAATGTACGGAGGAGCAATGACAGTTTCTACCCCGTTAAGACGGCTTGCCACCTTCTTCACGTCCATAAAAAGATTTTTCGCTTCCGCAATGCTTTCCGGATTCATTTTCCAGTTCGCGATAAGGAGTTTTTTCATGAAAGTAATTTTAGCATATTACAATGCTTCCTCGCGCCAAAGTACGAATTTGTAATCCTGGCTTGTATACGGAGTGAGAGGGGGCGGATTGATCTCTTGGGTACTGTCATAGGAGTTCACGCGGGTTCCGTATCCCGAACACCACGGGTCGGGAGGACATGTCCATTTTGTACCTTCGCGATTGTTCGAAACAATAGTTCCCCGCATGGTTAATGAGTTTCTCTTCGCATTTGCAGGATACGTGACAGTGGAAAAGAATTCACGTCCGAATTTGCCGTTCTGGGCGATGAAAATACCGGAGAGCGTCATATTGTCCGGCGAATTGAGCGGTATGAGAATGCTACGCTCGGCAATCGCCGTCAGCCCATCGGTTGAACCGGTCGGGTTTACGTAGTCAATGTTGCCGTTTAGTATGATGTCAACTTCGTTATTCGGGTCCGCCACATCCGCCGCCGCGACGGTAATTTTGCCGCTTACCACTCCATCAAGCCACAGCCGGTCTTCGGCAAGAACAAGTGCACATGACACAGACGGCGTGTATGTTTGAAGAAACGCTTCCGAGGTTATGGTGTCGTAGACTGCCGTTTCTTCATACTGCCCCGATGATGGGTTGTAAATCCACGCGTTTGTCGAACTCACATTATCAACTCTGAATACGTCAACGGTGCCGTTGTTCTTAAACGTGAGATGGTAGCCATACGGACTTGTTGAGGCAAGGTAGAGACCGTAGCTCTGCGCCCTCGTTTTCATGTCAGAGAGGTCGGATGATATGCCGGCAAAATCAACTTGGGGAACCGGAAAGTCCCATTCGTTTGAATTCGGACCAGCTCCGAAGATGCCGTTTTGCACTTGGTCGGGACTGCAACCAAAACTCGACGTGCAGGTCCAGCTTGATATGGCGCTCGTGACAAGCGACTGATTCGTGCCGTCCATGCGAATGCCGTAATTTGAGTGGTATCGTCCCGTAATAACACGGTCAGACCCCGCCCAGACATTGCTGTTGATGATGTAGGCATATTCGGATACCGATGGCCGCGCGTATGTTGCCGACACGGTGCGGGTCAAGGTCGGGTCAGCCGCACTTGCGCCTGTTGAAGTGATGTCAATCGAGCGGATTGAGCCGCACTGTTCGTTGCCGTCAACGTCAAGGGAAAATGTTCCGATGTCACCGCCCTCCGGGTCATAATATGTATGAACGTATGGACCGGGTCCTCCAGTACCATCTTGAAGGTCATTCTCGAAGTGAGAGAGTCTCCATTTGTAGTAATTGAGTCCCGCCTCGGCGATATGAAGGGCTTTGTCGCGATTTTCTTTGGCAAATTGCAGTTTATTTTGGGCAAAAATGTAGCCGGTGAGTGCCGAGATAATGACAACAAAAACACCGGCAAATACCAGAACCAGTATTGTGATGTATCCCCTGTTGTGGCGTGAGTATTGCATATAATAATTACAACGCTTCTCTGATATTCCGCATTGTCGCGCTTGAGCGCAAGCGGAAATCATTGACGACATTCAGCGGATTGACGTTGACAATAATGTCAGCGGTGACAAATATGACGTCAGTTGTGCTTGCCGTATTTGTGACCGGCGTCCCGGATGCGTTGTAGTATGAAAAAAGGACGACCGACTGCGCATCGTTCCGGACATTATCGGAGAGAATGAAGACCTCTTCCGTGCCGTCGTCATAGATAAGCGGAGAGCCGGAAGAGTTTACGATTCCTTTCTTTAAGTTTGTGTCGTCAAGAAAATATCGCACTTTTTCTACATAACTATCGGTATCAACATTACTGTAGAAACTAAACGCGTCATCTGCAATCGCAATAACCGGATACGACCCCTCGTCCGAATACGCGGCTTTTCTCACGTCTTTCATCATCTGCTCAATCCCCTTGCGCGCGCTGTTGACCGCGAACGCCTGCTCAAGCGCATGCGCATTCGAGCGATAGAAAAAGCTGATTGACCCGACAAAGCTCCCGAGTATTACGGTGAACACGCTCAGCGCGACAACCGTTTCTATGAGGGTAAACCCTTTGATGGTATGAGGATGCCGCATATCAGAGTATTATAGGACGTTTAACGTGACGACAAGATCCGAGTCTCCGCTGACGGTTATGTTCGAAATCGTCGTAGACTGATATCCCGAAAGAGAGACGTCGGCAGCGTATGTCCCCGATGAAAGGCTGTTGTTAAAAAAAGTTTGACCGCACGCGCTTGTTTCTTGCGTCGTGTCGTACGAACCTCCATAGAGCCGGACGGTTGCGTCAGAAAGCAGGGTGCCGGACGTATTTTTGACCGCAACATGAAGACTATTGGTTGTATTCTCGGCAAGCAGGACGTCAACAACCTTGTCTTCGTCAGGAAGAAGCGCAAACGGCGAGAGCGGACAGGTCTCCGCCGTATCATAGCCCGTTACGGCATCGTCAACAGCGAGCGTATAATTATCCCATTCAAGAGCTCCGATGGTAATCTGCGTGTTTGCGCCGGTATTTAGGAGCGTATCGTACTTATATATCGGATTGCTCCCCGCATCGGTGCCGATTGTCTTTGCACCGGTAAGCGAGAATGCAATGTTCGGAAGCGGAGTAGGACCGACTTTATAATCGAGTCGCCAATCGAGAATGGATGGGGTCGATGAGGCGTCCGATGAAGTTAACGCACCCGCGATATATAAGTTATCGTACGTACCGACATTGAGTCCGGAGAGGTCAATTGGCGAGTTGGTAAAACCGCTCTCATTCCCTCCAAGATCAGAGTCGGGAACGAGTATACCGCCTCCATAATAGAGCGAGTAACGAATGTTTGTTCCGGCGGGTGTTGTGTCATTCCACGAAAGCGCCGTCCATTCGGCAAGATATTGAGGGCTTTGAGTTGCTGACCACACGCTTCCCGATGAAGGGTACCCGGATTCTGAATCCTGAAGAGCAATCGCGCCTCCGGATAGTTCGGTGCTTTGGAGCGACGCAATCTGCGATGTATCGGGGAAAAGGTCCTCCCATATGACCGGCTTAATGACCTCAAAGCTTCTGACGGTCGCCTGGCCAAGTATATCTATCGCAAATGTTCCCGTTGTTGTCTGACTTTCGCTCACCGTGAGATGTCCGGGATTTGGTTCTATATTTTGCGCCGTACTGTCATACGTCTGCGTACTGCTGTAGCCAGTCTTTGTCACTGTTATTTCATATCTGCTTCCCGAGGGCGCTCCCGGAAACACTGCAAGCCCCGACGTATTCGTAAACGTTGAGAATCCGATGGCGGGACTCACGGTGGTGTTCTCAATATAGACGGAAGCACTCGGGATAGGCGCTCCGACGGCATTGGGTACGGAAATCCGAAGCGTGCCACCCCCCTCAATCGACTCAATGCCCGAAGGTATGATGTTCGTTACGAGCGAAAGCGAGCGGGTTGATTCGCGAAACGGCCAGGACATCGTCACCTTTGCTGTTTTATAGTCCGCGGTAACGCCGTTCTCATCATTCCCTCCGGAGCCGTCCGCGGGGTCATCGATATACTGCACGAAGGTGCGGCGCGTGTAGCTTGTATTATTGAGGACAACCGCCTCCTCCATCTCAAGTTCTCCCTGCGGAATGCCGCCAACGACTCCGATATCGTTATACGGCAGTGAACGGATGTATTCGAGACGTTCATTCGCAAGCGCAAGCGCCCCGGTCTTGAGCGCTGTACTCTTCACAAGCTGAAGAGAGAGCTGAAACGCGCCGAATATGCCGAGAAAGACGACCAAAAAAAGCGCCGTGCCGAAAATGGCATCCAACAAACTTGCTCCTTTGTGGCTGTGTGCGCGAATAAACAATGTGGACATCGGGTGCGTGAGATTAAATGCTCTCCGAGAGCGAGTAGATTGGAGCGATCATGGAGAGCGCGAAAAAACCGACGACAATGCCGATGAAAACCATGAGAAATGGCTCAATAATCGTCGACATGTCTTTTGTTTTTTGCTCCACCTCTCCCTCGTAAAACTCGGCGACGCGCAAAAGCATGTCTGGAAGTTTCCCCGTCTCTTCGCCGACTGAAATCATTTCCCCGACAAGAATGGGGTAGAGATGTTCGTTTTCTGTAAAAGAGCCGGAGAGCGGCGTTCCTTTCTGCACATCATTCTCTGCGCGCTTTAAGACATCGCGATAGTAGGAATTTTGCACAACATCTCTCGTAATGGAGAGCGCCGTTACGATTTCCACACCCGACGAGAGGAGCGAGGAAAGCGTCCGTGTGGTGCGTGCGGACTGCACTTCCTTGATAAGCCCGCCGATAATGGGAACGCGGAGCACGGCGTAATGCCACATGCGTTTTACCCTCTCGGTGCGGAAGCCGAGGTAGAGAAGGAGCGCGAGCACAAGCGGAATGAGAAGCGCGACAATCGTGTTCTCGGTAAGAAACCGGCTCGCCACGATGATGCTCTGCGTGCTCCTCGGGAGTTCTGCGCCAAGCTCTTCAAATGTCTGCGTGAGAGTCGGGACAACGTAGATGAGCATGAGAATGCCGATGATAATCATCGCAACGACGATAATGGACGGGTAGATAAGCGCCCCGTGAATTTTTTTCTTCAGCGTATACGAACGCTCAAGCTGGGCGCCGACAATTTTGAGAGAGTCCGACAGCTTGCCGCTCTCCTCGCCGGCGTGCACCATCGACGAAAAAAGCGGAGAAAAAACCTTCGGGTACTGCTTCAGCGCCGTGTGAAAATTTTCTCCTTTCTTGATGTCATTATTGAGCCCGGCGAGCACCATTTTGAGTTTCGGGTTTTTCGTTTGCCGCTCAAGAACCGAAAGCGCCCTGGAGAGCGAGAGACCAGCTTCAATCATTGCTCCCAAATTGCGGGTGAAGACGACCTTTTCATAATCCTTGACCGTTCCGAAAAGCTCATTGAGCCGCGTGAGTGAGAAGCTCCGCGCCCCCGACTCCTTCACCTCAATGACCTCGCCTCCTTCTTCCCTGATGTGCGTATAGAGTGCGAACTTGTCCGGAACCTCGGCGGCTCCTTCGTACGTTTCCCCGTCTTTGTTTCTCGCCTTGTAGCGATAGTGGGCCATGGTAAATAATTACTCCGACACGACGCGCAAGACTTCTTCTATCGTTGTGATTCCCTCTACCGCCTTGAAGATGCCGTCTTCAATCATTGTCATCATCCCCTCCTTTTTTGCCTGTCCCTCAATTTCTTCCGATGTCGCTCCTTTCATAATCAAATTCTTGATGGCGCTTGAAACATAGAGAATTTCATGAATCCCCAACCGACCGCTAAAACCGTCCTCACACGCAGGGGACGGCTTTTCCTTATAGAAAGGAATATTTTCCCACACTGCCTTCTCCCCGACTATTTTTTCCGCCTTGAGCGCCCGCAGCACATTGTCAAGGTCAACCGTGTTGCCGAGTTTTTTAATTTCGGGCGGTGTGAGCGTGTATTTTTCTTTGACGTCGCAAAGCTTCCGCACCAATCTCTGTCCGATAATAACGTCGAGCGTTGAGACGAGAAGGAACGGCTCTGCATTCATGTCTATGAGGCGCGGAATCGCACCGGCGGCGGAGTTCGTGTGGAGCGTCGAGAGAACGAGGTGTCCGGTCAATGACGCGTTAATGGCAAGGGACGCCGTTTCGTTGTCGCGAATTTCGCCCACCATGATAATGTCCGGGTCCTGCCGCACGAGCGTGCGCAACCCTGTCGCAAAGGTAAATCCGATGTCGGGCTTGACCTGCGTTTGGTTGACGCGCGGCATTTGATATTCAATCGGGTCTTCAATCGTTGAAATATTGACGTCGGTCGTATTGAGGATATCGAGAATGGTATAGAGCGTCGTCGTTTTTCCGGAGCCGGTCGGACCGGTGGTGAGGAGCATTCCGGTTTTGTGCCGCGTCGCTTCGTGAATGCGCTCAAGCCCCGCGCCGTGGAAACCGAGTCCCTCGAGCGTAAATCCGGAGATGTCCTCCCGAAGGAGCCGCATGACTGTTTTTTCGCCGAAATATATCGGGAGTATGGATACGCGGAACGAGACGCGTTCACTGCCGGATTCCATTTTGAAGCGTCCGTCCTGAGGCAGCCGTTTTTCATCAAGTTTTAAATTTGAGAGCACTTTAATGCGCGCGGTAATTGACGGACCGGCGCTTTTTGGAAGCGTCATCGCGTCGTGCAAAATACCGTCGATGCGGTAGCGAATCAGCACCTGTGTGTCCATCGGTTCAATGTGAATATCGGATGCGTTTTGATTGATTGCGTGACGCAGGAGCGAGTCAACGATGCGCACTACGGGCAAATCCTCCGCGAGGCGCTTGAGGTCTTTTTCTGTAATATCGCCGGTCTCCGGCAATCCCTGAAGCGACGCCGTTTCGCGTTGGATGATTCCGCCAAACTCGTCTTTCAGGCTTTTTTGGTACTGCTTGAGCGCAAATTTAACCGACGCGACGTCGGTCAAGCGCGGCAGAATCTTCAGACGCACCTTCTTTTTCACGAAATCAATTGCCGCCAAATCGTCCGTGTTGAGCATCGCTACTTCAAGACTCTCTCCTTCTTTTTTGTACGCGATAATATTGTGGTTTCGGGCAATCGGCTCCGGAATAAGCGAAAGAACGTCGGTATCAATTTTCTTATCCTCAAGATTTACAAACGGAATGCCGAGGATGTGCGCGTGGGCGCGGCGCAGGTCGTCTTCCGTCATATCCCCGTTGCTCACCAGGGCGTCTCCCGTGGTCTGCTTGCCGAGTGCCGCCACTCCCTCCGCTCGTTCAAATGCCGCCTTCGAAACAAGTCCGGAATCAAGCACAAACTCCTTCAGTTGTTTTTCATTTATGTACATATTGAGAGAGAGCTATGTGTACTTTCAAGTATACCCCGTGAGATATGAATGATAAAATGCTTGTATACTGCAAGAACGAAGAGTGTTGACTGCAGCTGTCCGCTATGATACGCTTCTATGTGCAGATGTCCGTCACGAAACGGGCACTTTTTTTTAGAAAATTAACAAAACACAGCAGAGATTTCATACACTCACACATTCGTTAATAAAATCTAACCATGTTTGACTTAAAAGTAATCAATTCGGTGCTTGAACAGCTTGAGGAAGAGCGCGGAATTCCCCGCGAGAAGATTATTGACGCGATTGAAACCGCTCTTGCCACGGCATATAAGAAAGAGTATGGGAAACGCGGACAGATTATTCGCGCGAAATTCGATTTGGCGACTGGCGCCGTTGAATTTTATCAGGTAAAAATCGTCGTTGATGACACGCTGGTGCGCATTGAGGATGAGAATGGAGAGAAAACAGAGAAAACCTCTTCGGATATGGAAGAAACAGCGAGCGATACCCGCTCGCGATTCAATCCGGAGCACCACATTATGATTGAAGATGCGAAGCGCATTAAAAAGGGCGCCGAGCTTGATACTGAAATTACCTTCCCGCTTGAGGCAAAGGGAGACTTCGGACGCATCGCGGCGCAAACGGCGAAACAAGTGATTGTCCAGAAAATCCGCGAGGCGGAAAAAGTATCGATTCTCCAGGAGTATGGAAAACGCGAGGGCGAAATCGTCACCGGTACGGTGCAGAGAATCGAGCGGGGCAATATGTTCATCGACCTCGGACGCGCGACCGGCATTCTCCCGTACGATGAGCAAATCCCCGGCGAACGCTACCGCCAAGGCGAACGTCTCCGGGCATACCTCTATTCAGTGGAAGAGAGTCCGCGGGGCACGTTTTTGCGACTCTCTCGCTCCAACCCCGATTTCCTCAAGAAACTTTTTGAAATGGAAGTGCCTGAACTTGCCTCGGGCGCCGTGGAGATAAAAGTGATTGCTCGGGAAGCGGGCTCGCGCTCTAAAATCGCGGTCGTCTCCCACGACGAGCACATTGACCCGGTTGGTTCCCTTGTCGGACAGCGCGGGGTGCGCGTTTCCGTCGTCATGGGAGAGCTCGGCGGGGAGAAAATCGACATCGTGGAGTGGTCTGAAGACCCGAAAGAATTCATCGAGGAAGCACTCTCTCCCGCGAAAGTCATCAACGTTAATATAAAAGAAGCCGACAAGCAGGCGGTGGTCGAAGTCATTGAAGACCAGCAGTCCCTCGCAATCGGAAAGGGCGGGCAGAACGTTCGGCTTGCCGCAAAACTAACAGGCTGGAGAATCGACATTCGCTCGATACAAGGGGAAAGCATCGCAGAGGCAGACGCATCTCGCACTGTCATCAATAAAGGAGACCCTCAAGTGAAGAGCGCGGCGGCAGAAGAAATTGCCGGAGAAGAAACTGCTGTAAAAAAAGTTGAGACAGAAGTTCCGTCTGAAGGCGGGAAAGAGAGTGAGGAGCTGAAAGCGGAGGAAAAAGAAGAAACGGAAAACAAAGAAGAGGATAAGGAAGGAGAAAAATAAGGCACTCGCAGGGCCGCGCCCGCACGTCTCCCCCGAATAGAGAGTGTGCTATGATGTATGGTGCGGTCGGCATTACACGCGCTGTAATAAGGTAGAGAAGAAGAATCTACTTTTCAATACAATGAATCTGTGGCACGACGTCACATCCGGAGACAAGACACCCGAGAAAGTGAACGTCATTATCGAAATACACAAGGGCTCGAAGAACAAGTACGAAATCGACAAAGAGACGGGACTTATCGCGCTTGACCGCGTGGCGCACACCGCGCAGGATTTCCCCTTTGATTACGGTTTCGTGCCGCAATCGTACTGGCACGACAACGACCCGCTTGATGTCATACTCTTAACCACCTACCCCCTTATGCCCGGTATACTCGTCTCCGCCCGTCCGGTTGCGATTATGCGCATGATTGATTCGGGAGACGTTGACGATAAAATCATCGCGGTACCCGCGGAAGACCCTCGATGGGACGAGGTGAAAAATCTCACAGACATCAACAAGCACACGCTCAAAGAAATAGAGCATTTCTATTCGACGTACAAAAAAATACAGAACAAAGAGGTGGATGTCACAGGATTTGACGACGTCACAGCGGCAAAAGAGGCGATTATGGAAGGCCTCAAGCTCTATACGCAGAAGTTCGGCAAAAAGTAGGCGGTACCGATTCGGATTGTTATCAACAAAGGAGGCGTTCTTCTAAGAACGCCTCCTTTGTTATACTAAAGGTATTATCCTTTTCGATAAGAACGCCATGAAACACACACGAGCCGTACATTATACAATAATCATGAAGGGCATTCTTGCCGCGTGTATTATTTTTCTTTTAAGTCTTTCTTTTGCGCTCGCGCAGACCGAGACGGAAGTCAGAAATGTGCAAGGTGAAGCGGAACCGAAAACGGTGCGACCGGAAACATTTATCGACAAAGCACGCGACGTGCTTTTGAAAAATCGAGAAGAGAGCGAAAAGCTGCGTGCCCGCGAGGAGAGAGGAAGAGACACCGAAGTTGCATCGCAGAAGCGGGCCGATGAGGCGAGGGATAAACGGATAGAGCGTATTGATTCGTACCTTGAACGTATCTCGCGAAAGATGACCGCCGCAGTCGAGCGCCTCGACAAATTAAGCGACCGCATTGAATCGCGGATTAACAAGCTTGAAGCGCGCGGGGTTGATATGGCGAAAGCAAGGGAACTTCTTGAGACTGCGCGCGTGCATATTACCGAGGCGGGAGAGAGCCTGAAAACGGCTTTGTCTGAAGCGAAAGAAGCGCTCGCCGGCGATATTTCACGAGACGCGTTCGGCAAAATGGCTTCAACATTGGCGCACGCGAAAGAAAAATTGAGAGATGCACATCAAGCGCTCGTCGAGGTGATACGTACAATGAAGGCAGGTCTCGAACAGAACGAACGAGAAGCACAAGAGAATGACGGTACGGAGAATTAACCCTTTATACTATGGCAATGGATGAAAAAATAAATAACAACGACATGCCGAGAGAAGATACTCCGAACACCCTCGGAGAGGACCCGTCGAGCGTGAAATCCTTTGGGCCACTTGTCGGCATTATTATCATCATTGTCGTCCTGCTTGTCGGAGGATTGTACTTTTTCAATACGAAAGTGGATGAACTGCAGGGAAATGATCTCCTGCCGACGATACAGTCGGATGAAGAGACTGACACAATCGTAAACCAGTTGCAATCGCAGGGAACGTCCGACGAAATCGGAGCAATCGAAGAAGATGTCAACAGCACTGACCTTGAAAGCTTGGATACGGAACTCGACCAGCTTTTAAACGAACTTTAAAACAGGGAAAATTTCTCACATCAAAAACGCCACAGGTGCCTGTGGCGTTTTTTGTATGATATAATGCTCAATTAGTTCAACGATGGTTGAAAAGTATGGAGAGAGAACATGTTCAGAATTGCACACGTACGCAAATTTGTTGCGGATCATCGTGATATCATTCCCGACGCTGAAAAAGCTCTCAAGTGCATTGAGGAGTACCAAACCAACACCGATGGTTTCATTGAGGGAGAAATTGCAAGAACAACTGGTAAAGGCTTGGTCAGCGCTGGCGTGGTCGCGAAAATTCTGGGGAAAAAGAACTGCCATAAACTTGGGCAACTCTATACCACCTCGGAGTACCAAGCAGTATTACAGACCTAAATCGTTAGGCACTATTTTACCCACCCACCTTGAGAAGCGTCTCGCTTCTCTCGGTGTGGTGGTGTTTTTTTATGTTTTAAGATGAAAATTTTTTGACACATTGGGCTCTAAAAGCTAGACTGGGCGGACCCGGTAGTAGATTTTGACGAAGTGCTATACACGCTCGTTACACGAGTATCGTCAAAATCTACTACCGGGGAGACTATGAAAGAAACAGGAACGCTTTACGAGAACATTTCCGTCACGAAACAGAAGAATTCCGAGATAGAGATAGCGGGAGAAATTCCCCTTGCCGCAGTTTCTCTCTATCGGACGAAAGCATTGAAGAAACTGAGCGCGAATGCGCGCATTGACGGCTTTCGGAAGGGGCACGTTTCCGAAAAGGTGCTCATTCAGAAGCTCGGGGAGAGCGGCGTCATGAATGAAGTTGCGGAGCTCGTGCTCTCCGACGCATATCCGGCACTCGTGCGGGACAAAAAACTTGACGCTATTGGAGCTCCGCGGGTAACGCTTACAAAACTCGCTCCCGGAAACCCCATCGGCTTTAAAATCCGCACGGCAGTTATTCCGGAGTTCTCGCTCCCCGACTACAAAACAATCGCGAGAGAAATAATGAGAGAGCCCGACGACCTGCATGTTACCGACGTTGACATTGAACAGGTGCTCACCGAGGTGCGCCGAGGAAAAGCGCGATTTGATAACACACAGAAAGTTGGGACTTCAGCAAAAGTCCCGTCCGGAGGTGAAAAAGCTCCGGACGAAATCCCGCCTGAAGGTAAGAGCTCCAATGAAGAAGGTCTGCCGGAACTTGAAGATGCGTTCGTGCAAACGCTTGGCGATTTCAAGACGGTTGAAGATTTCAGGGCACGCGTCCGTGAAGACGTGAAAAAGAATAAAGAACATAAGGCGCTCGAGAAAAAGCGCGTTGCCATATCGGAGAAGCTCATTGAAAAAACATCGGCTGAACTGCCGGATGTTCTCATTGAGAGCGAACTTGAGCGCATGTTCGCGCAAATGAAAGACGACGTCCTACGCGTGAACATGACATTTGAAGACTACCTTGTGCACACGAAGAAAACCGAGAAAGATTTGCGCAACGAATGGAGAGGACAAGCAGAAAAACGCGCAAAGCTTCAGCTTATCCTCAACGACATCGCGAAAAAAGAAGGAATCTCCGCCGACCATGGCGAAGTGCACCGGCAGATGGATATCATTTTAAAGAAATACAAAGACGCAAAGCCGGAAAACGTGCACGCGTACCTTGAGACGCAACTTTTAAACGAAGCGGTCTTCGCGTTTCTTGAGAAAACGGAATAATGTGCTACTATAGGCGACGTAGTGCGAGAGACATACGAAAGCGTGCTTTCGTATGTCCAAGCCGAGGAGTTTATATATTTATATATAGCGCCATATGAAGCTTGATACACGAAACCAGCTCGTGCCGATGGTGGTGGAAAAATCGCAGTACGGCGAACGAGCGTACGATATTTACTCGCGCCTTCTCAAGGAGCGGATTATTTTCCTCGGCGGCCCGATTGAAGACTACACGGCAAACCTCATCATCGCCCAGCTTCTCTTTCTTGAGTCGGAAGACCAGAAAAAAGACATCAATTTTTACATTAATTCTCCCGGAGGCTCGGTCACCGCGACCCTAGCGATGCTCGACACGATGAACCACATAAAACCCGACGTTTCCACCGTCTGCGTCGGCATCGCCGCGTCCGGCGCCGCGATTTTGCTTTCCGCGGGACAAAAGGGAAAACGGTACGCGCTCCCCAATTCAGAAATCATGATCCACCAGCCGATGGGCGGGGCGCAAGGACAGGCAACCGACATAGAAATCACCGCAAAGCAGATTCTCAAAATACGGGACAATCTCAATAAGCTTCTTGCGAAAAATACCGGGCAAACGCTCGCCAAAATCGAGAAAGACGTTGAACGCGACTACTTTATGAGCTCCGAAGAAGCCAAGAAATACGGCATTATTGACGAAGTACTCAAGTAAGAGAACTGTCTAATTAGACACGGCGGATATTCCGTGCTACGCTTATGGCGTACATTATTGTCATTAATTTCTGAAATCGAGCTTTTCATTTATTTACCGATATACCTTCACGACTGAAAGCGCGGCACTTGGATACACTTACGATGCTTTTCATTCACACGACTCCGAAGTACGGCATATATAATCTGTAAACAAGCGAAAGGCGAGGTTTTGACTCGCATATGTCATTAAAAGTAGTACTGGTCCTCCTCATTCTCGCGGGGCTCATTGGCGTTGCCTTTGGATATTTCCTTCGCTGGATTATTTCTCTCGGCAAACGAGGTTCAATGGAGCTTGAAATCAAGCAGATGATGCTTGAGGCGAAAGAGGAAGCGAAGCGCATCACGCAGGATGCAGAAGTGAAAGCACAGGAATCCATCGAAACCTTTCGGCAGGAACTCAAGGAGAAGGAATCGCAACTCAAAAAAGCCGAAGACCGCCTCATTAAAAAAGAAGACACGCTCGACAAGCGCCAGGGGGATATTGACGCCGATGTCGAGAATTTGAAGAAAAAAGTAGAAGAAGTGCGGGCGTTTAAAGAGAGGGCGGAGAAGCTCGTTGAGGAGCGTAAGGGGGAGCTTGAAAAAATCGCACACTTAAGCGAGGAGGAGGCAAAAAAAGAGCTCCTCGGTATCCTCGAGAAACAGTACGAGGAAGATATCCTGGTGCGTCTCCAGAAACTTGAAATCTCCGGGAAAGAGCGGCTTGAACAAAAAGCGAAAGACATTCTCACGACGTCAATCCACCGGCTCGGAAACTCGGTCATTGACGACGTGATGGCGACCTCCGTCCAGATTCCATCGGACGAGGTGAAGGGAAAAATCATCGGCAAAGAAGGCAGGAACATCAAGGCGTTTGAGCGCGCGAGCGGCGTTGACGTAATTATTGATGATACGCCAAACATGATTACGATTTCATCGTTTGACCCGATTCGCCGGCACGTGGCGCGCATTGCGCTCGAGAATCTTATTCTTGACGGGCGCATCCAGCCGGCAAAAATCGAGGAAGTCGTGCAAAAAGCGAAAAATGAGGTCAACAAGACTATCAAAGAAAAAGGGGAACAGGCGGCGTACGAGGCGGGAGTCCACAACCTCGACCCGCGCGTGATAGCGGTGCTCGGACGCCTCCACTTCCGCACAAGCTACGGACAGAATGTTCTCTACCACTCGGTAGAGATGGCGCACATTGCCGGCATGCTTGCCGAGGAGCTCGGCGCGAATCCCTATGTCGCGCGCGCCGGAGCGCTCCTTCATGACATCGGAAAAGCCGTCGACCACGAAGTGCAGGGCACGCATGTTGAAATCGGGCGAAGGATCCTCCAGAAATTCGGGGCTGACGAGGCAATCATCAAAGCGATGCAGGCGCACCACGAGGAATATCCGTACGAAACACCCGAATCAATGATTGTGCAGGTTGCCGACGCGATATCGGGCGGGCGTCCCGGCGCGCGTCGCGACTCGGTTGAAAATTACATCAAGCGACTCGAGGACCTTGAGGCAATCGCGAATAACTTCCCTGGCGTTGAAAAAAGCTACGCGATTCAGGCGGGACGTGAAATCAGGGTTTTCGTCACTCCGGAAAAAGTATCCGACCTTGAAGCGCGAAATCTGGCCCGCAACATAGCGCTCCAAATTGAGAATGAACTGAAATATCCAGGTGAAATCAAGGTCAATGTCATTCGGGAGAGCCGTTCCATTGAATTTGCCCGGTAGTAGAAATAGCTTTTAGCTCTTAGCTTTCAGCTTTTAGGATAACTCCTCTGTTAGTTGAGCAAGGTGAGTTTTCACCAACCGGGTTTGTCCGCTAATTCCGGCTCATTTATTGACAGAAAAGCTCAAAAGTAGCGCAATACTTATACAATAACGGGATATTGCGCTAAAAACGGCGTTCTATATAATAGTTGCAGTAATTTCACAGCATAAACTGCTATAGTGTGTGCTGGATTTATGACACGATACGTGGTCGAGATTAATCGCCTTGTAGCAACATAAATATAAACATTATGAACAAAGCAGCTATTGTCGAGAAAGTGCACGGAGTGCTTGGCGGAACCAAAGCGGACGCTGAACGGGCAGTTGACACGATGGTTTCAAGCATCGTTGACGGCCTTAAGGGCGGCCAGGAGGTCTCAATCGCGGGTCTTGGCATTTTTGAGGCTAAGATGCGCGGAGCGAGAACCGGACGAAACCCACGAACAGGTGAATCCATTCAGATCCCCGCAATGCGCGTGCCAAAGTTCCGCGCGGCAAAGGCCCTCAAAGAGGCAGTCAAATAAGAGACCTTGTCTCACTATCTACAAAACCCCTGCAAAGCAGGGGTTTTGTAGTGTGCATGTGCGGGATGGGAGAATCGAACTCCCGCCCACAGTTTGGAAAACTGTTATTCTGCCATTAAACTAATCCCGCAAACGAAATTAATCGTACCAAAACGCACCAGCCCCCGCAATTTTGCGGGGGCTGTGTGCTGAAGAGAATGCTTGGCTTATTGTGCCATCGCTTCTCCTTCCGGTTTTGGAGTCTCTCCTTCTGGGGCAGTCGGCATTCCTTCTGCAGGTGCCTGTTCCCCTTCCGGAGCCATCCCGGGAGTTTCGTCAGATACGAATGTCATGAACTTTTGTCTTAGCTCCGACATTAAAAAATGTCGGAACGCTGATAAACAAAAAGCTGGGCATACGCCAAGCTATGCAAGAAATTTTACACGAAATAACATATTTGTCAATATCATCATGAACCGCTGTGGATAAGAAAAGGCCGCTATAGAGACTTAATGAAAGCCCTGACGTAGTGCTATACTGATGCTCATGCCGATTTTTGGACTCATACAAATCATCGCGAGCAGGGTTATCATCGGACTCATTGCTCTCTTTACCGCCTTTGGTCTTGGAACAGTCTCGAATCCCCCTGCTCGTAGCGCTTTAGAAGAAACAACCGCTCCAATTATCCAGGAAGTCGCGCCTGTGATGGAGGAAGTGCCTATTCTTCCTGACACTGTCATTCCAGAAACGCCGAAAATGGGCGGCGGCACTGTAATTGAAACGGAACAAAAAGCAGACACTCCCCCGTCACCCGCGATACAGGAAGAGACTACCGTAACGTCAACATCGCCTGCGCCGACGGCCGTCTCTGAAATACCGCTTAGTTTCTCCTACATCAACACCGAGACCGCGAAAGCGCTTGTTAATATTCTCTGCATGCAACGAGCGGCAGGCGCGGTCACTCCGATAACGGGAAGCGGTGTCGTTATTGATTCGCGGGGTATTGTCATCACGAACGCCCATGTCGCTCAGTATTTTCTCCTCAAAGATTACCCCGTCAAAGACGGGCTTGAGTGTATCCTGCGCACCGGAAGCCCGGCGCGGGCGATATACACTGCAGAACTTCTCTACCTTCCGCCAATCTGGATAAGTCTTCATGCTCACGACATTGTAAATACAGAGCCGAAAGGTACGGGCGAGCACGATTACGCATTTCTGCGCATTACCGGACGCACCGACCCGAGCGCGAGCCTGCCAGGAACGTTCCCATTTGTTCCCTTTGATATCAATGATATAGAACTCGAGGTGGGAGATGATGTGCTCGCCGCCGCCTACCCCGCCGGATTTCTGAGCGGCATTACCATTCAAAAAGACCTTTACACCGTCTCAAGCATCGCGACCATTGCCGAACGATTTACGTTTGTAGAAAATACTGTTGATTTGATATCCATCGGCGGGACCGTTGTCTCCCAAGGGGGATCATCCGGCGGTGCCGCCGTTTCCGACAAAAACATGCTCGTCGGCATTATCGTTACGAGTACCAAGGCGGACACGACTGCCGAGCGGGACCTGCGGGCAATTACGCTGGGGCACATCAATCGCAGTCTTTCTCAATACGCGAACACGACAATTGACGGACTTTTGTTTGGAGATTTGACCCTCAAGGCGAAACTTTTCAATCTTAGCACCGCCTCGGCGCTTACAAAGCACCTCGAGGAATATCTCGACCGCCGATAGGACTATCTGGTAAGGTGCAAGGTTTGCGTCGGGTACGCGAATTCAATTTTTTCCTCACGGAACCGTTCGATGAGCTTGAGATTGAGTTTTTCCTGAAGATTCATATACTCGAGGTACTCGCGGGTCGGCACGTAGTAGACCACCTCAAAATCGAGCGACGACTCGGAGAGTTTTTTGAAGTGTACGCGGTCAATGCGGGCACTCGGCGCGAGGCCGGCGAAAATTTCTCTGACAAATTCGGGGATTTTTCTGAACGCTTTAAGAGAAGTGCCGTAGACGACACCGAATGTAAACGTCACTCTCCGCTCTTTCATTTTCTTGAGGTTTTGAATGCGAGCGGAGGTCAGCTCCTTGTTTGAGATTACGATTTCCTCTCCCTGGAGTGCGCGGAGGCGGGTCGTTTTGATACCTATTTTCTCGACAGTGCCGGAGTGCTCTCCGACTATAATGAAATCCCCCACCTCAAAGGGCTTGTCGAAGTAAATCGCGAACGAACTGAAGAGGTCCGAGAGAATATTTTGGACCGCGAGCGCGATGGCGATGCCACCGATGCCGAGTCCTGCGACGAGTGAGGTCACGTTTACCCCAAGGTTCGAGAGAACGGTGAGAATAGCGACCGCCCACAACCCCCACTTGAGAAAGACGCCGAGGGAGCGGAGTGCCTTCTTTGTCTCCCCTCCCTCTTTTTCCGCTCTCCTTTTGAGGGTATAGTCGAGCAGTATATGGAGCGCCGTTACTGCTTGGTATGCGAGGACAACAATGATGACGGCGTCAATGATGCTCTCAAGAAGCTCCGGAAAGACGAGGGAGCGGAGTGCAAAGTAGACTGCAAGGATGTAGTAGAATGCCGGTTTAAGGCTTTTCACCACCTCAACGAACGTATCATCAATGTCGGTTTTGGTTCTCTTAACCGCGCTTTCGAGACGTTTTAGTATTCCCCACTGGAGAAGCCGGAATACCACAAAGAGTGCGATAAAAATTCCGAGCGCGAGGATATATGCCTCAACGCTGTTTCCGAGGAATAAGTATCCCTCGTACGCATTGTCAAAAAATAAATCCTCCATCGAGATTGATTGTACCAAAAAAGTCTCTGTCCATAAACGTTCGGGGCGCCTGCCTGCCGCAGGCAGGCCGGGATTCGGTCACGAATCACTAAGTATTTTACTTCGTACACTTATAAAATACTAAGTGTTCTCGACCCCGCCTCCCCCTCACATGCGCGTATGTGAGGGGTGCGGCTTTCGAATCCGAACCTACTCAGAAAGGATATTTTCTCAGCGATAGCTGAGAAAATATCCTTTCTTCATTACCCTGCAATCATCGGGGCGCCGGGATTCGAACCCGGAGTCGCCTGATCCCAAATCAGGAATGTTAGCCGTTACACCACGCCCCGTTATGTAATTGTCGTTTACCTACACAATATAATCTCCCATCTAAAAATGACCTGTGCTTTAGGCTAACATGTTAGCCGTACTATTACACCTACTTGCACGCTCCGTTTTTTGTAATTTTTACGCAACAAAGTCTACCGAACGTCAACTTTATGCAATAATGTAAAACCTGGTCTTTGAAAAAACAACGTTCTAATTGCAAAATCATACCATAAAACCGCCGTATTGCCAGTTGTTTTAATGGTCTGTTCTAAAGGACATTATTGTTTTCTAAAGGACAACATTTTCAATGTAGCGGCATTTTGCCTCTCTTCTCTCTATGTCTAAAAACACCGCGATGACATCAAATTGCCACTCACCCTCATAATCCTTCTCAAGCAGGTATGTTTGTATGGTCCGAGAGAGCCGTTCAAGCTTCTTTGGATGGACATTCTCTTCCGGTCTATACTCATCTAATGTTTCACGTGAAATGTCACGTATGTTTTCACGTGAAACAGTTTTAACCTCAACAAAATGCAGTTTGTCTCCGTTTTGAGCAATAATGTCAATCTCACCCCATTTTTTCCAAAAATTCCGCCCAATAACTGAAAAGCCCTGTTTCACGAGAAACTTACAGGCTGTTTCTTCCCCAACTCGACCAACTTCTTGATTGGATTTCTTATTAGTGTTTCTCATGAAACATATTTGTACTCATAATAGTGTTTCACGTGAAACATTTTATCGTACTTAATTTCATTAGTGTGAATGTCCTTTAAATATCCATTATTTAAGCCGTATTTTATAAAAGACATCAATGTATACATGTCCTTTTAATCCACACTATTCACAACATTATCCCCACAATGACACCCTCCATTCCCTTGGTTAGTTTTGTGCGGGTAGGGAGAATCGAACTCCCGACTCGTCCTTGGCAAGGACGTATTCTACCACTAAACCATACCCGCATCGTGAAATCCTATTGTACTACAACCGGAAACCTCTCTCAATTGCCTATTGGTTTTGCCTGTACTCTTACGCTAGACTCCTTTACATTCTGTGCTCCCACGAGGAATCGAACCTCGATCGCAAGCTCCGGAAGCTTGCATTTTGTCCATTAAACTATGGGAGCATTCTCTGGTATGTTGTGCGCCCGCCAGGATTCGAACCCGGAACGGCTGGTCCGAAGCCAGCTGTGATATCCATTTCACCACGGGCGCAGTGAGTATGAAAAGTATACGTCAGATTCGCACACGCGTAAAATATGTAATAAAGTGTAGGTATGTCAACAATTCCGGCGTCAAAAATACCGAGCGAGATTCGTTCGGTCGCTGAAACTTTGGAAAAAGGGGGCTTTGAGGCATATCTTATTGGAGGATGCGTGCGAGACCTTTTGCTCAACCGTACACCGAAAGATTGGGACTTTACCACAAACGCCACTCCGGAAGAAATACAGAATCTTTTTAAAGAAACGTTCTATGAAAACGATTATGGCACGGTCGGTGTGGTGAACGAAACCGACAACGATTCGCTCAAGGTCGTTGAAGTAACGCCGTACCGGCTTGAGGCGGCATATTCCGACGCGCGCCGACCGGATTCCGTGCGTTTTTCAGAAAAACTTGAGGATGATTTGAAGCGCCGCGATTTCACCATTAACGCAATCGCGTACAATATCTCGAAAGGAGAACTCACAGACCTTTATGGCGGGCAGGATGACCTCAGGCGGGGGAGTATTGTGGCGGTCGGAGACCCGTATGAACGTTTTGAAGAGGACGCGCTTCGCATGCTAAGAGCAATCCGCATATCCGCAGAGCTCAATTTCACAATTGAACCGAAAACCGCCGATGCAATCGCTCGTTCGGCTTCGCAGTTGGAGAAAATCGCGAAAGAACGCGTGCGAGACGAATTTGCGCGCATTCTTAATTCAGACAACCCGATGCACGCGATTATAATTGCCGAGAAACTGAAGCTTCTTCCGTACGTCGCGCACGATTTGGAACGGGGAATTGGTGTCGAGCAGAATCAGGCACACAAATATGACGTATTCGAGCATCTTCTGCGTACGATGCAGCACGGCGCGGACATGAAGTGGGATTTTGACATCAGGATTGCGGGGCTGTACCACGATATTTCAAAACCAGAAACGCGGCGATGGTCAAAAGACAAGGAAGATTGGACGTTTTACGGGCACGAAGTCGTCGGCGCACGCGTCGCCAAACGGGCGCTTGAGAATATGAAATTTCCAAAAAAAACAATTGAGAAAGTGGTGAAGCTTGTGCGCTGGCACATGTTCTTTTCCGACCCTGACAAGGTAACGCTCTCCGCAGTGCGCCGCGTCATACGAAACGTGGGAGAAGAGAACATCTGGGACCTCCTCAACTTGCGCATTTGTGACCGCATTGGCTCCGGCCGTCCAAAAGCCCAGCCATTTCGTTTCCGGAAGTACAAATCAATGGTGGAGGAAGCGCTCCGCGACCCGATTTCGGTCACGATGCTTAAAATTGACGGTGAGCGTGTCATGGAAATTACGAAAGAAAAGCCCGGACCTCGCATCGGTTACATACTTCACGCGCTCCTTGAAGAGGTGCTTGATGACCCGAAGCGGAATACCGTTGAGTATCTAGAAAAACGAGCGATTGAATTAAGCGAACTCCCGGAAGAGTCCCTTAAGACGCACGGGGAAGAGGGAAAACGCCGGCAAGAAGAGCTCGAAGAGGAAGCGGTCTCCGATATTCGAAAAAAATACTGGGTGACGTGACGGGCGTGCGGTATAAAACAAGAGGCGCGCCGGCTTTTTCAAACGGCGCGCAGTTTTTTGAGCAGTCGAAGCTGTTGCTCAAGCTCTATGGTTTCGGGAGTGGCATCAAGAGGGACGACTTTTGTTTCCTCACCCGTCTCACCGAATTTTTTGAGTCCGCGAGAGAGAAAAGAATCCTCACCAATGTCAACACCGAAGAAAAAGTGGCGATGACGAGATGGCTTCTTGCGCATTTCTTTATCAAGAAGCACAAGTTCGTCAACGGAGATTTTAACTCCGGCTTCTTCATGAAGTTCGCGAACAGCCGCTTCTTCAGGAGTCTCTCCTGGTTCCTTTCCTCCACCGGGGAACTTCCATTGCGGATTAGCATGTTTTAGATCACGAACGAGGAGGGTCTTTTCAAAATTCATGACAGCCACCGTAACGGCAGCTGATAAGTCTTTTCTTTGGGACATCGAACCTCCATTTGCTATTGTAAGCGGTTGCAATTCGAGACTAGTATACAATATACATTATAAACTCAATTTTGTCAAGTTTTGGTATGTAAAACAAAGCCGCTTTATTGCGGGTACGGGAGGAGTTGGGCAAAAACCGAAACGCGCGTTAAAGCGACTTGTGGCGTAAACACTATCTGGCTTCAAGAACCACCGAAGTAACGTAATACCTTTGAAAACAAAAATGTTGCGTGATTGTAGATATACGTACTGCTTGAGCAATCTTGTTACTAGATCGGGTTCACAGAGCAAGCTCTTTTTGAAAGAACTAAAAAGACCTGCCTCCCTTGAGCGTACTCTCTCTAAAGGACATGTAAAGGACACTACTGTGGATAAGCCTTCGAACTAGCGATACAAAATGTCCTTTATGAATAATCGAGCTCAATGCTCACAGGGCAGTGGTCGGAGCCCATAACATCAGGATGTATAGACGCTTTTGTAAGTTTTTTGACAAGTTTTTTGCTCATGAAGAAATAGTCAATCCGCCAGCCGACATTCCGCTCTCGCGCCCTCTGCCAATGCGTCCACCACGTGTAGTAACCGTTTCCCTTAGGAGTGAAATAGCGAAAGGTATCCACAAATCCCGCCTTGATGATATTGTCTATCCCTTCGCGCTCTTCCTTGGTGAAGCCGTGTTCCCCTTCGTTTGCTTTTGGATGAGCGAGGTCCTGCTCTGTGTGTGCCACATTCATGTCCCCGCAAAATATTACCGGTTTTTTCTTCTCGAGTTGTTTTACGTATTCAAGAAACGCCGGGTCCCAGTGTCTATGTCGCAGTGAAAGCCGGCTTAAATCTCCCTTTGAGTTCGGCGTGTAGACGCTCAACACAAAAAAGTCCCTGAACTCAAGCGCAATGACACGCCCCTCGGCGTTCGGGTTGCCATATCCGTCTCCGGCAATATTATATTTTGCCGCGATGTCTACAGGGAAGTTGTTGAAAACCGACATTGGCTTTTTTTTCGTAAAAATCGCCACGCCGGAGTATCCCTTGCGTTCTGCCGAGTTCCAGTACTCTTCATACTCCGGTAAATCAATCTCCGCATCGCCCCTTTGTGCCTTCGTTTCCTGAAGGCATACGATATCCGGATTAAATTTTTTGATAAACGGCACAAAAAGGTTTTTTTTATTGACCGCGCGTATGCCGTTCACGTTCCACGAGAAGAGTTTCATACAGTTATTGTAGTCGGTTTTTCAAAACGGGAGAAGCAGGAAAAAGAAAACCGCCAGCTCAAGGCTGACGGTGGCTTAGGATTTGTATTCCGCGTATGCACCGCGGTGATAGTTTTGTCTCATCTGCCGTTTGGCTTGAGAGACTTCTGTTGCTAAGCCGGATATCAGCCGGCTCCGCCTGATGTTCAGCAAAGTCTAGATTCTCACAGCAGCGTAGGCACCCGCCGCCCCAAAGCGTTCCCGCTCCGTGGGATCCTTCGATCGTTCTGTGGGATCTATAATGTGAACCCAGAACCAGTCGGGCTCGAGACCCAGCGAGTATTGCTTGGCGATGTCGTCGCTAGCCTCTCGCTTGAAGACCTCGAACTCTTCAGGGGTTGCGGGGCGATATCCCATCTGCTGGAGGCGCTCTTCGGCCACCGGATGAGACATAGGCTCTGGAATACGCACAAGCTCAACCATATGTGAAGATGTCATAGGATTTCCTCCACCCCCGAATCCCCGAGGTGCGGGCGTAACAAAATGTCACGTTTTCCAAAGAACTTTTCTCGATGAGAACACAATTTCAAAAAATTATGGTCTCAATGGAGGGGAGAAGTGCTACTTCTCCCAAGTTTGGTTTAAGATTGGATATCAGCCAGCTACGCGTTGAACTTCTGGAAGGTCTCGACGACGAAGGGGTGGGAACACTCCGCGAAGGACTTAGTGAGACCGCCGTACTCCCCATATGGGAAGCCACGCAGCTCTTTCGCATCCTTGACGACGCCCTCTCCCTTGTCGGGGAGTCCGAGAAGCGTCTGTGCGAGGAGGATATACCGGAAGGCAGCCTGCCATTGCTTCGCATCCTTCTCGCCGTCGGAGTCATTGGGGTACGCCTCGATGATCATACCTGTGGTACGGAAGTCATAGCAGGGTCTCCGACCATATTCTCCCGACCGATGATCCTCTTCGGACTCGGTGAGTGGGTTGTGAGGCGTTTTCCAGATAAACCCCTTATACTTCCTACCGTGATGGTTGCCCGCCGTATTGAAGACGTGGTGGACGCCCATTGCAATCAATAAACTGTTGATTGCGATAGCGTTCATGAATGTCTCCGCCGATGTGCCGGCCTTTGCAGGGAAGAATACGTCGGAGATGACTCCGTCGTATTGATTCTGCATCAGCAGTTCCTCTGCCTCGCACAGCGTAGTGGCGAAATCCACCATGCAACCAACCAGACCTTTGACATACTTCTTGGCATCATTTAGATGCTTCTGCGTGTCCTCAATTACTAAGATTCTCATGGTGATGCCCTCCTAAGGCATAGTTGGTGTGCCAAAGCGCAATTTCGATGAACTTTACTGCACATATTTTATAACAAAATGTCAATAGTTTTCAACAAATACATTTTCTACCGATTAAAATACGAAGATATGACAAAACAGAGCCATTTTATCACTATACACTTTAACGAAAATTTCGTTAACTATGGGAGAACCTATGCTATAATGAACCTATGAAAAATCAAATGAAGGATGGGTGGGATATTTTTGATTTTACCGACGCTGAAGCAAAAACAGTTCACGCGCTTAAGGAGAGGGGTGCGTTATCGGTAAGCGCGCTTAGCCGTGTAGTGAATTTCCCGCGCTCAACCGTTGACGATGTACTCAAGCGACTTCATGACCGCAAAATGGTGCGGCGAGTCTCAAAAGGATACGCAAGCGTGTGGCGTCTCACAAAACCAACCCAATTTGAGCAAGAATTAAAAGAAGCCGCAGAATCACTTGGCGTTTTAAGCAGTGTTGAGAAAAGCAAAAGGGACATGCGAGATCTCTTTGGTGTTCGAATTTCAGAGAAAAGTGAAGTGAAAATTTATCGGGGAGTAGGGAATGTCGTTAAGGTATACCTGAACTCTATGGCACGTAAGGACACCGGACGTATTTATGCGATACAGACCGCGAGTGCCGCACTCTCGTGGTTTGAGAAAGTGCCCGGGGAAATAACCAAAAAAGTAAATGAGGGAATAAAGAAAAGCGGCGTCATTCTTGAGGGGGTTTTGACTGAAGATATTAAAGATGTATATCGTAAGTTTGCCGAGAAAGACCCTGATTGGCCAAAAGCGTTCGGAGAGCGTATGCAGGCGATTCGGCTCGTGCCAAAAGAGTGGCTCAAGGGAAACATGGAGTTCTTTATCTTTAAAAACATGGCGGTGATGAATAACTGGACGGAAAATATGATTTTGACCATAGAAGACGAGAATGTCGCCTCCTTTCTCAAGAGTTTGTACACATTTTTGTATGAGGCAGGAAAACCTTTTGACCAGAATGAGTTTGTTCGAGGACTTATTAAATAAGAGAGTTTCCCTCACGACCTCTTTTTTATTTTCTCCCTTTACCGTGAAACGCCTTGTGTATGTCTTTGAGGTGCTTGTCGGTAACGTGCGTATAGACCTGCGTTGTCGCGATATTCGCGTGCCCGAGAAGCGCCTGGACGCTCCGCAGGTCAGCGCCGTTTTGAAGAAGGTCAGTCGCGAACGAGTGGCGGAGCGTGTGCGGCGTCACGCGCGTATCAATACCCGCCTTTACCGCGTAGCGTTTCACAATACGTTCAACACTGCGCGGTGAAAGACGCACAGACCCGTCATCGCCTTTCGCGCGTTTCGCGCCGTGTCCGAAATATACAAAGAGCGCGTCGTCGGTATCGGTACGTTTCTTAAGATATGCCTGTATCGCACGCTTTGCTCCGGGAGAGATGAATACCGGACGGATTTTTCCGCCTTTTCCGCGTACTGAAATTTCATCACGAGACCAGTCGAGGTACCGAGAGAGACTGCAGAGTTCGGAGACCCGAAGACCGGTGGAAAAAAGCATTTCAAGCATCGCTCTGTCGCGGAGCGATTTTACATCCGCCCCGTCGGGCGCATCGAGGAGCCGCCCAAGTTCAATAGGGGAGATGAGACTGATGTCACGCTGGATCTCTTTCGCAAGCTCAATCGTATCGGGGGACACAACTTCATACTTTCGTTTTACCAAATACTTCAGGAATTGGCGGAGCGCAATGAGATAGTAATTTTGCGTGCGGCGGTTGAGATGCGCCCGATTGAGTTCAAGCCGGAATCTGCGAATGTCCTCCTCGGTAATATCACGGACGGAGACTGCTTTTGAAAATGAAAGGAAACGGACAAGATACCGGTTGTAATTCTCAACGGTTTTGAGTGCCCGACCTTTTTCAATCTCGATGTATTCCAAAAATTCCTGTTTGAGCGTTCTCAAATTTTCTGACATATCTCTTTAAAGTACAGTATAGCACGAGTGTCGCACAATAAATTTCCAGGTGCAGAAATACGGAGGCGTACTACGGCATATCTTTGGCATACATGGTAATCTTAAAAAGGCTTGCAAAGAGGGCTTATTTGTGCTATCCTAAGCGCATGCTGACGAAACAGAAAAAGGCACGAGCAGTCAAGGAAGTCCAAAAGCATGAGACGGATACGGGGTCTTCCGAAGTGCAAGTTGCGCTCCTTTCAAAGCGCATTGACGCCCTGACTTCGCATCTTAAAAAGAACGTCAAAGACAAGCATTCCCGACGAGGACTGCTTCAGATGGTTGCTGACCGGAGGAAACACCTGAAGTACCTTGAGAGAAACAACAAGCGCTCGTACAACGCGCTTCTCAAGAAACTCGACCTCAAGAGATAAGCACGCTCCGTACGCATTTTTATTGTACCCGCGAAGAACTTCTACAGTTTCATAAGCAGTGTTGTTGCCCCGTATCGTCTATGTGCTTCCGTATTTCCGAGCCGAGGAGCTATAATGGACATGGGTGACCCCTATTATCAGTTTTATGTACCATAATTTTTATGGCTGTTATTAAACATAAGGAACAGCGCGTCGGAGTTTTTATCGACACGCAAAATCTCTACCATAGCGCGAAGAATTTGTATGCGTACGTCGTGACAACGGAGAGCGGAGAGGAACAGGGTTTTTTTGAAGCCCTTGAAAAACTCGGTATTGAAACGAAGACGAAAGACCTCCAGGTATTCTACGGAGGCGCAAAAAAAGCCGATTGGGATGTCGGTATGGCGATTGATGCCATCTCCATGGCGTCAAAACTCGACGCGGTTGTCCTCGCGACCGGCGATGGAGATTTCGTGCCGCTCGTTGAATATCTTAAATATAAAGAGGGGAGTCAGGTGGAGGTCATCGCCTTCGGCAAGTCTGCTTCCTCGCGCCTGCGCGATATTGCGGACGATTTTATCGACCTCTGCGAGGACCATGAGAAATACCTCATCGGCGGCTCGCGGTGGAAATTCCCCCGGACGTAAAGAACCTAAAGACACGTAAAATACCCCTCCGCCCTGGGCGGAGGGGTATTTTTGGTTTCACGAGAGAGATATGTTGAGAAAACCCTCGGTTCTGCTAGAGTACATCATTATACGCATAATCCGTGGTTTTTGGACGTCAGCACTGAAACCGCCCTGTGCAGAAGGCAAGGCTTCAATCCTGGGATCCGAAAGCCACCCAAGGGAGCTGTATGCACACACAAGAGTACTCCGTTGACATTGGCGGGAAGACGCTCACAGCGATTTTTTCGGATTTGGCAGACCAAGCCCACGGCTCGGTCATTCTCCGCTACGGGAATAGTGCGGTCTTGGCGACCGCCGTCATGTCGGAGGGCGTAAAAGAAGAGGCAGGGTACTTTCCGCTCACGGTTGATTATGAAGAAAAATTTTACGCCGCGGGGGCAATCCTCGGGAGCCGTTTCATGCGGCGTGAAGGACGCCCGACGGACGAAGCAATTCTCTCCGGACGAGTCGTTGACCGCACAATACGCCCGCTCTTCGACCAGCGCATCCGAAACGAGGTGCAGGTGGTCATCACCATACTCTCGATTGACGAGGACGACCCAGACGTACTCGCGATTATTGCGGCGTCGCTCGCGCTCGGCACCTCGGACATTCCGTGGAGAGGTCCCGTCTCTGCAGTACGCATCGGCAAAGTAGGTGATGGGCACATCGTGAATCCAACGTACGCAGAAAGGGAGCAGAAGGATAACGAATTCGACCTCCTCGTGTGCGGAAAAGACGGGAGTATCAACATGATTGAAGTCGGCGCACGCGAGGCAGGCGAAGGGGTGCTCACAGACGCTCTCAAAAAAGCGCTCGAAGCAATTGATGAAGTCCAGGCGTTTCAGAAAAAAATCATCGCGGAGATTGGGAAAGAAAAACGTACACTTGAGCACGCCCATTACTCACGCGAGCTTGTCGCGCTCTTTGAAAAAAATATCGCTCCAAAACTTGAACCAGCCCTTTTCCGGGGTCCGGGGAAAAAGACGATCTACGAGCTTAAAGATGAATGGCTCGCGATATTCAAGGAGACACTGCCGGAAGAAAATGCAAGACATGCCGAGGCATATTTTGAAGAAGCAATAAGCGCCCTAATCCACAAGGCGGCAATCGAAAAAGAGAAGCGGGCGGACGGCAGAGCGCTCAACGAAATCAGACCTCTCTTCGCGCAAGCGGGAGGAGTATCCGACATCATCCACGGAACGGGAATTTTTTACCGGGGAGGCACGCACATACTCTCCGCGCTTACGCTCGGGGGACCCGGGGATTCGCAAATTATCGACAATATGGAAGCGCGGGATACGGAGAAACGTTTTATGCACCACTATAATTTTCCTCCATTTTCGACTGGAGAGACGGGGCGCATCGGAGGAGCGAACCGGCGCATGATCGGGCACGGAGCGCTTGCCGAAAAAGCACTCCTTCCGGTCATACCGACGCAGGACGAGTTCCCGTACACCATCCGCATCGTTTCTGAAGCAATGGCATCAAACGGCTCAACCTCAATGGGTTCCGTGTGCGCGTCAACGCTTGCGCTTATGGACGGCGGCGTTCCAATCAAAAAGCCCGTCGCCGGCGTCGCCATGGGGCTCATGCTCGGCGAAGACGGGAAGTATAAAGTATTGACCGACATTCAGGGGCCCGAGGATGAGCACGGTGACATGGACTGTAAAGTTGCCGGGACGCGGGATGGCGTTACTGCGGTTCAAATGGACGTAAAAGTGGAAGGGGTCTCAATCAAAATACTTACGGAGACTTTCGACGAGGCACGAAAGGCACGTTTTACTATTCTTGATTGTTTGGAGGGGGCAATACCGAAACCACGCGAGACGATTTCTCCG
This sequence comes from Candidatus Kaiserbacteria bacterium, assembly GCA_016186705.1. GTDB lineage: Bacteria > Patescibacteriota > Minisyncoccia > Phycocordibacterales > JABMNX01 > JABMNX01. The sequence goes on along the minus strand of JACPLB010000003.1, from coordinate 26,391 downwards.
CGCGCGCCGAAAATTGCCATTCTCTCCGTCAAGGAAGAGCAGATTGGTCTTGTGATAGGTCCGGGCGGGAAGACCATCAACGGCATCAAGGACGCGACGGGTGTCGAGGATATCACGATTACAGACGACGGCACGGTCTACATCACGGGGAAAAGCGGGGTTGACGAGGCGAGAAAAATAATCGAAGAGATGACACATGAGTACAAGGCGGGAGAGCGTTTTGACGGAGTGGTAACGCGTGTGCTTGATTTCGGAGCATTCGTGCGCATTGGGCATAACACCGAAGGGCTGGTGCACATTTCTGAACTTGCGCCATTCCGCGTCAATCGCGTCGAGGACATCGTCTCGGTCGGAGAAACGGTTCCTGTTATAATCAAGGAAATTGACGGGCAAGACCGCATCAATCTCTCCATCAAGCGCGCCGACCCTGATTTTGCGGCGCGGAAAGGGGCGGGAGAAAAGACGGGAGAAAAGGAAAGTCCGCGCGCGTGATACTTGCAACCTCATTCGGACAATGGAACAGAAACCTGATACACAACAAAATCACAGAGAGTCGTCTCAAGAACGTCCGGAACAAACGGAAGAGGCTCTCCCAGTACCGGAAACTTCGACGGTACAGAAAAACGAGGGAAAGGAAACTGAAGTTTTCCGCATCCCTCAACCGAAAGAGGAGAACGGCGAGGGAGGGCTGGTGCGCCGGATACGGACATACAAGGAAGACATTCTTGAGGCAATAAAGAGGCAAAATACTTCACTCACAAGCGCGACTGCCGCGGAGGAACGTCGGCGAACGAGAACCTCGAAAAGCATCGAGGAGACCGCTCCGAGGAAACTTGATTACCAGAGGCTCTCCGTCATTTCAGGGAGCGTGCTTTTTATTCTGCTCGGCATCGGACTTCTTGGATTTTTTCTCTTTTTCTACGAGCCGCCAAAAGTCAGTATTGAAGAAGAGATTCCGTCTCTCATCTTTGCCGAGGAGCACGAAGGCATTGATGTAACTGGAAAGGATACCCCAGAGATTGTGCGGATGCTCGGGGAATTGCGGCGAGCGGTTTCCCTTCCGCTTGGTCAAGTCACGCAGGTCTACCTTACGGAATTGAATCCCGATACGGGAGAGCAACAAATTATTTCCGCCGAAGAATTTTTACAGAAGGTCGGCGCACGGGTAAGCGATGCGTTTCTCCGCTCGCTCTCGCCAGACTACATGGTGGGAATCCACGTCTTCAACCAAAATCAGCCGTTTATGATATTCAAATCGGAATCATACCAGCACAGTTTCGCCGGCATGCTTGAGTGGGAGCGCTCCATCTATGACGACCTGTTCCCGTTCATGGGCAGAGGCGCCGCTACTTTTCTTGAGATTCCAAAAAATCCTCTGACCGGAGAAAACACTCCTCTGAAAACGGCGTTTGAGGACAAAGTCATACAAAATATCGATACGCGCGTACTTCTCAACGAAACGGGGGGTATTGAATTTCTCTACGCGTTCCCCGACCGAGAGACGCTTATCATAACGACAAACGAAAATTCTCTCACTGAAGTCATCACTCGGCTACGCACCGTGCGTATTTTCTAGCCGTTGCTATAACGAGGCGACTTTGCCAGCGCGACGCTCTCTGATAGTATCGTAGTATATGGAAATTGATACCGCGTATTTCAAGACAAAGTTGGAACAAGAACTGCGTACTCTGACACACGAGCTTACAAGCATTGCTGAAAAAAATCCGGAGAATCCGAAAGACTGGGAGGCAAAAGGGGGAGGATTGGATATTCAGCAAGCCGACCCGAATGAGCGGGCGGACGCGATTGAAGAATATGAGACCAATGTGGGAGTGCTCAAAGAGGTTGAAGTCAGGTACAACGACGTCAAAGCCGCTCTGAAGCGTATTGAAGACGGTACGTATGGAGTATGCGAAGCGGGGGGAGAGCCGATTGAGAAAGAGCGGCTTGAGGCGAATCCCGCCGCGACGACGTGCACGAAGCACATGAACTAAGCCGTCGGGGCTCTATAGATTCTTGCATACGAAAGAGAGCTCCCCCGCAACAAAGAAATGGCGCGAGATAATGTTCTGTAGAAAAAGAAAATAATTAATAATCGTGTCCTCTCTCTAAGAAGATGAGTTTTGCAAAAGTATACAGCGCGCAGACGACACTTCTTGATGCCCACGTTATTGACATTGAGGTGGACCTCTCAAAGGGACTCCACGCGTTTTCTATCGTGGGGCTTCCCGACAAGGCGGTTGAAGAGTCGCGCGACCGCGTATCGGCTGCAATTAAGAATTCCGGCTACAAATCTCCCAAAAACAAGAATCAGAAAGTGGTTATTTCGCTCGCGCCTGCAGACCTCAAGAAGGAGGGTCCGGCCTTTGACCTTGGCATGGCGCTTTGCTACCTCCTTGCGACGAAAGATATTTCATTTGACCCGACGGGTAAACTTTTTCTCGGGGAACTCTCTCTTGACGGGGAATTGCGAAGTATTCACGGCGTGCTTCCTCTGGTCCGCAAGGCAAAGCGAGTCGGATTCAAGGAAGTATTCGTACCGAAAGAAAACGCGAAAGAGGCGGCGCTCATAGACGATATTGAAATTTACGGAGCGGAAACGCTCACGGACGTCGTACGACATCTTCATGAAGACACAGAAGACCGTGCGATGATTGCAAAACAGCCGCGTACGGAGATAGTGTATGAAAATAGAGAGCAGGCAGTTGACTTTGGAGACATCCGCGGGCAAGAGAGCGCGAAGCGAGGACTTCTGATTGCCGCGTCAGGCAGACACAACATCGTCCTTTACGGCCCTCCCGGTACCGGCAAAACAATGCTCGCGCGGGCATTCAGCGATATTCTGCCGAATCTCTCCTTTGAAGAGTGCCTTGAAGTAACCTCCATACATTCGGTCGCCGGAGTCCTGAAAAGTCCTCTTATGACCACCCCGCCTTTCCGTGCGCCCCATCACACCGCCTCGTACGTCTCTTTGGTCGGCGGGGGAACCGTGCCCAAACCGGGAGAAATTACGCTCGCGCACCGCGGCGTCCTTTTTCTTGACGAGTTTCCCGAATTTGAACGGCGGACGATTGAAGCGCTCCGGCAACCGCTTGAAGAACGTTCAATCACGGTCGTGCGTTCAAAAGGGTCCGCGCTTTTTCCGGCAAATTTCATTTTGGTTGCCGCAATGAATCCTCCGCGCGAGGACGGGCTTGAACAAACGCGTTTTGAAAAGAAAATATCGGGGGCAATTGTCGACCGCGTGGATATGTGGATTGAAGTCGGGCACATTGACCACAGGACGCTCTCTGATGGAAAAGAATACCCGCGGGAATCAGACGCGCTTCGGCAACACGTGCATACAGCGAGAGCTATGCAGAAAGAGCGATTTAAGCATGATACCAAAACAAACAGCGAGATGACGGTTCGTGATTTGACGCAACACGTTTTATTGCAACAAGACGTGCGAAGTATCTTAAACGAAGCGGCGTCCCAGCTTAATCTTTCCCCGCGCGCCTACCACCGCGTCATCAAACTCGCGCGTACCATCGCCGACATTGAAGAGTCTGAAGAGGTCGGAAAGAATCATGTTCTCGAAGCCCTTCAGTACCGCCCGCGACGGTTTGTGTATTAAAAAAATGCGGCGATGTTTTCATCGCCGCCTACTCACAAACCGGGGTTATTTCAAGCTCAGTAGGAGCACGCAGATTTCGTTCACTCCCACATTGAAGTCTTAGAGTTTCAATCCGAGCTTTTTTATGAATCTCTTGATTTCGATTGATGTTACTTCGCAGTCTTCAAGCCTCTGGGCCACACTTTCTATTTTGTCGGGTTTAATGGGAATTGCGAGTGAAAAATACCCCGCAGGTATTTCCGGACAGCGACCATGGACGCACTTAATCTCCAATAAGGCACGTCCCGGCCTCGACTCAAAGTGAGCAGTATAATTGTAGAGACTACCCGCTAGGACACCAACACGACTATTTCCGGGTTTTCCAAGAATTTCAAAGGTGCCGCAAAGCCCTCTTTTTCTGATTTCTTTCGCGACCTTGATGAGTAGCCGAGCGGCACGACCCGAAGGTGACCTCCGTGTCTCCTCTTTTTCTATTTTCTCTTCCTCTTTCTCTTCTTTTATATCTCTTTTTAATTTTTCACCCAGTTGTTTTTGCCGCTTTCTCTCTTCCTTTTTCTCTTTCTCTTCCTTTTCTTTTCTCTTCTTTTCTTCTGCCTTAGATAGCGGTTTCCACATTTTAACTGCAACAAAAGTCCTACCCGTGCTGCTCATTACAACCTCCTGAATGCTGTGTCAAAGAGCTAAAAACTAGTGTAAATAATAAAGTAAAAAATAAATAATGTCAATGTTTTACCTCACTTCTACGAAGAATCCATAAAATCGCCTTATATATAAGCTTATATATAAGCATTTATTAAAATCAATTTATGACGTTTTTAACGTCATTTAATTGACACGTGATGTAATTTTTTATATAATTCCTAACATGAACGAACCTGCAAAGCGCCTCGCGCATGTTTTTAATTTAAGCGACTACGAGTCTCGCTTATATTTTGCGGCTCTTGATGAACCAAACACTACAATAAGCGCGCTTGCTGTTCGCGCGGGCATTCCGCGCACTGCCGTTTACCCTCCTCTCAAACAGTTAATAATGAAGGGATTTATTTCTTCACTACCGACAAAAGGAAAGCGTACGCTATACCGCGCCGTTGACCCAAAACATCTGGAGAACATTTTTGAAAGAAGACGCGCCGACCTTAAAGAAATAGTCAAACAATTCAGTGACAGTATCGCCGGCAGCTCGGGAGAAACATGGGTCCGTTATTTTGAGGGACGTGAAGGAATACACACCGCGGCGGATATTTTTTTACATGAGACAAAAGTAACATTATGGAAAACATTTGAAAATATCGCGTATGTAGAGCGGCTCATCGGCGCACGGCAATTTGACGAATACGTGAAGCGGCGTGTTGCGCGTGGCATTTCCGCGCGTGTTATACTTTCCGCACGAGAGCAAACACCATGGATGGAAGGACTCTTTGCAAAGAGCGAAGAAAATCTTCTTGAGATACAAATTGTCTCTCCTGAAGCGTACCCGATTGAAGCGAGCTTCGCGGTAAGCGGGGATTGGGTCTTTATGGAATCAGCAAAAAAGAAACCGTTTGCTATTTTGATAAAAAATGAAGTAATAGCACGAACGATGGAAAGTATTCACGACATGGCGTGGGACCGATATCGGCCGACATAAATAGTTTCTCGAAGCCCTCCAATACCGCCCGCGATCAATAGTGTCCTGAGTACGGTTGAAAAAATTGATTGAAGTAAAAGCGGTGCTTATAATTAAAAGATGTCTGTACGCGACGCAAAAGAAGAAGCTCTCTTGCTTGCAGAATCGCAGCTACTGCTTGCCGAGAAAAGAACATACTACGCTCTGCTCCGAACCGGTCTTGCGGTATTTACTGCGGCAATCGCGTTTGCGGCTTTCCTCGTCGCGGCAAAAGATTTTCATCCCATATTTGAACAAGCGTGGCTGACTATTTTTATATTCAGCGTCTTGGGACTTTTCGCACTTGCAGGTTTTATTGTTTTCTTGAAAGCAAAACAAAAAATAAACAATCTTACGGCGTTGATTGAAAAAATAGAAAAAAAGAACAAACGAATCGCTGAATTAATTCTCTAAAACCCTACTACCTGACCATTGCTTAAGTTCTTAAGAACTTAAGCAATGGCAACAATGGAACTTGGGGGATTAATTCTTGAGTCTGTGTACACGTTTTTTAAGTTTCTTCGATATCGGGGCAGTTTTACTGACGCAAAAAACGCCACAGGCACCTGTGGCGTTTTTTGTTGTTTTTTAAACTTGCGTTTTATCTAAAAGCTAAAAGCTGGAAGCCGGAAGCTGTTTAAAATGGATTCTTAGCTCCGCGGACTTCAAAGTGGAGATGTGGTCCGGTGGAGCGCCCGGTAGTACCGACATACCCGATGACTTGTCCTTGGACGACATACTGACCGCCATAGACAATATTTTGCGAATTGTGCGCGTAGAGTGTCTGCGTGCCGTTGTCATGGGTAATGACGATGTAGTTTCCATACCCTCCATTCCATCCCGCACCGCGGGAGACGATGACAGTACCCGAGGCAGACGCGAGGATCGGAGTGCCGTAGGGCGCCGCAAGGTCAACACCGTTATATCCGTGAAGTCCTTGCGACTTTATACTATTCGTAACGGGACGGAGATAGTAACCGGAGTAGTTTGATACCCCACTTGCACCAACAACGCTTGGAGCGCCGTTATAGGCCGGGGTTACCAAAACACCATCAGGTATGATAACAATGTCACCGATTGCAAGTTTTGAACTTTCAGTAAGCCCGTTATATTGGAGGATTTCATTCAAATCTCCTTTGTAATATTCAGTTATACTCTTCAGCGTATCTCCTTTCTTGACCGTATGACGAACGCCGGTAATAGGGAGAATGGCAAGAGTTTCTCCTTCCTGAATGACACCATTTTTAATATTATTGCCCCAGATAATCGTATTGACTGAGACTCCGAACATCTGCGCTATCTCAGAAAGAGTGTCTCCTGTTCTTACGACGTAAATGCTAATCTGTCCTCCAATCTTCGAACGGTCTTTAATGTCAGCAAGTGTCCCGTAAGGACCCGTCTCAGGGAGCAATGCGCTTTCATCAACGACAGTAATATCTCCGCCTCCTTTTGACGGATTCGGGTCGACGTTTAAAGCTGCCTCAAGGAGAAACGCCGTCTGCGAATTGTAGTTCTCTGCCGCTTTTGCCTGATTCTGACTGAGAATGCCGGAAACAAATGAGAATATCCCCGCATGCGCAAAGATCGGGATAAACGCGAGTATCCCGGAGAGGACAACGGGTAAAAGCGAGGCGGAAAGCCACGGATGTGTCCTTTCTGTCATCTGACCGTTTCGTGCGCGCCGTTTTAAGGGGTCAGAGTCTTGTGGATTTGAGTTTATAAGCCGAAGATTAACGGGATATCAAGCGTACATCAGCAGTAAATGGCTCTGTTGAGCCACGGAATTAACAACTATCCCGATACTTTTCCACTATAGCTTTCCCATATAAAAAGTCAATGAATTATACACAGTCAAAAAAGAGTTCCCGGAACCCTTTGAATAAAGCCATTTCAAGGCCTTTTTACCGGGTCGTATGCTATAGTCTTTTGGTGAACCACCTTGACGACCTCAACCCTGCCCAGAGACGCGCCGTACTTCACAAGGATGGACCGCTTCTCATTGTCGCGGGTGCCGGTGCTGGAAAAACACGAGTGTTGGCGCACCGAGTCCTTCATTTGATAAAGGAAGGAGTCCTCCCTGAAGAAATACTTGCTGTTACCTTCACCAACAAGGCGGCGAAGGAGATGCGGGAGCGGGTGGCGGCGCTCCTTGCGAGCGACCGGGACCTCAATCTCCCGATTTCACGAGAGGCGCAGCGTACTCCCTTCCCGTTTGTTTCAACGTTTCATTCGCTTGGAGTTCACATTATCAGGGAACAGGCGCGTCTCCTCAATGTGAAACGCCATTTCACCATCTTTGACCGCGCCGACTCCCTGCGCGCGGTCAAAGATGCCATGAAACAGACCCTTGTTGATGCCGAGCAGTTCGAACCGAAAAAGATGCTCGGTATTATTTCCCGGGAAAAGGGAAACGGAACGGCGTGCCATGAATACGAGAGACATGCGGGGAATGATTTTTTGAAACAAACCGTTCTGCGCGTATGGAAAGCGTATGAACGTATTCTCAAAGAAAACCGCTCGCTTGATTTTGACGACCTGCTTCTTGTCGCAGCCTCGCTTCTCGAAAAAAATAAAGAGGTACGGGCGTATTACAGCGGTACATGGAAATATCTTCTCATTGACGAGTATCAGGACACAAACAGGGTGCAGTACCGCATGTCGGAATTAATCGCGGGAGAGAGAAAGAATATCTGTGTCGTCGGTGACATTGACCAAAATATTTACAGCTGGCGGGGCGCCGACATACAGAATCTTCTTGACTTTGAAAAAACGTACCCGCACACAACCGTCATTCTGCTTGAAGAAAATTACCGCTCAACAAAAAACATTATCGGGGCGGCGAACGAAATTATCGCGAAGAATAAAAATCGGATTGAGAAGACGCTCTACACCGCGCAACACCCCGGAGAGAAAATTACTCTTTTTCAGGCCTACAATGAGGACGCGGAGGCGTACTACATAGCGAAAAAAATGAAAAGTCTTGTTCGCGGCGGAGTGAAGTACAAAGATATCGCGCTTTTGTACCGCACCAATTTCCAGTCACGCGTCCTTGAAGAAGTGTTTCTGTACGAAGATATTCCATACCAGGTCCTCGGCACTCGTTTCTTTGAGCGGAAAGAGGTGAAGGACATCCTTTCGTTTTTACGGGCGTCACTCAACAGCGAGAGCGTTGCCGATATCAAACGCGTGATTGACGTGCCGCCGCGAGGCATCGGAAAAGTGACGCTTATGCGAATGATTGAAGGGAAAGACAATGAACTCACGCCCGCGCTCAAGGCGCGCGTCGTTCATTTCCGCTCCCTTCTCTCCCGTATACGCACGTACGCAGAGTCACACAAGCCATCGGAGACAGTCGTGTTCATTCTTAAAGAAAGCGGACTTGAAGGAGTGTTGAAAGAAGGGAGTGATGAAGACCTTGAGCGGCTTCAGAACGTGTATGAGCTTGCGGTTCTTGCGAGAAAATACGACACGTACGCTCCGGAAGAGGGCGTAGAAAAACTCCTTGAGGACGCGGCGCTCGCAACCGACCAGGATTCTTTGGAAAAAGAAAACAGTACGGTGAAACTTATGACCGTACACGCCTCAAAGGGACTCGAGTTCGATTACGTATTCATATCGGGTCTCGAAGAAGGACTCTTTCCGCAGGAGAGCGACAACAACAGAGACGGAGAGGAGGAGCGGCGACTTTTCTATGTCGCACTCACCCGAGCGCGGAAGAAAATACTCCTCACGTGCGCGTCTGTGCGCTCCGTGTTTGGCGCAACGGATACGCGTCTTCCGTCCCAGTTTATCGGAGACATCCCCGAAGAGTATCTTGAAGGAGATGTGGAAGAGAGCGGAGAGAGGGAGATGCTTCGCGTAATTGAATAGCGTATGGAAAAAAGAGACCTTCCCAGAAAACTAAAAAAATCATTGGGGCAGTACTTTCTCATCGCGCCTCACATTGCGGAGAAAACCGCTGACGCGGCGGAGGTCTCTTCCGACGATATCGTGCTTGAAGTCGGACCCGGCGGAGGCGCGCTTACACGAGTGCTTCTCTCAAGAGCACGGGAAGTCGTCGCCGTTGAAAAAGACTTCTCGCTCATTCAAGAACTTAAAGAGACATTCGCCGAAGACGTCAGAACGGGGAAGTTGACACTCATACACAAAGACATACTTAAACTTGACCTTACGACAATCGAACTCTCCGACCGCAGATACAAAGTCGTCGCAAACATTCCGTACTACATTACCGGAGCGTTGATTCGCATGCTCTTGACGGCGTCTGTGCAGCCCTCCGTAATCGTGCTCGTCGTACAGAAAGAAATTGCGGAGCGCGTAGCAAAGAGTACGAAAGAGAGTTTGCTGTCGTTGAGCGTAAAAGCGTACGGAGCTCCGCGGTATGTTAGCACCATCAAGCGCGGAGCGTTTCAGCCGCCACCGAAGGTTGATTCCGCGATTTTAGCGATTGAGAATATTTCTCGTGGTTTTTTTACCGACGTGCCGGAAGACTTTTTCTTCAAAGTGCTGAAAACCGGCTTTGGAAGCAAACGAAAGTACCTTATGAATAACTTGGAGAAGATTGCGGACAAAAAAACGCTCCGGAATGCTTTTCAAAAAATCGGCTTGCAAGAAGGGGTACGCGCGGAAGACGTACCCCTAAAAGAATGGGGTAAACTCTGTCATTTTCTAAGCAAATCGTAAAAATTAACACACAAAACCGATATTACCAGAAACGATTAATATGCACATTTTCATTCTAGGGAAATAACCGGGGACACTGCTATACTGAAGCTGTGAAGACGCGTTTTGAAAAGAAAAGTGTCGTGCTTTTTGCCGTTCTCATCGGAGCACTTTTCGTCATTGCCGTGATAATAACTATTTATCTCCCGAAAAGAAACACTATAGACAATACATTTACCGTTAATGACCAACGTATTCAAAAAATTGTCGCGGAAACCGTGTCTGCCGACACTGATGGAGACGGGTTGAAAGACTGGGAGGAGGTCCTTTTCAAGACAGACCCCAAGAACCCCGACACAGACGGAGACGGAACAACCGACAAAGAAGAAATCGACCGTGATAGGGACCCTCTTGTTGCGGGACCTAACGACATTATTGAAAATAATCTTTTGTCCACGATAAAAAACGAGACGGTGACAGAAAGCCTTGCAATAGAATTATTCACTGGTTATCTGGAACTCAAAAAGAGTAAGGATCTAAACACAATAAAAAGTGAGGAACTTCTTTCAAAGGTAATAAGTGGGAATATAGAGAATACCAAAGTAAAAATCTATAGTGTTAATGATATACATGTCATTCAACATCCTGGAAAAGAAGAAGTTGATCAGTATGATGTCCAGCTAACAACTATTCTTAAACCAGATCCTGAAATGAAAAACGATTTGGCAATTCTTGAACAAATATTAAAAACAAAGGACACATCTGGAGTAATCTCATTTGATAGATCAATAAATCGCTACGAAAAAATCGTATCGGAAATGCTTTTACTTCCTGTACCCGAACCAATTTCCATTGAACATATAAAAACAACGAACGCACTCGTCCGAGTAATAGACAATGTTAGAAGCATGAGAAATGTCTTTGTGGACCCAGTGAGGACTCTTGTTGGTGTTAAAGAATATGTGGACAATGAACGCGTTTTTGTTCAGAGCTTGTTAGCGGTCGGTGAATACCTTAGGCAAAATAGGGCATTAAACAATTAGCAATGAAGGTACATTCTGTTTATAGAAAAATACTTGTCTTTATACTCATTCTATCAATTGTGACACCGGTCACTTTTCTTAGTTTTCCGGTTCAAAAGACATATGCCGCTACAGGGGACTTTGATGATGCCGCAAATATCATCGCTGCCGGTTCAGCGGCAATAAGTGCGATATCTGATGCCATAAGCTCTGCGGCTTTAAGCAGTTTAGTACTTAAAGAGTACGTACTTGACCCACTTACCGTACTTTTACGGGAAATCATTATTCAAAGCATTACCGCAAGTATAGTCAACTGGATTAATAACGGCTTTGAGGGTTCCCCGGCGTTTATAACCGACCTTGAAGGATTTCTTCTTGACGTCGCTGACCAGGTTGTCGGAGCGTACATCGAGGGTTCGGAACTTGCAGACCTCTGTAGCCCATTTCGGCTTGATGTACGCATTGCACTCGCACTTGATTACTATTCACCGTTCAGGGACAGGGCGGCGTGTACTCTCACCGGAGTGCTCCAAAATATAAGCGACGCATTTGGGGACTTCTCAACTGGACAAGGGTGGGATGCGTGGTTTGAACTCTCCGTCAATCCGTACAACAACGCTCTCGGCTCGTATCTCGGCTCGAGGAATGCCCTTCGCACGTCAATCGCGCAGGCGCAGAGCCGGCAGTTGCGCATACTTGATTGGGGAAACGGCTATCGTTCGTATGAAGTGTGCGATACCGAAGGAGTACAGGACCCAAGAAACAGCGCGAATATTTCCATCGGTCGACTTAATTGCCGCATCGCGACACCGGGAGTCGTCATTAATGAGCAGTTAAGTGATGTTCTTGGCACTGGGTACAGACAACTTGAACTTGCTGATGAACTTAATGAGATTATCGGGGCGCTCCTCGGACAACTTGCAAAACAAGTACTCGGCGGTTCGAGCAATGGACTTGCCGGTCTCAGTCAAAGTAGTTTTGGAGCGCCATCGTACACAGACCAACTTTTACAAGAAAACAGAGATTCATCAACGGTAAGCGGGAGGGCGCTTGAAGCAATACGTACCAGCATACAGAACGAAGAGAAATATCGGAGTGCAAAACAAACATCGCTCAACGCAGTGAGGGTTGCGCGCGAGAAAGCGGAAACTCTTCATCAGTGCTATCTCGGAAAAGCCGCTCAAAAGCGGACTTTGTGGGGGATAGTTGATGAGGGAGGTGTAAAGAAAGTCGTTTCATTCACGACCGAAGAGCTTGCCGCTAAAGCTAACAGCGCGACAACAACAATTAACAGTCTGCTACCGCTTCAGACAAGACTCAATGGAGAAATTGGAGACGTAGACACTATTATAGGACAACTTATTGTTGCCAGAACGGATATAGAAAATGCAAGATCAGTCGATGATTTAAATAACGCAGTCGGGAAATATACAACTCTACAGCAGGGGGGCCAACTTAAAACCATAAAAGACATCGCGGATGCAGAACTTGAGCGAGACGGCTTTCCGGGAGATTTGCCTGGATTGGCAAAAGGAATCATTCGTGATATGGCGGCACTAAATGCACAGACTGACGCTGATTTGAAAGTGTGCCAAAGTTTAATACTCATACAAGAGCCGGCATTGAGTTCTACGTAATTATGAAAAAAATTATCTTTATTAGCATCATAATTATCTTCCTTATACCAGTTACTTTTTTTGCGATTGACATTCGGGGAGAGGCAACACCGCTTATCGCGTATGCACAAGAAGACGTGATTGAAACCGAAGAGCCGGCAGTTTCCCAAACGACAGGAGTCCAGCAAACTTCCGTTAAGAATAATCTGAAAACCGTAGACGGACGATTGAGGCAAGATTGCGGTCTAACAGACGTATTTTGCGGCGTATCAAACGCACTGAACGCTCTTTTTGAAAATATTGCGCTGTTGCCAATCTTTATCTCAAGTTTTTTTGTCTATATCGCAGGAATTCTGCTCAACCTCTCCATTATAGAAACTGTTTTGAAGTTCAGTCTGCATTTTAACGCAGTGAAAGGTATTAATGAGACATGGGGAGTCTTGCGTGATTTAGCGAACATCTTTTTCATATTCGGACTTCTCGCGATTGCCATCTCAACCATCATCGGTGTTTCAAGCTACGGCTATAAACAGCTCCTCGCACGGCTCCTTATTATCGCTTTAGTCATCAACTTCAGTCTTCTTTTCACGAAAGTTATTATTGACACTTCAAATATCTTCGCACTCCAGTTTTATAAAGGCATTGCCGCGACGGGAAGCGACGGCTCAACCGGCATTGCCAATACATTTACACGGTATCTCGGGGTAACCGACATCTGGGAATCTGAATCGGTACTCCAGCTTCTTAATAAGCTTAATTATTCAAAAGAGGGAGGGCTCGGATTGGTATTTCTATACTCGGTATTTTCTTCAATTTTTCTCATGATAACCGCTTTTGTATTTTTTTTCGCGGCGATAATGCTCATTATTCGCGGAGTGGGTTTCATACTCCTCGCCATTCTCTCTCCGCTTGCGTTTGCCGCGTTAGTGCTGCCGAAGACGCAGAGTATGGCGAACCTATGGTGGGAAAAACTCTGGCAGTACGCAATTTTTGCTCCGGTACTCCTGATACTTTTTTGGGTGACCGCAAACGTGATTCCGAGCATATCTGCGTCGTTTATCCCGCAAGGCGCAGGGTTGCTTCAGGCATTTTCACCGGAACCGCAGGCGCGCTATGCGAGCGTCGCCATGATACTTAATTTTATTGTCATCATCACGGCAATTCTTGCTTCGGTGATTATCGCAAACAGACTCTCTCTCGCATTTGGAAAAGAGGCGACAAGACTTGCAGGTAAAGCGTCCTTCGGCGCTTTGGGATTTGCCGGACGTCATACCTTTGGGCGAGGATTCCGTCGACTTGCTGAATCGGAATACTTGAAAGAAAAAGCTTCCCAAGGAGGATTCGGCGGTTTTGCCGCGCGGCAAACGCTCAAAGCAATGAGATACGGCGCGAGTGCAAATTATGATATGCGTACTCCTTTAGGAACCCCTATGAAAGAACTTGGTATAGATGCCGGAAAGCCGCAAAAAGGTGGATATGCCGCAATCTTTGAAAAACAAATAAAAGACCGGCAAAAATTTGCAGCGTCCTTGGCGCCGTCACAAAGAGAAATAGAGCGTCGTCAAGGTGAAGCGCAGACAACATACGACGCGGAACAAAAACGAGTAGAGACGAGAAAAGCGGTTGCTGATAAGGCGCTCCCTATCGCAAAAACAAGGGTGAGTGACGCTCAAAAGAAATTTGATGCGCTTAAGGGACAGCATGAAGACCGCGCTCCTGCAGAGAAGCGCAGAGAAATTGCGGCACAAGCTCTTATAGTTGCCCAAGAAAGATACTCCAACACTCAAAAGAAATACGAGGCCTTTAAAAAGCGGTACGGAGAAGAATCGTCAGAAGCAAAAAGCGCAACAAAAGAAATGACATCGGCGCAACATTTAGTAGACCTTGCCCAAACACGGATTCAGACAGAAAACAAGAGACTGGCGGACATTGATGAGGAAGTTAAGAAAGGAAGATTGTCGCCAGAAGCACGGAAAGCGAAAAAGGAGCTGGATTCTGCGCAGAACCTCCAAGCATTAGCTGAGAAGCGGGTCAAAACCGAAGAGAAAGATTTGAAAGACATTGGTGAAAGGAGAATGGATGCCTCTAAAGAAATTGCAGGTACGGCTAAAAGACGAACAAGAGCATACGCGGATACGCTCGGAAGCGAGAGAGTAATCGAGACGCTTTTTACAAAAGTTCCTGTTAAAAATAAAGAGAGTGCCGCGCTCATTAGGAAAGGAAAAACCCCGATGCAGGAATTGCAAGAAAAAATGCAAGACGCAATGAAAGAACAGCTAACAAACGATCCAGAGTTTAAAGAGAGTCTCAAATCTGAATCCGAAGGGGAAAAGAAATAAAAAAAAATTATGGAACCACATGCGTATAGCATTGTAAGAAATCAGTTTAAAAAAGCCCCACGAGCGATACAGGACTTATTGTTATCTCCAAAACTTACCGAAAGTCTTAAAACAATTACTGCAAAACACACCCAGGATAAAGAGAAACGCGATGCGGTAGAGAATGAGGTAATGATGGTTCTCTTGGGACTTGAATCCCTCAATGATTTAGAGGCAAACCTTACAGAAGAGGGCAGTTTTACACAAGAGCAGGCGATACACATTGCCCAAGATATCACTTTAAGTATCATACTTCCGGTTGAAAATGAATTGCGTGTATTTTTGCAAAAAGAACTGGCAACGTCTGAAGAAAACATACCGTTATCGGCAGAAAATAATGCGGAAGAAAGTCCTGAAAAAGAAATGGGTCGGCAAGCAGAAGGGGTTGAAATTGAAAAAATAAAAAATCTGCTTCGGGAAAACAGGAAGACGGTCAGCGTTAAAAACATAGTCGCGAACTTGAAATAGCATGGAAGACAAAAACATCCACACAATGCTACGGGAGCGTTTCACAAAACTCCCGCCGAAGCTCCAGGAAGCAATAACCTCCGCCGAGGTGGCTGAAAAACTGCGAGTGATTTCGCAGAAGTACCGCCTGCACCTTGACCAGGGACAAATACTTGAAAATGAGACGTACATGATCCTTCTCGGGATAGAGGAAACGGAAAAGTATGAGGAGAATCTTAAGAAAGAGCTTGGGATATCCCCTAAAGATGCGGGGAAAATCGCACATGACGTTGGGAAGGAAATCTTTCTTTCGGTGCGAGACACGCTGAAGAGCCTGACGTCGTCACCTCAAGTAAAAGCACCACCCACCGGCGGGCAGGCGTACGTTGAAAAACCAATACGTACCGAAGAAAGACCTGAAACGAAAATCACGGGACAGAGCAAATTTGAACATTTTGTGAAAAACAAGCAGGAAGAACTCAGTATTGAACCGACCCGGCGCGACTCTTCAATGGACCCCTACCGCGAACCGTTTGAATAGCTTTTAGCTTACAGCTTTTAGCTTTTAGTACATGGGAAAAGAGCTTCCTATCATAAAAATAAGGGAAATAACTTCATATAAAGAATTGGTCGTGTGGCAGAAAGCAATGACAATTGCCGAAAAAATATACTTGCTTACCTCTAATTTCCCTCCTGAAGAAAAGTTTGGTCTTGTTTCGCAAATACGCCGTTCTGCCGTCTCTATACCTTTAAACATTGCTGAAGGGAGAGGGCGGAGTAGCCGAAAGGACTTTGCTCAGTTTCTCCATATTGCTCTTGGGTCTGTTAACGAATTGGAAACCCAGCTGGAACTATCCATGAGATTATCATTATCTTCAAAAGCAGATTATAATGAAATTATCGGCCTTTTACTGGAAGTAAAGAAAATGCTTTTTAAAATGATTTCTTCCCTAAAAGCTAAAAGCTGACACCCAAAAGCTCTATGCGCTACCAAGTGCCGCAGTTTATTGAAGTTGAAGATAAAATCTTCGGTCCGCTTACTCTGAAACAATTCGTCTACCTCGCGGGAGGAGTCGGTCTTTCGTTTGTTGTGTGGCGGCTGCTTCCTTTGTTCCTTGCGCTTATACTCATTCTTCCGATACTCGGACTTTCCCTCGCGCTTGCGTTTTACAAGGTAAACAACCGCCCTCTCCTGAACACCCTTGAGTACGCGTTGGGATATTTTTTAGGAAATAAGCTCTACTTATGGGAAACTAAAAAGATAACTCCCCGAAAGAAACCTTCCCAAAAAGAGACAGGTGGTGGACGGGAAGCAATGCATGTGCCGAAGCTCTCGGAGAGCAAATTGAAGGACTTGGCATGGAGTCTTGATATTAAAGAAAATTTAAATCCCGTCACTCGAGAGGAAAAACAGTTATAGCATGGCACAAGCGAACACAAAAGCGTCCCAGGATTTTGTACCCGTAGAAGAGATACGGGACGGCATTGTTGTTCTCAAAGACGGAGGGTTGCGCGGAATCGTTATCGCATCGTCCCTTAACTTCGCGCTTAAGTCAGCAGACGAACAAAACGCAATCATCGCGCAGTTTCAAAACTTTCTCAATTCGCTCGAATTTTCAATACAGATATTTATACAATCGCGTGAGCTTGATATTAGACCCTATGTGGCGCTCCTTGAAAAACAGCTTGAGAATACGATTGACGATCTTATGCAGATACAGATTCGCGAATATATTGAGTTCGTAAAGAATTTTGTTGATGCTTCAAATATCATGACGAAAAATTTTTTCATCGTCGTGCCATACTCACCGCCTATGGTCCGGCAGAAAAGCAATCCGCTTTCGCGAGCGCTCGGACGAAAAGAAAGTATCGAGCAAAAAACGGCGAATTTTGAGGAAAATCTTTCCCAGCTTGAACAGCGGATGGCAGTCGTCGAGCAAGGGCTCATTAGAACCGGGGTGCGGGTCATCAAGCTTAATACGGAAGAGGTGATTGAATTGTATTACAAAATTTTTAATCCCGGCGAGCAAGAAAAGCCGATTCAACTTTCCTCGGTAGCGGCACAATAACATGGCCTTGCTTGATTTTTTTAAAAAGAATAAAGAAGAGGAGGGAAACGACATCGTTCCAATTCTCCCCGAAGAGATATACCGCGCCGGAGCGCTTGAATTGAAGGATATTATCGCACCGTCCGCGCTTAAAGTAACCCCAAAAGAGCTTCATCTGGGAGATAAGATTGCCCGAACGTTTTTCGTCATCTCCTACCCGCGTTTTCTCTCAAGTAGCTGGTTTTCTCCCGTCATTAATTTGGACAAAGTTTTTGACATTTCAATTGCGATACATCCGACTGACACCGCGGCGGCCTTGCGCAAATTCCAAAAGAAAGTAGCCGAGGTGCAAAGCCAGATATCAACGCGGGAAGAGAAAGGAATGGTGCGCGACCCGATGCTCGACACCGCGTACCAAGACCTTGAACAGCTCCGCGACCAGCTCCAGCAGGCACAGGAGAAAATATTCGACGTGGGGCTTTACATTACGATATACGGCGACTCCACCGACGAGCTTGATAAAGCAGAGTCGGAGATAAAGTCCATGCTTGAGGCGAAGCTCATCTACCTTAAGCCGGCGCTGTTTCAGCAGGAGCAGGGATTTCTAAGCGTTCTCCCGTCTGCAACCGACCTCCTCAATGTGCATTCGAAATTAAATTCTTCTCCGCTCTCAAGTATTTTTCCTTTTGTGTCATTCGACCTCACCTCCGACAAAGGAATTCTCTACGGCATCAACCGCCATAACTCAAGTTTGGTGCTTTTTGACCGTTTCTCGCTTGAAAACTACAATTCAGTCGTTTTTGCGAAAGCAGGCGCGGGGAAATCATACGCGACAAAGCTCGAGATTCTCCGTACCTTGATGTTTGACACCGAAGTCATTGTCATTGACCCGGAACGGGAATACGAGTACATGGCGGAAGCGACCGGCGGACGGTATTTCAACATCTCGCTCTCATCAGAGCACCACATTAACCCATTCGACCTGCCGATTCCTCGCGAAGACGAAAATCCGGCGGACATACTTCGCTCAAACATCATCACGCTTGTCGGACTCTTCCGTATCATGCTCGGCGGGCTTACTCCGGAAGAAGACGCCATTATTGACAGAGCAATCACCGAAACATACGCTCTTAAAGACATCACCGCCCAGTCCGATTTCTCACACATTGAGCCGCCGCTCCTCTCGGACTTTGAAATGGTGCTTACCGGAATGGAAGGAAGCGAGTCTCTGGTACAGAGAGTCAATAAGTATACGCGCGGCACATGGTCGGGATTCATCAATCGACCGACGAACGTTGATATCAACAAGAAATTTGTCGTCTTCTCGGTGCGGGACATGGAAGACGACCTCAAGCCGGTCGCCATGTATATCATTACGCACTTTATCTGGAACACGATACGAAAAGAACTCAAAAAACGGCTTCTCGTCGTCGACGAGGCGTGGTGGATGATGAAGTCCGAAGATACTGCTTCATTCCTTTTCGGTATCGCGAAGCGGGGACGAAAATATTATTTGGGGCTTGCTACGATTACCCAGGACGTCGGAGATTTTCTTAACTCTCCGTATGGCGTGCCCATGATTAGCAACTCGTCCATACAGCTTTTGATGAAACAATCGCCGACAGCGGTTGATCTCGTACAGCAAACATTTAAATTAAGCGACGAGGAGAAGTATCTTCTCCTTGAATCCGACGTCGGGGAGGGTATTTTCTTCGCTGGGTTGAAGCATGTCGCCATCAAAGTAATCGCGTCCTACACCGAGGACCAGATAATTACGTCCGACCCGTCGCAAATTTTGGCGATACGAAAGAATAAAAAATTATTACAAGGCGGGAGTGACAGTGAAATATAACATATGGAGAACGGGAACATCACAGAAATAACCGAGCGAGAGAGACCGCAGCCAAGAATAGACTCCGGTACTATGGTCTCTATGGTATCTGTTGCGTTTTTCTTCGATGTTGTGCAAATGATTTTTACCCTCACCGTCATCGGCTCAATTGTGAGCTCCGTCATGAGCATCTTTATCTGGCTGACGTTTTATGTATGGTTTAAAAAACACGGCATAATGTTTATGGACAATCTTGCGCGCATGATTATCATGTGGGGCGGTTTTTTGCTTGAGCTCGTTCCCGTTCTCAATATTATCCCCGGATGGACGTTCTCTGTATCTCTTTCGCTTCTGCTCATACATTACGAAGACCAGAGGAGATTGAGCGTATTTAACCGGCAGGTCGGAGCGTACATGAAAAAATTCTCATAAGATGAGGTAGAATATGACTATGAAGAATTATATGAGAACACTCGCGTTTCCGTTAGCGGTACTTTTGTTCTCTTCAATTTTTTCTCTCGTCAACGCGCAAATTGTGCCGGGACTTGAGAGTACTCTTTCCCTTAGAATAGCCCCTACATACCCGGAACCCGGAGAAGCCGTTTTTGTGACGGTTGAGAGTTTTTCCATTGACCTCAACAGAGCAACGATTTCCTGGCTCATGAACGGTACGCTGAAGCAACAACGGGAGGGAGGGATTCGTTTTCAATTTACCGCACCGCTCCTCGGGAGCGCGGCAGCAATTGACGTTGTTGTTCAAACCGGAAGCGGCGGTACGGAAACAGCAAACGTCATTGTCCGCCCCGCCGCCGCAGAACTTCTTTGGCAAGCGCACACATACGCACCGCCCTTTTATCACGGGAAGAGGCTCCCTTCTATCGGAAGTGAGATAAGCGTCGAGGCGATTCCGCACTTTATTACAGAGAGCGGACGAGAGCTTTTGGCGAGTGAGCTTCTCTATACGTGGTACGTTGACGGAACTATTGCGCAGGAAGCATCCGGAAAAGGCAGGAAAAGCATCACTGTCTCCCAATCAAAGCCGGTGAGCGCTCTCTCAGTTGAAGCGCTTATTGAATCCCCGGACCAATCGCTCTCCCACAGAGCGCGGGTACTTATTCCAATGAAAAATCCGGAGGTCCTCATCTACGAAAACAGTCCTCTCCTTGGCATACTGTTTCATACCGCCGTACAAGATACGTACCGTCTTACCGCCAAAGAGGCGAAATTTATCGCGTTTCCTTTCTTCATGTCTCTCTTGAACCGAAACGACAGCCACATCACATACTCGTGGGAACTCAACAATGAGCCCATTATCCTCGGCGACGACCGCGGGAGTATCACCGTCAACCACTCGGGAGAGGGAAGCGGAGTCGCACGCATCAATGCGGCCGTTACAAACAGGAGAGACATTTTTCAAGCGGGTTCGACGGAGTTTTCCATAGAATTCAGCGGAGGAAGCTTTCCAGGATTCGGTTTATAAAACATGATGTACCGAACATACAGCAAGAAAAGTGTCACATTGCTCCTCATTTTCGCCGGCATGCTTCTTTTCATGCCTATTATTCTTTTCGCCCAGCAAGAAACATTTGTCCCGCTCTCGCCGATACCGGGAGTGACGAGCGGAACGAGCTTCAGCGGCTTTCTCAATGCGGCATTCAAGATAGGCCTCGCGGCAGTCGCAGTATTCGCCGTGGTATGGATTACCTACGGAGGACTTGAGTACATGACGACCGACTCTATTATGGGAAAAACGAGCGGTAAGGAGCGTATTCAGAACGCCATCATCGGGCTTCTTATCGCACTGCTCATCTGGGTAATTCTCTACACTATCAATCCGAATCTTCTGAATTTTGACATACGAGTACCGGCACCATCGAATTCCCAAAGTACCCAACCGAGGTCTCAAATGGATACGACCTCGAGGAAAGGCGGCACCGTGTTTATTCCCAGAGGAGCAGACACTGTTGATCCGGGAATTCTCGGTCCCTAAGTACAGCGTGATTATATGAACAGCACCCAGATAAAAATTCTTCTCGGCATCCTTGGAATTTTTGTCCTTATCATAGGAGGGCTTTTCTTCGCATACCGATACTACGTAAATAACGGTGGTGGTAACGGCCAAGTAACGAGGGAAGGGGGAGGACTGTTCCCGGACTCGGGAATTTTCGGCGGCTTCGGGAGAGAAGATGAAGCAAGGGACGGACAGGATGGCCCTGTGCCGACATTGCGGCATATCACAGAGAAAGCGGTCGCAGGAGGTGTCGTGTTCCTCTCTGAAGAGACGGTGGCGATTCGATATGTTGAGCGGGCAACGGGACACGTATTCGAAACAGCACTTGATTCTCTGGAAGAGAAGCGTTTATCAAACACGACAATCCCGCGTATTCAGGAGGCGGTGTGGTCACCGGACGGCGAGAGTGTCATTCTGCGATATCTTGATGAGAATGAAAATCTGAAAAGCTTCTATGGCGCGATTGAAAAAGAAAGCGGCACACTCGACGGATGGTTTTTGGACAACAGGATTCTGAATATCGCGTCAAACGAGGAGGGCAACATATTCTACATACAAAGGGTTGGGAATGAGGGGCAAGGCATCTCGTCGAACTTTGACGGAACGAACGGGAGAGCCGTGCTCTCTTCGAGTGTGTATGATTGGCGGGCGCAGTGGGCGGGGGATAGCGTAATGCTTGCGAGCGTATCGTCAAACGGCATACCCGGCTTCTTGTATGAATTGGAATCCGGCCGCTTGACGGCTATTATCGGAGGAGACGGGTTAAGCACGCTCGCGAGTAAGGACGGCTCAATGGTACTTTTTTCAACGAGCAATACGGACGGTACGACGCTTTTTGTATACGACAGAAAGAGCAAGAAAACGACCCAGGTACCTTTTAGAACATTGGCTGAAAAGTGTGCGTGGGCAACGCCTACGGTAGTATATTGCGCCTCTCCGTATGCTATAGACAGAAACGCCGTGTATCCTGATGATTGGTATAAAGGGGCCGTTTCGTTCTCTGATGATATATGGCTCTACGACATCGGAAGGAAACAGGAGCAACTCGTATACGACGCCGAGGCGGAAGGAAAAATTTTCGACGCAACGAATCTTTCCATTGACAAAGACTTCCGTTCTCTCTTTTTCATCAACAAGAAGGATATGACGCCGTGGGTGCTTCTCCTTGAGAGGCCTTGAGAGGGAAGAGCGCTACGCCTCTTCGCTCCTTTCTCCATTCTCTTTATAACGAATGGTAATGCGCCGGAATTTTCCCTCGCCGGCGGACATTGTTTCAATGGAAGGGTTATCCGCAAAGAGCGCATGCACGACCATGCGCTCATACGCGTTCATCGGCTCCATTTCAACCTCGTGTTTGAACATGCGCGCTCGGTCGGCAAGCGCATGCGCTTTTTTCTCAAGCTCTTCAAGCTTGCGCTCTTGGTATCCGTTGACATCAATGAGAAATTTCATCTCGCCGATATCGGCATCTTTCTCAAGGGCTTTTTTGATGAGGTAGTTAAGCGCCTGCAAGCTCTCGCCGCGATTCCCGATGAGAAGCGCCGAATCTTTTTCTGTTCGTACGGAGAAAATAGGATGCAGTTTGTGTTCTTTAACGTCTATGGAATCCGGCTCAATGCTTAATTTGCCCAAGAAATGCCTGATTGTATTTTTAATTGTCTCATGCGCATTCATGGTTACCAATTATTATTCGTTATTATCCTCGGCACGTTTGAGCATTTTTCTTCGGACAAAAATTTCTTGACCGATTGCGAATACATTACTGGTTGTCCAATAAAGCGCCACCGCAGCGGAAATCGTGTACGCAATAACCCCAACGATAATCGGTAAGACGTAGCGCATCTGCAGGTGCATGCTCCTTGCAAGGTCGTCTTTAAATGACGGCTCTTTTGTTTTCGCTTCAAGTTTCGGAAAGGATATTTTTGCGTGAATGTACTGCGTGATGCCGGCAAACAGAGCAAGGGCGATGCTTTTGCCGCCCATGTCGATGAGCCCGATGAATTGCATGTTAACGTTCTCCGGGAGAGGAATGAAGGAGTATAGAAGGTCCGTATTTACACTCGGCAATCCTCCACGGAAAAACACAAAATAGAGCCCGAGAATGATGGGGATTTGAATAAGCAGGGGAAGAATCATGGCAAACGGATTGACGCCCTTCTCTTTGTAGAGCGCCATAGTTTCCCGCGCCTGTTTTTGCTTGTCATTTTTGTACTTTTCTCGAATTGCCTCGAGGTCGGATTTTATCGCGTTCATCATAATCTGCGACCGTATCGCGGTATGAGCGAGCGGAAGCAGTATAAACTTGACACCGAGTGTCAGAAGAATGACCGCGATGCCGACGTCGGCGTACGGGACGTGGTTGATGAGAAAAATGAGACTGTTATAGAGAGGGTTGTATATGATTGACGAAAAAAGCGCCGAAAACATCAGCCAATTTTAGCGTATTCGGAAACTTTCCACAACTTAAGGAATGTCTTTGAATGTCTTGAGAAGAAATGTTATCTCTTCCCGTAAAACATTGAAGGGAAGAGGTGCTCCTCCTTTTTTCACAAAAAATATCGCCTGAAGGGGCGGCTGCATTTCATTAAAAATCGCGCGTATCCGCCTCTTGAGGCGATTGCGAGACACCGCCGATGAAATAACTTTTTTCGATGCGACAACTCTGACGTCGGCTGATTTAAAAGATGCCGTTTTGAGCGCCTTGAGTGAGAAATGCGCAGAACTCTTTGGGGCGCCACTTCTTGTAATGGCGCCGAAGAGGTCTTTTGTCGTTTGTTTCATTTGAAAAACCGGCGTCTTTTTATACGGAAAGACGCTGACGTCCTTTGCGACGACGGCGTACGAGCGTGTTTCTTCCTCCCGTAGTCCGTTTCCGAACAAGAAAACCGTGGGTTCGTTTTCTTTTTTGCTTTTTTGGTTTGTATGTTTGAGACATAAAATAGTCGATGTAAATATACTACAAAAATGACCCTGCGCAAGAGAAACGTCCGTTCACAAGTTATGAACAACTTATTAACACAATCCACCAATGTGTGCAAGTTTCCTCTTTCTCGCACTTCTATATAATAGATGGCACTAGTTTCTATAACGTTTCTGTAATGTACGATACCGTGGATACAAAACAGCTGTGGGAAAACTCGCTTATAGACATTGAGCTTAACATTTCAAAGGCAAACTTCAGTACGTGGTTTAGAAACACGTCAATCCAAAAAATAGAAGGAGGGACCATATACCTCACGGTACCGAATCAATTCGTCAAAGACTGGCTCACGAACAAGTATCATAAATTCATACTGAAGACGCTGCGGGGGTTTGCTTCAGATGTCCGCGGACTTGAATTTACCATTCCGAAGGACCAAAAGAGTTTAGAAGAAAAAGAACGAGGGGGTATAAAGCAATTCAGTGTCGGTCCGGTCAGTGAACTGCCGCTTGAAAACTTTTATATAAACAAAAGCGACAATCTGAATCCGCGATATACATTCGAGACATTCGTCGTCGGTCCTTTTAATCAACTTGCGAACGCCGCGGCGCAAGTCATCACGCAAAAACCGGGCATTGTGTACAATCCGCTCTTTATCTACGGCTCAACCGGGCACGGAAAGACCCATTTAATCCAGGCGATTGGAAATCAGCTCAAAAAGACAGGTAACAAAAAAATTTTCTACGTGACGTCCGAGCGGTTCGCGATTGATTACCTTAATTCAGTACAGGAAGGAAAAGCAAATACATTTAAAGAAAAGTACCGACAGTACGACGTGCTTATCATGGACGACATCCAGTTCCTCTCCGATAAGGAAAAGACGCAGGAGGAGCTTTTTCACCTCTTTAATGCGCTCTACGACAATAACAAGCAGATTATTTTCTCGTCGGATAAGCATCCGAACTACATCTCGGGCTTAGAAGACAGGTTGAAGTCTCGCTTCAACGCCGGCATGATAGCCGATATCCCGGAACCGGACCATGAGTCACGCATCGCAATTTTAAAGGCGAAAATCGCGCAGAACAACTTCATGCTTCCAGACGATGTCATTGGGTATATTTCCAAAGAAGTGCAGGGAAACATTAGGGAGCTTGAGGGTGTTTTAAATTCGATTATTTTCCAATCACAAGTGAAAGGAAGGATCCCGAATCAAAACGAAATCAAGGCCATCATTAAAAACAGTTCAAAGCCGAAAAAATCAGTGTCCGCGAAAGAGGTCGTTAAAAAAATCGCCGACTTTTATGAAATCAGCGAAGACAGTATTTATGAAAAAACAAGAAAAAAGGACATTGTGAAGCCGCGACAATTGATTATGTACATTTTACGGGAAGATTTCGGGGTGTCGTACCCGAGTATCGGAGAAAAGATGGGAGGAAGAGACCATACGACGGTTATTCACTCCTGTGAAAAAATAAAGAGGGACCTGAAAAGCGACTCTGTTCTGGAGCAAGAGCTTGACCAAATTCGTTCCCTCCTGTAGCGGGTGAATATGTTGTGGATGCGGTGGGTACGAGATGGTCATTACGGAGTTGAGTTTCACAAGATATGTAATGTAAGGATACGTATGCACTTTTTATACCCATAGAACGATGAAATCAGCTGTAAGAAAAATCGTTTTAACAGAACGGGAAAATGAGTTCTCTACATATCAACACCGATAATAGTAATAGTAGAAAGAATTATATATAACCATGAAAGTTGAATGTGAAAAAGACGCTCTTGTGCGAGCCCTTACACTTACCGAGAAGATTGTTGGGACAAATCCAACGCTCCCTGTTCTTAGCTGTGTTCTCTTAAAAGCCGCACACAATACGCTCTCGGTCCAATCAACAAATCTTGAGTTAGGCATTGAAATCATCATCCCAGTAAAGTCAAAAAAGGACGGAACCATCGCTGTTCCGGGTGCAATTTTCAGCAATACCATACAAAACACCTACGAATCGTCAATAGAGCTCGAAGCGGAAAAAGACATGCTCGTCATAAGCACAAAACGTAGCAGGACGGTCTTAAAAACACACCTTCCTGACGATTTTCCCTCGCTCCCATCGGTCGAGGGTCAAGTCACCCACACGCTTCTGTCGGACGATGTTGTGGAGGGTATTCAATCCGTCGGTTACAGCGCGTCGCGTTCGAAC
>JACPLB010000001.1 GCA_016186705.1 Candidatus Kaiserbacteria bacterium | reverse complement strand
CGGGTCATTATTGGGAAGTTTAATGCATAAGCGATATGGGAAAAATTTTAGGCATTGATTTGGGAACGACAAACTCCGCGATGGCGTATGTCTCCGGCGGAAAGTCAATCATTATAGAAAACGCGGAAGGAGGGCGCACGACTCCGTCCGTTGTCGCTATTTCAAAAACAGGCGAACGGCTTGTCGGCATGATTGCGCGCCGGCAGGCGGTTACGAACCCGCAAAACACCATTTACGGCATCAAGCGGTTTATCGGGCATCGTTTCGCGGACCCTGCGGTCAAAAAAGACAAAGCGACGGTCCCATACGCTATTAAGGAAGGAAAGGACGGCGGAGTCCTTATAGAACTTAAAGGGAAAGAGTACCGTCCGGAGGAGATTTCTGCGATGATACTCCAGAAGCTCAAACAGGATGCGGAGACAAAACTCGGCGAGAAAATCACGGAAGCCATCATTACGGTGCCGGCGTATTTTGACGACGCGCAGAGAAAGGCGACCAAAGACGCGGGGAAAATCGCGGGACTTGACGTGAAGCGCATTATCAACGAGCCGACTGCGGCGGCGCTCGCCTACGGGTTCAACAAAAAGAAAAACGAGCAAATCGTCGTCTTTGACTTCGGCGGAGGCACGTTTGATATTTCCGTCTTGGAAGTAGGGGACGAAGTCATTGAGGTTAAAGCGACCGACGGAGACTCCCACATGGGCGGGCGCGACATTGACCAGAAAATCATAGGGTGGATTGCGAAAGAGTTTAAAAAGGAGAGCGGCATAGACGTTACGAAAGACCCGCTCGCGCTCCAACGGCTTGACGAGGCGGCGGAGAAAGCGAAGCACGAACTTTCAACTGCAACCGACACCGAAATCAACATTCCGTTCATCACTTCTGATGCCTCGGGTCCGAAACACCTCCTCTTGAAGATGACGCGAGCGACGCTCGAGGAGCTTGCGAAGGAGTTCATTGACCGCTCAATTGAAATCACCAAGCGGGCGATGGAAGCGTCTCCGTTTGAAATTAAAGACATTGACGAGGTGATTCTCGTTGGAGGGCAGACCCGCATGCCGGCGATTACGGCGCGAGTCAAGGAGCTTTTCGGAAAAGAGCCGAATAAATCAATCAATCCGGACGAAGTCGTCGCGGACGGCGCGGCGATTCAGGCAGGCATCATGCAGGGGGACGTCAAAGACGTGCTCCTGCTTGACGTCATACCGCTCTCGCTTGGCATTGAAACTCTCGGCGGCGTCGCGACAAAGCTTATTGAACGAAACACGACCATCCCGACATCAAAATCCCAGACGTTCTCGACGGCGGCTGACAATCAGACCTCGGTTGAGGTGCATGTGGTGCAGGGCGAGCGCGCAATGGCAACGGACAATAAAAGTCTCGGGAGATTTATTCTTGAAGGAATCCCGCCCGCGCCGCGCGGAGTGCCGCAAGTCGAAGTCACGTTTGACATTGACGCGAATGGAATTCTCAACGTAACTGCGAAGGACAAGTCGTCCGGCAAGGTGCAATCCATCAGAATTGAAGCACGTTCGGGCTTAAGCGACGAAGATGTGGAGAAAATGAAGCGAGACGCGGAGAGCCATTCAGAAGAGGACAAGAAGAAGAAAGAATTGGCGGAGGCAAAAAACCTGGCAGAACAGCTCATCCACACCTCCGAAAGCTCTCTTAAAGAGTACGGAGACAAGGTGTCCGTCAGCGTGAAAAAGGACGTTGAAGATAAGGTAAAAGAGCTCAAAGATATAAAAGACAAAAGCGACACCGATTCAATAAAAAAGGCGACCGAGGCGCTCTCAACCTCGCTCCGGCAGATTGGCGAGGCGATTGCCAAAGATGCAGGTAAGAGTGCGAAAAAGACCGACGGAGATTCGGAGAAGACATCAAAAGAAAAACCTGACGAGCCGGAAAAACCGAAAGGCGGCACAAAATAGCACCTGTTTGATTTTGCAAAAAAGGCGAGTACAATAACCTCATGCAGAAGGACTACTATCATACGCTCGGAGTGGCGAAAAACGCGAGTAAAGACGAGATAAAGAAAGCGTTCCGCACCTTGGCGCACAAGTACCATCCGGACAAGAAAACCGGGGACGAGAAGAAATTCAAGGAAATCAGTGAAGCGTACTCCGTACTCTCGGACGACAAGAAACGGGCGGAATATGACGCGTACGGCAGGGTATTCTCCGGAGGAGGCGGACGAGGCGGCTTTGAGGGGGGATTTGACGGATTTGATTTCTCCGGCTTTCAGCAGGGAGGCGGGTTTGACGGAGTCAATCTAGGGGACATTTTCGGGGATATTTTCGGCGGCTTCACGAGAGCATCAGTCCGGGGACGCGACATTTCAATAGATTTGGAGCTCTCTTTTAAAGAAGCGGTCTTTGGAGTGGAGCGCCGCGTGCTTTTAACAAAGACATCCGTGTGTCACTCGTGCAAAGGAAACGGCGCGGAGAAAGACTCTGGGGTTGAGACCTGTAGTGTCTGCAACGGAAAGGGGAAAGTGCATGAGAGTAAGTCTTCCATCTTCGGTACGTTTACGAGTGTTCGTGCGTGCGGCACCTGCTACGGAACGGGCAAAGTGCCGAAGGTTAAATGCAAAGCGTGCAAAGGCGCGCGGGTTCTGCGGAACGAGGAAGAAGTGGTCATACGCGTGCCCTCGGGCATTAACGACGGCGAGATGATTCGTCTCTCCGGCGGAGGGGAAGCGATTCCCGGGGGCGAATCAGGCGACCTCTACGTGAAA
Source organism: Candidatus Kaiserbacteria bacterium (assembly GCA_016186705.1). Taxonomy (GTDB): domain Bacteria; phylum Patescibacteriota; class Minisyncoccia; order Phycocordibacterales; family JABMNX01; genus JABMNX01. The sequence continues at coordinate 80,934 of JACPLB010000001.1, read as the reverse complement.
ATTCATGTCCATCGGGACACTCGCTTTTATAAAGAAGGGAATAACCTCATCACGACGCTTCCGGTGAAGCTCACGGACGCACTTTTAGGAAATGAATACAGCATTCCGACGCTTGACGGCGACTCCATCACAGTGAACGTGCCTCAAGGCGTGTCCTTTAACGAAATCATACGGGTAAGGGGTCGCGGCGTGCCTTCGGCAGGCGGCAGGGGCGACCTCTTTATCAAAGTAACGATTGATATCCCGAAGAAGTTGAGCAAAAAATCGAAAGACGCGATAGAGGCGCTTCGGGAAGAGGGGATTTAAATAAAATTACAGAATGGACATCGTTGAGACATTGTCAGGTGCAGTCACGACAGACGTCCTCATCATCGCAATTGTTTTTCTCGCGATTTTCTTTTTCAGCGTCATCTATGGAAAGAGCAACAGCATTGCTCTTCTTTTTTCTCTTTACTTCGGCATCCTCGGTTTTGTAAGCTTTCCGTTTATGGAAGAGTTCATCTTTCTGAAAAGCTCTGAGATTCAAATAGTGCTCTCACGGATAGCGATTTTCGCGGTCATCGTCGCGTTTGTGTACACGGCGATTCAAAGGTCGGTCTATGCCGAATATCCTGACTATAAGATTCTAAAGCTTGTGCAGGCGGGGATTTTGTCCCTCTCCTCAACCGCGCTCATTTTTGCGTTTGCGTACCATACCTTGCCGGTCGCGACGCTCTACGATTTCGGCGAGTCTATTGACGCACTCTTTTTATCGGAATACTTCTTCTGGTGGCTCGCCGCCCCCCTCGGAGCCTTATTTTTCGTGTCTCGGTAAGCCTATCGGTTTTTAAATAGATTTGGCTCCAAAGAGCTTCAAATTGAAAATATGAACCAAAGACAATTTGAGATTTGGGAAAAACAGAAAAGACGAGAATATAGGATAGAGCTAGACAAGCTGCAGGATGATTTTGCCGGGCGTGGATTGACATTCTCAGGTGCACGCATTAGGGCTGAGAAAGATCTGAAAGAAAAGTATGACAGTGAGATTGAAATTATGCGTCTAGGATTGAACGAAGATACAAAGAAGGAGCATGTAGCAGTTACACTGAATAAATCTGCAAGGAATAATGTATTTATAAATTCTAAAATAGATGGCGGAGTGGAGATTGCCGGACACGGGAATAGTTTCATAGAAACAAAAATAAACACCCTAAAAAAAGAACACCCATTCTGGTTTTGGTTTGGAACAATAGGAACAACGATAGGTATTATCACGGGACTAATGTTTTTGGCCCAATATTTTGGCGTCCTCTCCAGCTCTTGGAGTGATAAAATGCCCTTAATACCAGTGAGTGGGAATATTTCTACAACTACACCAAATCTTGCCGACATCTTTTTGAAAACAAACTCGATGCTTGATTTGGAAAAAGAAAACTTCGTGAAAGATTTTGAGAATGGCCCAGTGTACGCCGTGGGAGCGGTATTCGATAACATCAACAGTTCAGGAGATCACTTCATAGTACGCATGGCTGTGGAGAGGAATGCTATAGGATGTGCATTTAATTCTGATTTTAAAAAGGAACTCTTACTCCTAAAAAAAGGCGACAAAGTAAACTTTTATGGAATTTTCACTGGTAGCGGTTTGAGTGGATACGGAGCCGTCAACCCATGGTACATTACCGATTGTATTCTTTTGAAGTAACTATACCGACATTGATTCAGACAAATGTCCAAGAAGGGTCAAAATGATAGAATAAAAATAATGCAGGAACGATTACGGAGTATTGGAGGTACTAAAACTTGTCCGGTTGCTGTCGTTGTTCGTGACGGAAGGGTATTGATGGGGCTTCGGCACTATACTCCGGACAAATGGAAGAAAATCTCTGTGTGGACGTGCCCGGGCGGACGGTGTGATGAAGGAGAATCGGTGGAAGCTACTTTGAGAAGGGAAGTTGAAGAAGAGGCAGGCATTTCCGACCTTAAAATCACTGACTTTATTTCGGAAGTCCCCGGCGCGAAAGAAGGCGACAGAGTGCTTTTGTTTCTCTGTAAAACCGACCAGGAGGCAAAATTGAAGGAGCCTCACAAATTTTCTGAATGGCGATGGTTTGGAGTAGAAGAAATTCCAGACAATTTTATAAACGACAACGCCCGCAAAGCCATTTTAAACTTACTCTCAAGCAGGTCATGAAGCTTATCAAGACGATGAAAAAGAGGAAATTTAAAGTGAAATCAGAAGTATGGCTTTACCCCGGTATGGCAGGGTGGCACTTTATCTCGGTTCCCAAGAAGCAGTCGGATGAAATAAGTCAGAAATTCGGGAGTATGAAGCGGGGGTGGGGCTCACTCCCGGTTACGGTAACGATAGGCAAGACGAGCTGGAAAACGTCGATCTTCCCGGACAGAAAGCAGGGAACGTACCTTTTGCCGGTTAAAGCCGACGTACGCAAAAAGGAACGGGTTATAGCCGGAGAAAACATCAGTTTTTCAATTACATTAAGAGTTTGACCAATTCTATATTTAAAATTGTTTTTGTATCGTATCTTTATCTCCAAGCGCGCGCCAGTGCGCCTCAAAAATCCCAGAGAGTAATTCGTACACTTTTTTACTTTCAACAATGATCGCCATCATTTCTTCAAACGAAGTAATGACTATTTTACTATCTCCATACAAAAGCATCTCGGACTCTGGAGCATATTTAGAATATGTTTCAACGCGGGTCTCTTTAAGTGTCTCTGCATCATTTGCAGCGTAAGCTTTCATATGTTTTGTGTTGGGCACAACAATCCGTAAACGAATCTTATTTTTTATCCGTTTTGGCTGATATTCGGTGTACCATAACTCCTTTCCAGTTTCTTTAAATGGCGCGTCAGAAATCCATCCACGCATTTCTTTCTCTGGATAATTGAGCGTATCAAAATATGCGTCACGCATCTGTTTTAATCCTTCAAAATATTGTGTCCGCACTGGTACACCACTTGTCTTCGTCAAGGCAACAAGTTCCGGTAAAACTTGTTTGGCAATTTTTAATCTTTCGTCCGCAAGCGCAAATACTTCTCTAGGTAATTTTGCCGCATAGAGCTGTTTTTTCGTGCGCGGTATTTTATACCCAAGTCCTTTTTCAACTAACTCATCGAGTATCACATATGTCGTTGACTTTTTAAGCCCACTTTTAAGCGCAATCGCATATGCAGATGTCTGTCCCAGTTGAAGTAGGGCAATATACACCGACGCTTGTTTATCGTTAAGGCCAATTGTTTGCAAAGCCTCTTTTATTTGCATATTCCTATTGTATTGATTTTATTAAAAATAGTCAATATTTTTGATGATAAAAAGTATAAAAGTATAAAATAGATTGTAAAATAAGGACATTTTAGTAAAATATGTGCTTAAAAATTAGTCACTATACTTGACTTTTACATTAAATTACACTACACTTTTGTCAGAAGTAAAGTTCACTGGGGTTGACTTACAGAAGGAAAGCAGAAAGAAAGTATGTGCTATTCTCTTTATAACTATGAACTCAAACACCAAATTAGGTCTATTGGCGTATCAACAAGTAAAATAAGCAAAAAAATTTTATGAATCAATCAACAAAATGGATTATTGGTGTAGTCGTAATCGTTGTTGTTGCGGTAGTCGGTTACTTTGTGTCCAAGGATCCTGGCGACCCGGTTTCAACAGAGCTGATTAAAATTGGCGCCATCTTACCTTTGACTGGTTCCGGTTCTTACTGGGGAGAGGAAGTTCAAAGAGGAATGCAGTTAGCCTTGGACGAAATAAATAAGAAAAGTAAAAATCTGGAAATAATCTTTGAAGATACACAGAGTCAAGTTAATGTCGCTGTATCTTCAGCTCAAAAATTAATTAATATTGATCGAGTGAATGCACTCTATGGTCATTTTTCAGGAATTGCACTGGCTGTTTCTCCCGTGGCAAAAAACGCAAATATTCCTTTTTATTATTCAGCGTTTACCGGAACCCCTCTCATAGACAATGAACTGAGCTTTAAAGGATTCATTAATTTTGATGAACCGTGTGAAAAATATGCAAAGTATATTAAAGAGCAAGGGATTGAAAAATTAGCCCTTATTAATGAAGCAGGTGACGCTTATCTTTTTTGTAAAAATGGATTAAATAAATATTACTCAGATAACAATATAGAAATAGTAGATAGTCTTACCGGAAAAGATTTTAGAACCATGTTATTACAACTCAAAAGCAAAAGCATAGAGTCTGTAGTCTTCGTTACGTATGAACCAAGTTCAGCAAGTATTTTCAAGCAAATAAACGACCTCGGGATAAATTTTAAAAGCATGTTTTGTGAACAAAATGATTGCTATACATCCAGAGTAAAGGAACAGGCCGGTTACGTTTCAAATCTTATTTATTTCGACCCTGTCATTAGACCTGAATTTATTGAAAAAGTTGAGAAAAAATATGGACCTATAGATGAAGCCAAACTTACACCAATAGCTTTTGCGTATGAAGATACGTTGCGTATGTACACGGCTTCTTTAAAATGCTCTAAACTCCATAGTAGTTGCTTTACGTTGTCGTTATCAGAGGGCTATGCATCAGAAGTTTTTGAAGATGCGCCAACAAGAGAACGTACCTATTATCCTGAACTACAGTACGTACTCGTTGGGGACAGCGGACAAGAGACAGTTATAAATTTAGATAAATAATCAAGTGAGATTGGAAGGTGATGACTACAAAGAGAATCACTTTTTTTGGACAGAGAAAGGAGACAGACTGACCGTTATAGGAGATTATTTGGGAAGACTACCTTCTTTAAAACTTCTCGATGCAAAGAAAGGCGAGTATGTTTTAGATGCTGGATGCGGGGCAGGGTTTATTGCAAGAAAGATGGCTTTAACTGGCGCGAAAGTGTTCGGCTGTGATAGGGCGGAAGCAATGGTTCAAAGAGCGGTTGAAACAGAAAAAAGATGCTCTCTTGGTATTGAATATAAAGTTTCAGATATTACAACATTACCGTACAAAAACAACCAATTTGATGCGGTCGCGTGTGTTGCTGTATTGATTCACGACTCTCCCGAAGAATGTAAAAAATTTATAGCTGAGGCGCATCGGGTACTTAAATCAGAAGGGCGTCTTTTAATTTCAGTCACGCACCCCTTTGTGTATCAGCCCGAAAGTCCAAACAGAACAGGAAAAACGAATTGGGCCGTCCATTCTCCTTTAGACAACAAACCTATGACTGAAAACCAAAGATTCAATGAAATCTACACGAATTCAGAAGGGAAACAGTTTTCTTCAACTGTTTGGTACCATCCAATAGATTTCTTCCCTAAAGCGTTATCAGAGGCGGGTTTTTCTATAGTTCACGAACAAACCATGTATATGACAAAAGAAGCGCTAGAAGCATGTGGCCATACAGGACCAATAGGGTACCCGTCCTTTTATCAAATTTTAACCAAGAAATATTAGCGGTTACTCTATTATTTTAAGCTCCCTATCTTTAAAAGCGTAATTATACAACGGCATAGAGGCTGTCCGGTCGCTTTTAAAGTAAAAATTCTTTATTGCTGTCTTTTCTTGCGCACTTCCCGTCATTTTGCTTCGGAGAATTTTGTAATCAAACCCCTCCTTGAGCGCCTCTAACACAATCGTAGCCACGGAATGTGCGAGGGCGGCAAAATAATCAGGATTTTGTTCATACATTTCCATGTATAGCTTCGAGAAATCAGCATTGTATTCTTCAGAGATTCTTGCCACAAATGTAATGTTTTGCGCCTCATTTTCAAAAATACCTTTTAACTGCTCTACGGTAACATCTGTTCCGATATAGAGGGGAATGTCTTTTGAGAGCGCGGGGTACTGGCGCAGCATGACAAATCCCTCGTTAGGCGCAAACATTGCATAAATGACGTCAGGTCTTTTGCTTACCGCCTTGGCAATCAATGTTCGGAAATCTTTTGTTTGCCCGGCAACCACTTTTTCCGAGCCGATAAAATTGGTATCTTGCCGTTCCTGTAATATATTTTCTACCAATAGCCCGAACTCGCTCTGCTCCGTAAAAAGATACACGTTTTCAAGGCCGGCGTTTTGCATCTTTTCTAGCGTAAAATTTACTTGCTCTTCGATTCCCGGATAAATGCAGAAAATGCTTGCGTACTCCTTAAATCGGTCATCACAATTACTCATTCCGATAATAGTTAAATCCCCGTATTTTTTTGTATCGGGAGCGACGGTAAGTACTTGAGCCGGTCCAAACGGTCCAATGATAATGCGCGCGTTATCTTGTTCAACAAGCTTTTTGAAAGCGCTTAGTGCTCCTTGCGTAGAAAATCCCTCCGTATCTTCATATAGAATTTCCACCGAATCCTTATCTGCCCCACTTTGGATTAATGCGGTTTCTATCCCTTGTCTCGCACTATCGCCAAAAACAGCCAATTCTCCGGAAAAGGGCATAATGACGCCAATTTTGACTTTTTCTCCATCTCCTTTTTGATTGCCAGCAAAGTTATCGGTGTACGATAGGATTACAATTATTGCAACTATTACCAGTGCAATGGTTCCGTACGCTATGTTTCTGGTTATTTTCATAATTAAATTGTAATAGAGTAATCCTGAAATGACAAAAGAAAAGACAGACACTCTTGCTTTTTGTTGTAAAATATGGTTATTTTATGTAGTTAAAACGACGATTTCGTCGTCGTTTTAACGAAGGAAACGCATGAAATCGTACAAACCTTTAACTGAATATTTAAACCTTACCGAATCAGAAGCTAAGGCGTATCTCGCCGCTACAAGAATTCCCAATGTATCAATTAGCGACCTTTCTAAGACTATCGGCATGTCGAGGACATCAGTGTATTCACCTCTGCGAAAGCTGATTGAAAGAGGATTGGTAACCGAAACAAAAATTGGCAAGCGCGTTAAATATAACGCCGTTAATCCAAAAGTGCTTCTGAACCTTTTTGAAAGAAACAAAGTCAATATTGAACGTCTTGTGAAAGAGCTTTCTCAATCGTATGTTCTGTCTCAATCAAAGGTATCAGCGGAGTTTTTCCCCGGAATGTCCGGTTTTGAGTCAGCCGTAGAGACATTTTTGAACAACACAAAAACGAAAATGTGGAAGACTATTGAAAATGCTTCAAACGTCCCCACTGCCAGCATGTACCAGTTTGAGGATTTTATAAAAAGACGAGTACAAAAAAGAATTTTTTGCCGTTGCATTCTCGCTGTCGGTCCGCTTACGCCGTGGATAAAAGAACGACTGGAAAAGGACAAGGAGGAATTGAGACAAAATGTGCTTGTGTCAGCCAAGACTTTTCCAATGCAGGCAATTGTAGCCGTTACCAAAGGACTGGTGCTCTTCGCAAGTTTTTCGGATGCTCCCTATGCAATTTTGATAAAAAGCTATGAGGTTTCGGAGACCTTATCTCTTGTGCACGACATGTTGTGGAATCAATATATGGGCGATAATAAAAATGAAAAGTAGTAATTACGCCTTTCTCCTTCTCTGTTGACATTTGCATTGAGGGGAATACACTTTTAAGAACCTCGGTCTGTTGGCTTTAGCCGTTTATATATTAAACAATTATGAACAGCACAGTTATCAAGTGGGTTATAGGAGTGATAGCGGTCGTACTTATCGTATGGCTCGGGTACAGCTCCTTTTCGGGAGACAGAGTGTCTGACAAGACCGGACCAATCAAGATTGGAGTATCGTTACCGCTTACCGGAGAAGCAAGCGCTTACGGTGAAGCTGTTCGTGGGGGTGTTGAACTTGCGGCAAAAGAATTTAACGACCAAGGCGGTATTAATGGTCGGGTAGTGGAACTCATCATTGAAGATGATAAATGCAACCAGGCGGGGTCATCAGTCTTCAATAAACTTGTAAATGTCGACAAAGTCCACGCAATTATAGGCCCACTTTGTTCGGCAGCCGCGGGACCAGGACTGCCTGTTGCACAAAGTGCTGGCATTCCTACTATCGTAGTGGGCTCTGCCCCGGCTCTAACGTCAATTGGAGATTTTATCTTTCGCGTCTATCCATCTGATGCACTTCAAGGCAAAGTTTCGGCAGAGTTCATCTTCAACGAACTTGGCAAAAAAAATGTCGCAGTTGTGTATGTCCAAAACGATTGGGGACAGGGCATTCAAGAGACCTTTATTAAACGTTTCAAGGAACTCGGCGGAACGATTAGTGTAAACGAATCAGTGTTGCAGGATTCAGTTGACTTACGTACGCAACTTACCAAAGTAAAATCGGCCGCCGCGGAAGCATTGTACTTTCCTGTGTATGTTCAAAATGCAATCGCGGGCGTAAGACAAATTCGAGAACTTGGCCTTAACATCCCCGTTGTGGCAGGAGATGTTTTTGCCGATGAATCTATTTTCTCACTTCCGGCGGCAGAAGGGATTGTTTACATTCAAGGTAAATCAAACAATCCAGAAGAATTCCAGAACAAAGTTCTTGAGCTCTCGGGAGTATCGGGAAACGCATTTACTCCGTACTTCTACGATGCTGTTCGCGTAATGCTTAGTGTCATCAAAGATGTTGGCACAGATCCCGACGATATCAAGAAAGCCCTCGTCAACCTCTCATACGACGAATCCATTGCTGTTCCAAAGATTTCCTTCGATGAAGTCGGAGATTTGGTCGGCGCTGAAGTTGATATTCGAGTCATTCAAAACGGGAAGTCAGTGCCATACTCGGATTAATGACTCCGCAGCTATATGAGATAAAAACCCCTTTATTAGGGGTTTTTATCTGGCATAGTGAAAAAGAATAAGGTATCGTAAATCGCAATGGACATTCTCCCGCAACTGATAGCAAACAGTCTCATTGCCGGCTCGATTTATGCCATGGTGGCTTTGGGTTTTAACTTGATTTTCTCCACGGCAAAGTTTTTTGATATCGGTTATGGTGCGCTCGCTGCCGTGGGCGCCTATACCGTGTTTTACCTCGCCAAAGTGCACAATTTCCCCACGCTCGTCGGGGTTATTGCGGGCGTGGTAGTTGCCGGAATACTGGGATTTGTCATTGAGAAATTCGTATACAAAAAGCTTCGTGGGCGCAAAGCGTCCAATACCGTTATGCTGATTGCCTCTCTCGGAGTCTTTACCGCCCTTCAAGCCGTCATTGCCATTTTTTTTACCAGCCAATTTCAGACCTTGCCGAGTGACCTGTTCGGGAGAGGCGTTTTTCATATCGGCGGGGGAGTCGTGACAAGCGTCCAGATTGCCATTTTTGTACTTGCTCTCATCATTATGTCCGTCCTTGCGTGGTTTCTGTATAAAACCATGTTCGGCAAAGCGATTCGGGCAATCAGCGATGATGAAGAAGTGGCGCGTATTGTCGGCATTGATACCGAGAAAGTCATCGGCAGGGTATTTTTCATCGGTTCGGCTATCGCCGGACTTGCGGGCATTCTTGTTGGTTTTGACACAGGAATCACTCCAACAATGGGTTTTTCTCTTCTCCTTAAAGGAGTTATCGCCGCAATTGTCGGCGGCGTGGGAAACGTTTTTGGAGGTGTTATGGGAGCCCTTCTTCTCGGGACGGTAGAAAATTTTGGCATCTGGTATATCTCGGGAGAGTGGAAAGACGCCATTGCATTTACCTTACTCATCATTTTCCTTATTTTTCGACCGCAAGGGATTTTCAATAGAAAATAATATATGGAATACCTCGTCCATCTGGGCATTCTTATAACAATCTACGCAATCCTTGCGATAAGTCTTGACCTCGTCGTCGGCTACACCGGACTTCTCTCGGTCACCCACGCCGCCTTTTTCGGCGTTGGCGCGTACACAACGGCTATTCTGGCGACCTCCTTTGAGGTGAATTTCTTTTTCACCGTTCTTGTAAGTATTGCGCTCACCGCGCTGGTGGGTCTTCTTATCGGACTCGTTCTGTCTCGATTTAATGATGACTACTTCGCCCTTGCTTCCTTCGGATTTAATGTGATTGTATACTCGATTTTTTTGAACTGGCAGAGTCTGACGCGCGGTCCGCTTGGGATTCCCGGAATTGATAAGCCGTCTCTTTTTGGATTTCACTTTAATTCAAATAGCGAGTTTTTGCTCCTCTCGCTCGTCTTTCTTGTCGCAATTTATTACACTTCTCATTTCATTACCTCTTCTTCATTCGGGCGCGTCATTCGAGCGATTCGGGATGACGAGGAAGCACTGCAAGTATTTGGATACCGCACGACATACTTCAAACTAACTGTTTTTGTTATTGGGGCGGGAATGGCTGCTGTGGCTGGCTCTCTCTTTGCTTCTTACATTACGTTTATTGACCCCTCTTCTTTCACTCTTTTTGAATCGGTTTTCATTCTCTCTATTATTATTCTCGGCGGACTTTCAAATCATCGAGGGGCGCTTCTCGGCGCGGTCATTCTCATTCTCTTGCCGGAAATACTGCGGTTTGTTGGTTTTCCGACAGACATTGCAGCTCAAATGCGGCAAGTGGTATACGGCCTCCTTCTTGTTGTGCTGATGCTATACCGCCCGCAGGGCTTATTGGGCAGGTACCGGCTGTAAGATTGACTTCTTAAGGTTGTTTCTGTTTAATACGGATTACTACCCTTACATATAATGATGTCAATAAAAACAAAGTGGATAATCGCAACGACAGTTATTATTTTAATTATCCTTGGGTTTATTTTCTACTTAAATAATAAATCAACGGTAGACGGTAATATCAGAATCGGAGCTATTTTTATTCTTTCTGGAGACGCTGCCGGGTGGGGTGAGAACGCGAAAAAAGGATTTGATCTTGCGGTGAAGGATTTTAAAGAAACTTATGATATAGGAGTGGAAACAATCATTGAAGATTCTCAAGGAGACCCAAAGACGGCAATCTCTGTCTTTCAAAAGTTAATTACATTGGATAAGGTGGACGGAGTTGTAGGACCTCTCTTTCAAGCTGAAGTTGCAGCCGTTGCTTCAAATATAGCAAGTGCGAATATTCCAGTCATTACTCCAAGCTACGCTCCTATTATAAATCGCGACAACCCACGAAACCCCTTGATGGTCTGGATGGACCCGTCCCTTGAAGCATATAAAATAGCGGAATACGTTTTTGATCAGGGAGTTCGAACTGTTGCGGTATTTGGTACCCATGACAGTTGGGAAAATGAAGTATCTGATTCATTTGCAAGCCGATTTAAGGAATTAGGCGGAATAATATCAACTAAAGAACTTACACAAACGGATGACACGGATGTAAGAGTCCCAATTATAAAAATTATTAATACGAAGCCGGAAGCGGTATTTTTAGGAACGTATTATCAATTTATACACGCCACCAAGGTTCTCAATGAATTTGGCTATGAAGGGAAATTATACAGCATTGAGGTTGATTCTTATCTTGCAACAGAAGCAAAAGATTATATAGAAGGGTTAGAATTTATTACTCCCGAATCATACAGCAATAATTTTATAGAAAAGTTTGAACGAGAATATGGAATTAAACCTGGTATTCCTGCGGGACAAGCGTACGACGCAACTATTCTACTTTTGGATCTGTTAAGACAAGAGGGTCCAAGAGAAAAGATTATAAAAACAATGGAGAACCTGGAATCTTATGAGGGAGTGAGCGGCGCTATAGAGTGGACAAAAGATAACAGGACAATTCTTCCAACTGCTATTTTTAAAATTCAAGATGGTGAGTTTATTAAGTGAGCGGAATAACCATGAGTAAAGAAGTGAAATGGATTACAGGAATTATCATAGTACTCATAATCATTGCTATTCTTGCTTTTAATAATTTTAGTTCAGAACCCTCTTCAGAGAATCCCATTAAAATTGGAGGCATTTTCGCTTTGACAGGCATAGGCGCGGCAATAGGTGAGGAAGAATTGAAAGGAGCTGAATTGGCAATTGCAGAAATTAATAGAAATGGAGGGGTGTTGGGTAGAGAAATTCAATTCATCCCAGAGGACCTTTCGCTTGATAAAATGAAAAATGCCGGAACAATTGCTCAAAAACTTATTAATATTGATAAAGTCGTAGGAATCATTGGTCCTCAATGGGATGAGCCGGCAATTGCCATTCTCCCTCTTATAGAAGAACACGGCGTGCCAACCATTGGCGCAGACATTACAGACACGGTTGAGACAGACGGCTTAGGGGAGAATCTTTTTTCAACCTGGTATGATAACCGAGTTGGTATTCTTGAATTGCTCCGTTTCGCTCAAGCTCGCGACATTACAAATATTGCGGTTTTACGGCTTACAAATGGAGGATTTTGGAAGTTTACTGCCGACTACATAACAAAACAAGCTCCCCAATATGGAGTAGCTATTACTGATGATATTGATTTTGGCAATCCTCTCTCTCTTGATTTTAGGACCAGTATTGCAAAGATTAACCAGAAAAATCCGCAAGCGATCTTCGTAGTCGTTAGTGACTACAATCAATGTGCCTTTATAAAACAAGCTAAGGAAATTGGTTTCAACGGGTTAGTTCTTTCAACGGAATCCGCTGGAAGCAAAGCAGTCCTCGGGCAGTGTCCCGAGGCTCTTGAAGATTTGTATTTCAGCACTCCCGTGAATAACACAGAGGAATACGAAGACTTTGAGAAGTTATTTTTTGAAAAATACGAACGAAAATCATTATTCCCGTCAGCGGTAACGTCATACGATGCGGTTCGTGTACTCGTTGACGCGATTGAAAGAGCGGGGAACACCGACAGGGCTACCATTAGAGAAGAGCTCGCAAAGACGAGAAGTTTTAAAGGAGCTTCACTTCCGGAGATAACATTCAATGAAAAAGGTTTCGTTATTACTCCCGAAGACGCTTTCCAAATGGTGGTAGTGAGAAGTGGAGGGTTTGTAAAGGTTGAGTATTAAAACAATGGTAAGTGTGTCAATCCTTCAAACACAAAAACTTCACAAGCATTTCAATGGCGTCAATGCCGTTGACCACCTTTCGCTTCGCATTGAAAAAGGAAAGGTGACGGGGATTGTCGGTCCTAATGGGTCCGGGAAAACGACGCTTGTCAATCTGCTCACAGGAATGGTTCCGTCTGACAGCGGCGCGGTGCTTGTAAGCGAGATGAAGCTTTCACGCATACGGCCGTACGACGTACGAACGTACGGAATGACCAGAACTTTCCAACAGGTACGTTTATTTCAGCAAATGAGCGTGCTTGATAACGTGCTAGTCGTGCTTACGGAGCGAGGCGTATTTCTTTCTCTCTTTGAATATCATACCAATTTTCATCTGCGACAAGCCAAGGTTGTACTTGAACAAGTTGGGCTTTGGGATAAACGAAATGAAAACGCCGAGAATCTTTCTTACGGACAAAGAAAACTTCTTGAAATTGCACGCGCTCTTGCAATGGGAAGTGATACGATGCTTCTGGATGAACCGTTCGCGGGGTTATTTCCAAGCATGAAAAAGACCGTTGCCGGTATCGTGCAGAAACTTAGAAGTGAAGGGAAGACGGTCGTTCTCATTGAACACGACATGGAAATTATAAAGCATCTTTCTGATCATCTTATAGTGCTTGACGCAGGGAAACTTCTTGCAGAAGGGAAATCTCACGAAGTTCTCTCGCGTAAAGAGGTTATTGAAGCATATTTAGGAGAGTAAGTTTTTGTTTCATTATATAAAGCGTATAATAAGAAATAATATGAATCATAGAATTGGCATCTGGATTATTGTTATAGCGGTTCTTTTTGGCGGCATTTGGTACTGGCAGTCTAGTAAAGTAAATAGTATATCAACTTCTCAAGAACCAATTAAGATTGGTGGACTAATTTCCTTGACAGGCGTTGCGGCAACGTTTGGGGAAATGTCAAAGATGGGCATTGATTTAGCAGTTGAAGAAATAAACGCCAAAGGAGGTATCAAAGGTAGAATGGTGCAAGTGATTATAGAGGACGATCAAACCGATCCTAAAGTGGCCGTTGGTCTATATCATAAATTCACCGGTATTGATAACGTTGACGGAATAATTGGAAGCAATTTTGATTTTGTGACTCAAGCTGTTTTTCCTCTCGCGAAAAATGGCGACACGGTGCTTCTTGTTCCTTCAAGTCCTCGTATCCCTGGAGCATTTGATACCAATGAAAAAAGTTTTATAATGATGACTGACTTTGAAAAGATTCTTGAGGCATTTAGAGATTATTTACAGACTGAAAAATACACAAAGTTTGCGATAGTGCGTTTTGAATCTGTTTTTGGACAAGAAATAACCCGAGTTCTAAAACCTATAGTTGAAGTTGCTGGTAAAGGGGAAGTGATCGATGAAAGTTATAAAAACATAGGCCAAGCCGATTTCAAGACTACTATTTTGAAATTAAAGCAAGCCAAGGTGGATTTGGTATTTATGGATATGATTTCGGCGGATCATCTAACCTTTCTGAGACAAGCCCAAGATTTGAATTTTCACCCTAAATTGATAACTCATAATGGCATCAATGACGCGCTAACTATGAAGGACATCAATAAAAATTTACTTGAAAACATTATCGTCCTTGATTGGAATGTCACAACGGATGAGTTCACTAAAAGATTCAAAGCCAGATACGGGCAGGAACCAACAAAGTCTGCTAACAGGGCGTATGATGCGGTTTATGTTTTAGCGGAAGCTGTTTCAAAAGTCAGTTCTAAAGCGGAAATCGCAACTTATATTGAGAAAAATAGCTTTACAACACCAAATGGCATAGTGAAATTCAACAACAATCATGCAGCAGAAAACACAGCGGTTGGTTTGTTTGTAATAAAAAGCGGAAAGTTTGTTGAATATAAAAAATAATTAGGGTCTTATAGAGATTTAAAAATAAAAACTCTGCGCCCGTACAGAGTTTTTATTTTTGACAATGTAGCGTAAGATAAAGAGAATGCAAAAAGAAATTCTACTCAAGTTAGAAAACGCTTCTGTACATTATGGAGGAGTTCTAGCTCTTGACAACGCGACAATTCAGATTGATGAGGGGGAAATTGTGGCTCTTATGGGTCCTAACGGCGCCGGCAAATCCACTATCATTAAATCAATCTTCGGATTGGCGAGTCCTAGCAGAGGCCGGGTAGAGTGGCATGAAACAGAGGTGGTGCCGATTCCGCATGAAATGGTACAGCGTGGGATTTCCTATGTGCCGCAGGGAAGACAGGTCTTTACGCGACTTTCCGTTAAAGAAAATTTAGAAATAGGAGGTTATATCATTCACAACAAAAAGGAAAGGAATCGCCGCATTGAGGAGGTACTGGATATTTTCCCGGATTTAAAGACCAAGCTCAATGCTTCAGCAAAAACCCTTTCAGGAGGACAACAGCAAATGCTCGTATTAGCTCGGGGGTTAATGACAGACCCCAAGGTACTACTCCTTGATGAGCCGACTCTTGGTCTTTCGCCCAAATTGGTTAAGCAGGTTTTTGCAAAAATAAAGGAAATTAACGAACGCAGAAAGACAACCATCCTTGTTGTCGAACATAATCTTAAGACGTTGCTCGAAATAGCACACAGGGCATACGTGCTGGTTCGCGGGGAAATTGTTGCGAGGGGGACCGGTAGAGACATAGAAAAAAGCGGTATTCTGAAAAAAGTCTTTACTGAATAATCTACAGGTCTCACACACTTCCAAAATTGCCGTTTTCTGGTACTATTTTTGAAATGAGCGGCACAAAGATACTCGTCTCCGGCATTCAGCCTTCAGGACAACTCCACATTGGAAATTATTTTGGCGCAATGAAGCAGGTCATTGAGCTTCAAGATAAGTACGAATCTTATTTCTCCATCGTCAATTACCACGCGCTCACGAGCGTCAGAGATAAAGAACAGCTCTCAAAAGACACAATGAGTGCCGCGATGGATTATCTGGCGGCGGGCATTGACCCGAAAAAAGTGACGCTTTTCGTGCAGGCAGACGTGCCGCACGTGACCGAACTCGCATGGATTTTCAATACACTCATTACTGTACCGTATCTCTCCCGCGCCGTTGCCTATAAAGACAAAACCGCGCAAGGGCTTGAAGCGACTGTGGGACTTTTTGATTATCCGGTCCTCATGGCGTCGGACATTCTTATCTTTGACGCCGAAATCGTTCCTGTCGGCGCCGACCAAAAACAGCACGTGGAGATGGCGCGCGACATCGCGCAGAAATTCAATCAAGCATACGGAGAGACTTTTACTCTTCCTCAAGTCCGCATACAAGAGAGTGTCGCTACCGTGCCGGGAATTGACGGAAGAAAAATGAGCAAAAGCTACGGGAACACCATTCCGCTCTTCGCTTCGCGAGACGAACTTTCAAAACAGGTGATGAGTATCGTCACCGACTCCTCCGGCGCCCGTCCGGAACATGTTTACGCGATTCACAAACTTTTCAAGAGCGAAGCGGAACTTCAAGAACTCTATGACGCAAACGTCGGAAACTATAAAGCGCTCAAAGAGACGCTTATTGAAGACATTGATGCATTTATCGCGCCGTTTCGAGCGCGCCGAGATGAATTGGCAGAGGACGAATCATACGTAAAAAAGATTCTTGCGGCCTCCGGAGAAAAGATGCGCGGGAAAGCCGAAAAAAAGATGAAAGACGTGCGTAAGAAAGCGGGAATTGTTACGACATACTGAAAGATATGAAACGAATAGCGATACAACATCTCAAAAAGCATATTGGAAAAGAAGTCGCTATTGCCGGCTGGGTTGACGTCAGACGCGACCACGGCAAGCTCATTTTTCTTGATATCCGCGACGGCACGGGTATGGTGCAGTGTGTCGTTCTGCCCAAGGGGAAGCTCTCCAACGCTGAAAAAGAGGTCGTCCAGAAACTTCGTTCGGAGTGGGTAGTAAAAATAGGGGGAGTAGTGAACGCGCGACCGGATAACATGGTCAACTCCGATACTTTAAACGGGGACATTGAACTTGAAATTCAGAGCATGTCGATTCTAAACGAGGCGCAGGAATTACCGTTTGATAAGGACACGGAGCTAAACATTGATACATACCTTGATTACATGCCGCTTACGCTCCGCTCAAAGAAGGGCAAAGATATTTTTAAGGTGCAATCGGAAATAATGAGAGCGTACCGAGACACGCTTATCACAATGGATTTTGTTGAGTTTCAAGCACCAAAACTTGTGGGAAATGACGCGGAAGGAGGGGCGAACGCTTTCAAGGTGGAATATTTTTACGATAAGACTGCGTATCTTGCCACAAGCCCCCAGCTCTACAAGCAGATTATGGTCGGGGTTTTTGAAAAAGTGTTTACCGTTGGAAACGTTTTTCGCGCCGAAAAGCACAGTACGACGAGGCATCTCAATGAATACACGAGTCTTGACGCCGAAATGGGATTTATAGAAAGTCATGAGACCGTTATGGATGTGCTCACGAAAGTCATTCGCTCAATCGTCAAAGCGGTCGGTACGGCGTGTGAGCGGGAACTCTCTTCTCTTAAAGCGGCGTCAGCGCTTTGTCCCACGACGTTTCCGGTCATGAAACTCCGGGACGCGCAAACTCTTATCTTTAAGGAAACGGGCGAGGACTCGACAAAAGAACCCGACCTCTCACCCGCGCAAGAAAAGTGGCTTTGCGAATACTCGGCAAAAGAATTTAAATCTGATTTTATCTTCATTACACACTATCCGGCTTCCAAACGTCCATTTTACACATTTGAAGACGAGAACGATGCTGGATATACCAAAAGTTTTGACCTCCTCTTTAGAGGCATTGAAGTTGCAACGGGGGGACAGCGTGTGCACGACTACGATACACTCGTGAAAAAACTCAAAGAACGAGGTCTCAATCCCGACAATTTCTCGTTCTATCTTCAGACATTTCAATACGGCATGCCGCCCCACGGCGGGTGGGGGATGGGACTTGAGCGCCTAACGGAGAAAATGCTCGGACTTGAGAATATCAAAGAAGCGACGCTCTTTCCCCGGGAAATGAACCGGATAGACATACTTCTTTCCGATTGAGTATGGCGGACGAGTTTAAGGTAAAACTTGACGGATTTGAAGGGCCGCTCGACCTCCTCCTCGCCCTGATTGAAAAACGGAAACTTCCCATCAATGACGTCTCTCTTGCCGCTGTTGCGGACGACTACATTGAATACTTGAAGGACAAACAGGAATTTCCTCTCTCACAAACTTCCCACTTCGTGCTCGTCGCCTCAACGCTCCTTCTCATCAAGTCAAAATCGCTCCTGCCGACGCTCTCTCTGACTGACACTGAGGAGGAGGATATTAAGATTCTTGAGGAGCGGCTTATGCTCTACAAACGCATCAAAGCCCTCTCCGCGCATGTTTCCGGGCGTTTTGGAGCGCGAGTGCTCTTTGAAGCGGAAGAGAGCAAGAACGTAGAGCCGCTCTTCTCACCTGCACATGACGTTTCAATACGCTCAATGCAAGAAACTATAAAACGGGTCATCGCAAACCTTCCCATAACGGAATTCCTTCCGGAGGCCGTCGTCAAGAAAATCATGAGCATAGAAGAAGCGATAGAAAATCTTACGTCACGGATTACCCAGAGCTTGCGGATGAATTTCGGCGAATTTGCGAATGCAAAAAAGAATGAGAAGATTGAGGTTATCGTGAGTTTTCTCGCGATGCTTGAACTCGTCAAGCAGGGTATAATTAACGCCACGCAAGAAAAAACTTTTGAGGATATCACAATGGAGGCCGATACGCTCGGTGTCCCGAAATATGAGTAGCATGGAAGACATTACCGCACAAATTGAAGCGATTCTTTTTTTTAAAAACGAGCCGGTCACAAGAAAATGGCTCGGGACGGCGCTTGGCGCACCTTTGGCGGAAATTGACAATGGGCTCATATCCCTCAAAGAAAAGCTTAACGGGCGCGGCGTCCTGCTCCTTGAAAAGGACGATGAGGTGGCGCTTCGCACCGCGCCCGACTATTCTCCGCTCCTCCAAAGAATCAGAAAAGAGGAGCTCTCAAAAGATTTAGGGAAAGCCGGGCTCGAGACGCTCTCCATCGTGCTCTATCGCGGACCGGTCACCCGCGGAGAAATTGATTTTATTCGGGGAGTCAATTCCACCTTCATCATCAGAAGTCTCCTCGTCCGCGGTCTCGTCGAGAGAATACCGAATCCGAAAGACATGAGAGGATTTTTGTACCGTCCCACTGTGGAACTCTTTTCGTTTCTCGGCATATCCGCGATTGATGAATTGCCGGAATACAAAGAAGTAAGAGAAGAAATGAAACTCTTTGAAACGGAGCATAAAGAACATGGGGAATAACAATTCAGAAGAACATAAAGAAAAGGAGAGTTCAAAAACGGTCTTCTTTCGCATCGCCCTTCTGGGGGTACTTACGATTGCGACCATCGTTCTTTTGAATGGCAACGGACACGTTCCTGAAGGAGGCCAAGAAGGACAAGAATCTCACGATATTCAGAACGCAAATCCTTTTGAGGGATTATTCCTTGAAGCCAAGGCGGCATACGTCTATGACATTGCCGAAGACCGGGTTTATTTTACAAAAAACGAAACCGCGCAATTGCCGCTTGCGTCACTCACAAAAGTCATGACGGCTCTTGTCGCCTCGGAGCTCATCTCGGACAACACTCCCATTACGCTTACCGAGGAATCAGTGGCAATCGAGGGAGACAGCGGACTTAAGCCCGGTGAGCGTTGGACGTTCAGAAAACTTCTCGATTACACGCTCCTCGTCTCTTCAAACGACGGCGCTCACGCAATCGCGGGAGTCGCGGGCGCTTTTGTACTCGCCGAAGACGAAAATTCCAACCCGCACGCGCGATTTATTGCCCGCATGAATCAGAAAGCGCACGAACTCGGGCTCACGCAATCTTTTTTTATTAACGAAAGCGGGCTTGACGTAAGCACTGCCGTAAGCGGCGGGTATGGTTCCGCTAAAGACATGGGCACTCTTACGGCGTTTACCGTGAAGCGCCCGGAAATCCTTGAGGCGACGTCCTACAGTGCTCTCCATTTCATTTCCGAGGATGCATTTACCTACGGCGCCACGAATACCAATGCCGCCATTGGGAAAATTCCCGGAATCATAGCGTCGAAAACCGGCTTTACTGACCTTGCCGGCGGCAATATTGTCGTTGTATTTAATGCAGGCATCAATCATCCGGTTGTCGCTGTTGTACTCGGCTCCTCGTACGAAGGAAGATTCAATGATATTGAAAAACTGGTACGGGCGAGTCTTAAAAGGATTGCCCAGTAAGAAACAAGCGTATCCGTTTGCCCAAGGGAAGAGGCGCGGTACAATAGAGCACAATGGTGGTTATTGATATCGTTAAAGTCATCGTCCCCGCCGCCTTGACCTTTTTCATTGGCATCGCAATTACTCCGATTGTCACCCATTACCTCTACGCGTTCAAGGCATGGAAAAAGAGCCCTGGAAAAACCGCGCTTGACGGAAAGAAAGCGGAGGAGTTCGGGAGATTACGGGCTCATGTTGAGACGCATACGCCACGGATGGGCGGTATCGTTATATGGGGAAGCGTACTCATCACCACAGTGCTCCTGTGGCTCTTGGGGACTTTCTTTGAGGGAAGCGCGTTCAGCAAGCTTGATTTTTTAAGCAGAAACCAGACGTGGATCCCGTTCTCAACCCTCCTTATCGGAGCATTGGTCGGTCTCGCAAACGACATTTTTGACATTACGTCGCTTTCGGGAGAAAAAGGTATCACGCTAAAAGTGCGGCTTCTCGTTGTCGGCGCCGTTTCTCTTTTCATCGGCTGGTGGTTTTTTGAAAAACTCGACATTACAAGCATCGCCGTACCTTTTAACGGCGACTTTTTCATCGGCTGGCTCATTATTCCTTTCTTTATGCTCGTCTCCATTGCTCTCTACGCAAGCGGAGTTATTGACGGCATTGACGGGCTCTCCGGAGGCGTCTTTGCGTCTATCTTTGCCGCGTACGCCGGCATTGCCTTTTACCAGGAACAGCTTGACCTCGCGGCATTTTGCGCGGCGGTCGTAGGAGCGCTTCTCGCGTTCTTGTGGTTCAATATTCCTCCGGCGCGTTTTTGGATGACGGAAACCGGCACTATGGGCCTGACGATGACCATCGCCGTTATCGCGTTCATGACGGATACACTCGGAGGAGGGGAGGGTATCGCAGTGCTCCCGATCATCGCGGTGCTTCTCGTCATGACCGTACTCTCCAATATTCTTCAGGTGCTTTCAAAAAAATACAGAGGGGAAAAGATTTTCAAAGTCGCCCCCATTCATCACCATTTTGAGGCAATCGGCTGGCCGGGGTACAAAGTAACCATGCGCTACTGGATCGTGAGTGTCGTTTTTGCCGTTATCGGAATCATCATTGCCCTCACCGGCTGACGGCGGTATGAGGATAGACCGACAGCTTCTCTTTATCACCATTATCCTTGTCGTTGTCGGCTTTTTTATTTTCACGTCCGCGTCATTGGGCCTTCTCGCGAGAGAAGGGGCACGCTTTTCCTCGGTCGCATTCAGTCAAATTTTCTTTGGGATGGTGCTTGGAACTGTGTTTCTTTTTATCACCACGAATATTCGCTATCGGTATTGGAGAGGGTACGCGCCTTACATTTTCGCGCTCTCAATGCTCGCGGCTCTTCTTGTGTTCGTGCCGGGGCTCGGTTTTGAGGCGCACGGCGCGAAGCGGTGGATCGAACTTTTCGGCTTCACGTTCCAGCCTGTTGAGTTTCTCAAAATCGGTTTTGTCATGTGTCTTGCGGCATACCTCTCATCAGTGAGAAATAAGATTGAAGAGTATCGATACGGTCTTATACCCTTTGTCCTTTTACTCGGAGCGGCAGGGGGCATTCTTTTGCTTCAGCCGGATACCGGCTCGACACTCGTTCTCGCGTCCGCGGGAATTGCGATGTATATCGTCGCAGGGGCAAAAATTCGAGACCTCATAATTCTCCTTGTCATAAGCACGATTATATTCTCGTTTCTTGTCACAAAGCGCCCGTATCTGCAAGACAGACTGGAGACATATTTAGACCCGAGCGCGAATCTCCAGGAATCGGGCTACCAACTTAACCAATCACTCATCGCTATCGGCTCGGGAGGCATCTCCGGCAGGGGGTTCGGGCAAAGCGTCCAAAAATTCAATTATCTCCCCGAACCAATAGGGGATTCCATTTTCGCGGTCGCCGCCGAGGAATTCGGTTTCATCGGGGGGCTTATACTCATTTTTCTCTTCCTTGCGTTTGCGTTTCGCGGTTTAAAAATCGCGTCTCGTGCCCCCGATTATTTCGGTGGACTCCTTGTTGTTGGAATTGTTATACTGATTACATCTCAATCATTTATTAATATCGGCTCAATGCTCGGCGTATTTCCGCTCACCGGCGTACCGCTCTTGTTTATCAGCCATGGAGGTACTGCGATGCTTTTCGCGCTTACGAGTGTCGGTATTGTTCTCAATGTGTCTAAATACCTGAAATCATGAAAATTGTTTTTACGGGAGGAGGAACCGGCGGACATTTTTATCCTATTATCGCCGTCGCGGAGAAAATAAAAGACGTCGTTGCCGAAAAGAAACTTCTCCCCCCTCAATTGTACTATTTTGGACCGAAACCCTTTGACGAGAGGGCGCTTGTTGAACTTAATATAGAGCATCAGTACAGCACTGCCGGAAAACTGCGTAATTATGCGTCGATATGGAATTACATCGACATGCTAAAGACTCTCTGGGGAGCGGCTCTCGCACTCGTAAAACTTTTTTTTATTTATCCCGATGTCGTATTCTCAAAAGGGGGGTATGCGAGTTTTCCGACGGTGCTTGCGGCGCGGCTCTTGCGCATTCCGATAGTGGTGCATGAATCGGATGCCGTCATGGGACGCACGAATGCCTGGGCGGCACGATTTGCGCGAAGTGTCGCCATTTCATATCCGGAAGCGGTAACGACTATCTCGCCCGAACGGGTGGCATATACGGGGAACCCTATTCGCCAGGAGCTTTTTCGGCCCGAGAAAGAGGGGGCATTTGAATATCTTAACCTTGAAAGGGGTATCCCGGTGCTCCTCGTACTTGGCGGCTCCCAAGGGGCTCAAGCAATCAACAACGCTGTCTTGGACGCACTTTCGGAACTTCTTCCGCGTTATCAAGTCATCCATCAGGCGGGGGAAAAAAATTATGAGGAAGTAAAAAGCCGCGCGAGCATTATCCTCGAAGGATTGGAGCATAGGACGCGGTATCATCCGTTCGGTCTTCTTAATATACTCGCTCTACGCATGGCGTACGGCGCGGCAGATTTGGTTATTACTCGCGCCGGCTCGGGAGTCATTTTTGAGACTGCTGCAGCGCATAAGCCAGCTGTTATTATCCCAATTCCTCACGATGTTTCGCGAGACCAGAGTGTAAACGCGTTTTCGTACGCCCGTTCGGGTGCCGCAGTCGTCATAGAGCAAAACAATTTAACGCCGCATTTGCTCGTGTCCGAAGTGAACCGCTTATTTGACAATCAGAACGAGATGAAAAAAATGTCGGAGAGCGCGCAAGCGTTTTCACGCCCGGATGCCGCGAAAGTTATCGCAGAAGAGCTTGTTAATATCGGCATTGAACATGAGTCATAATCTCCTGTTCCAAAAACTCCTCGGGAAGTTTTTTTCGGAGAAAGTAATAACACGAATCGCGCCGAGTCCCACAGGCATGTTTCATATCGGTACGGCGCGTTCCGCGTTGTTTAATTTTCTTTTCGCACGGCATCATGGAGGAGAGTTCATCGTGCGAATCGAAGATACCGACAAAGAAAGGAGCAAAAAAGAATATGAAAAAGACATCCTTGACGGATTGAACTGGCTTGAGCTTTCCTTTGACGCTCTTTTTCGCCAGTCGGAAAGAACGGATGTGTACGCGGAGTATATCGCACGGCTTGTTAAGAACGGACGCGCGTACGTGTCAAAAGAAAAAAGTGAAAAAGAGGGAAGGGAAGTCGAAGTCGTGCGTTTGAAAAATTCCGGCACCGATATTTCTTTCAGAGACATTATCAGAGGCGATATTTCTTTCAATACCAAAGAGCTTGGAGATTTTGTTATCGCGCGTTCAATAAAAGAACCGCTCTACCATCTCGCGGTTGTGATTGACGACCATGAGATGAATGTAACGCACGTTATCAGAGGGGATGACCATATCTCGAATACTCCGCGGCAGATACTCATACAGAGAGCTCTCGGCATGGAAGAGCCTCATTATGCTCATATTCCGCTCATTTTGGCTCCTAACCGCTCAAAACTGTCAAAACGGAAAGGAAGTACGTCAATCACCGAATATCGGGAGGGCGGCTGTCTTCCCGAAGCAATGCTGAATTACCTCGCGTTTCTTGGCTGGAATCCCGGTACTGACAAAGAGATGTACACGATGAAAGAGCTTATAAAAGATTTTTCGCTGGAACAGGTCCAGAAAAGCGGAGCAGTGTTTGACTCACGCAAACTCGACTGGTTCAATCGGGAACATCTCAAGAAGCTTCCGAAAGCCGAAGTGTTTCGGCGAGTTGCCGCTTCGCTCTCAAGAGAGACGAGACGACTTCCGCAGTATTCAGACGCACGCCTCAAAAAAGCAGTCGATACGATTATTGAACGTGTAAGTACATTCAAAGAGCTGGGGGAGTTGAGTGAGAAAGGAGAGTTCGATTATTTTTTTGCTCCGCCTCACATGGAAACGGACATCCAGTGGAAAAAAGACTCTATAGAGACAGCGGCTTTAGTGGTATCGGCTGTCATTGGACTGCTTGAGAACGTTCAAGAGCAGACATTCACGAAAGAGACGGTGAAAAACGCGATATGGAGATACGCCGAGGAGAAGGGGAGAGGAACGGTGCTCTGGCCGATGCGCGTGGCACTTTCGGGAAAAGAAAAATCTCCTGACCCGTTTACGCTTGCGGAAATTTTCGGAAAAAACGAGACGCTCGCACGTTTAAAAGAAGCCCAACAGCAACTTTTATAACGATATGACAGGGGAGAGGATACATATTTTTACGCATATTCGCACGCTCTGTATACTCGCGGTTTTTGCGGTCGGGTGGATA
Organism: Candidatus Kaiserbacteria bacterium; assembly: GCA_016186705.1. GTDB lineage: Bacteria > Patescibacteriota > Minisyncoccia > Phycocordibacterales > JABMNX01 > JABMNX01. Next base: position 56,020 of record JACPLB010000001.1, on the reverse strand, counting down.
AGCATAGCTCCGCCGAATGCTTCCGCTCAAAGCATTGAGGAGATTCAGAAACAAATCTCCGACTATGGCGCAAAAATAGATGAACTTGAGAAAGACATTGCTCGGTATGAGACGGAGCTCACACACATCGGGGGCGAGAAAAGGACGTTAGAGAGCACCGTAAGCGAACTCAATCTCTCGAGGAAAAAGCTCCTAACAAACATACAAATTACGCAAAATCGCATTTACTCGACAACGCTTCAGATACAGGAGCTTTCTCGGGACATTACGGATAAGAGCGGACGTATTGAAAACAATACGGACGCGGTGTCTCTGGCACTGCGGAATATCAACGAAATGGAATCCCAGTCAATGATTGAGGTTGTTCTCGGGCATGACAATCTGAACGAATTTTGGGACCAGCTCGAGACGCTTCAGCGGTTTCAGATTGTCGTTCGGGACGAGCTCCGAGACCTTATTAAACTTAAGAAAGACCTCGAGACCACTAAAACGTCTTCAGAGAGAAAGAAAATTGAGCTGACGAATTACAATACCGAACTTGCCGGACAAAAAGTTGTCTTGGAAGGCACGCTGTCCGAACAAAATATTCTTCTGAACAAGACCGTGCAGAAAGAATCGGAGTATCAAAAATTATTGAACGAGAAAATCGCCGCTCGCGAGCAATTTGAGAATGACCTCCTTGAACTTGAGTCCCAATTGCGCATCGCGATTGACCCCAACAGCATTCCTCCATACGGTTCCGGTATCCTGCGGTTTCCTTTTTCCGACAGCTACATGCAGGGATGTAAGGCGTTTAACGGCCAATTAAAAAATATTTACTGTATTACACAATATTTCGGCAACACGCCGTTTGCCACTCAAAACCCGCAAATTTACAGGGGAGCGGGTCATAATGGCGTCGACTTCAGGGCGAGCGTCGGCACAAAAGTGCAGGTGGCACTTACCGGTACCGTGACGGGGACCGGAAATACCGACACACAGAGAGGATGCTATTCGTACGGCAAATGGGTGCTCGTGAAGCACAACAACGGACTTACAACGCTCTACGCGCACCTCTCGCATATTTCGGTTAACCTTGGGCAAAACGTATCAACGGGAGATGTCATCGGCTTTAGCGGAAACACGGGCTACTCGACCGGTCCGCACCTTCACTTTACCGTGTACGCAACACAGGGGGTCCGAATTGAACGCTTTACGAAGAGCGTCAACTGCAGGAATGTGGAGATACCGATTGCGCCGCTTGACGCTTACCTGAATCCGCTCTCGTACCTGTAAAAAGCTTTCAGATGTTAGTTTTTAGCTTTTAGAGAGGGGACCAAAAATGTGCACAACACACTTGTGGCGCATGTGTGTAATGGGATAATAAAACAGTAAGGTCGATTGTTATCGCACCACTAACTCTATTTCACGCATGAAAACAGTCCACATGGTTGCGTTTCTCGTTCTCGTCGTCGGAGGTCTTAACTGGCTCGCGCTCGGGCTTTTCCAGTGGGAGATTGGAGACCTCTTTGGAGGTTCCGCGGACGCTGTATCCCGTACCATCTACATCATAATTGGCCTTGCTGCTGTCTATGAACTCTTCACTCATAAATCAAATTGCCGGGAGTGTTCGTCGGGAGGACAGATGTAACAAGTCATAGTATTCTTCTAAACGGCTCAATCCGGAGTACTCGTGGGTTGAGCTGTTTAGATTGATAACAAAAAATAGAACCCGGAGTCCCTTCTGGACTCCGGGGGTGAACCCTTTGGACCTAGTTAGCCGAAAGGTCCCCAGTCTGAACCACTCAGACCTTCAAAGACCTTCCGTTTAAAATTGTTGCAAGAGTTCTCTCGTAAGTCAAGAAAAAACCCCGAACGCGGTGCAAGAAACCCAAGAAAGTGCACCGGGTTCGGGGTTAGTTGGGGACCGAGAGAGGGGTTCTCTCAGGTTGCGTATCCTGTCCTGGGGAAGATGAACAGGATACGCATAGCATACCACAACACGAGAAATAATAAGAAAAAGCCGGAGCTCCCTGGGGGAGAGCTCCGGAAGTTTCTTGCGTAGCCCTGGGTGGGCTAAGCATGCTCTAAGGGGCTTCATTTCCTCGAAAGCATGTGTTGAAAGGCCTCCGCCCGAACCCACTCGGGCTTACCAAAGGCCTCTCAACCTTTAAGTATACAAAATCTAAATCTAAGAGGTGACTTAAAGATGTTAACTATGCCTGTCGCGAAAGGTATATTGTGCGACATTGAGTATGTTTTAAACTATACACAATAAGCTTGCGTTCTCCCTCTTCCCTTTCAATAAATCTGCTATACTTCAATTATTACCAGCTTATTACAAAAATTGTTACTTCTATGAATAATAATGTTGTGCATACATTGCTGCCATTCGCGCCGCTTGTCGCACGTGTTCTTGTCGGAGGAATGTTTTTGATGGGAGGCATACAAAAAATCACCGGATTTGCCGGTATGGTCTTATTTGCCCAATCGGCAGGACTTCCCTCCCCGGAGCTTGCCATCACTATCGCCATCGTTGTTGAAATACTCGGTGGACTTTCCGTCATTCTTGGTTACCGAATCTTCTGGGGAGCGCTCGCACTAGGAATCTTTACCATCGCCGCCTCCTTTATCTTCCACACGAATTTTGCCGACCAAGTACAACAAATGTTCTTTATTAAAAACATGGGCATTGTCGCCGCGCTCCTCTACATGGTGCGATTCGGCGCCGGACAGTTCTCAATCGAGAAATAGAACGCCCTTACACCCTTTAATAACACGAAAGCCGCTCCAGGAGCGGCTTTCGTGTTACAACTGCGCGAACGCAAGCGTTTGAGGATACCAGCACTTTTTTGAATGTTTCCATGGCTGAAGCCCCATTGTTTCGTAGAGATGTCTCGCGTAAGAAAGATTTCCTTCAAGCGCGTAGAGGTCTACGTTCATTTCAAGCGCGGCATCAAGATGGTACGCTTCGTTGATTTGCATCACCCCAACGTCGCTTTTATTCTTCGTTCCGCGAAGTACGTTACCGTTTTCATCGTAATGACGAAAGTGCGATTCGCATTCCGCAATAAGAGCAAGAGCGGGAATGTCAGAGAAGTACGCGCGTACGTACTGCTCAACGTATCGCGGCGACGTTACTATGTCCCTCGAAGTTACGGGAGTGAGCGGCGCCTGACCCGTGGCGGGTCCGAGCATCAAGATAAGTAAGGTGAATATAATAAGCCGATTCTTAGGCTGTTAAAACAAAAAACTCGGCAATGCCGAATTTCATACATTCTAACATATTAATAGAAGTTGTCAATGACTCTCAATAACTCCAAGAGTCCTTTAAATAATCCCGAGTATGAGGTTAATGGAGGTCAAAACCGTGCTTATAAAGCCCGTAACAAGAGCCAGTATTTGCTTGTCATGATACCAACGCTTGTGTTTGAAAGACGCCGTCATGCTATTCGCACACTTGTTTGACAATTTCATTATACGCCTCGTCAACCGAATCAACCAGAGTATAGATGCGCGTATCCTCTTTAGAGACCGTCTTGTGTTTCTTAAGGAGCTCTTCTTCAATCCACTTCACAAGCGGTCTCCAGTACTCCTCTCCTATGAGGATTATCGGAATGGGTTCGATCTTCTTTGTCTGAATAAGGGTTGCTATCTCAAAGAATTCATCGAGTGTCCCGAACCCTCCGGGGAAATAAATATACACTTCAGAAGCGAACGTAAGCATGACTTTTCTCGTAAAAAAGTAGTGGAAATCGTGGCGGTCTGTCGTGTAATCATTTCCCGACTGCTCTTCCGGAAGCGTTATATTAAGACCGACGGAATCCCCTCCGGCGTCGTGAGCTCCTTTGTTCGCCGCCTCCATGACTCCGGCGGCGCCCCCCGTGATAATCGTAAATCCAGTGCGTGAGAGGCGATACGCGAGCTTTGAAGCATCCTCATAGAGAGCGCTTCCCAAAGAACAACGGGCGGAGCCGAAAAAGGTCGCCGCAAGGTCATATTTTTGGAGCACTTCAAATCCTTGCGTGAACTCCGACGCTATCCTCCCTACCCTTTCGGCGATTTCCCCGTCATGACTGTTCTGCGGGAATTTCTTTCGATTGATTTTACAGCGAAGCGCCTCCCCTTCTTTTTTCTGAGATAGATTCATGTGACATGATTATATACTCCCCTTCTCCTCAATCCAAGGAATCTCATGCGCATTAAATTCCGGAAGCAGTTTCTTGTCGTATAAAAGTCGTGAAATGATTTCGGCGTGCGACATCGCGCCCGTGAGCGCATTGTGCGGGGTCGGCTCGTCGGGAATGCCGACGTAGTTTAACACAGCGTCAAGATTCAGCGCAGAACGATGATTCTCTATCGGCGGCTTTCCTCCGTGTTTTACTATGTGCATCCACGCGAGCGTATGCGTGTCTATAGTGCGGTGCGGCAGAGTCCAGTCAAGGTGCGCCCGCTCCGCCGCTGCTTTGAGAAAATCGCGGTCAAAAGAGACGTTCTGTCCGGCAAGTGTTCTGTCTTCAATGTCCCCTGCCCACGCGAGGAAGGCCCGAACAATTTCCGCTTCGGGTTTTTTATTTTCGTCCGTAATTTCTTCTTTCGTAAAACCGTTGACGAGAAGCGCCTCATCCATAATGTGCGCCCCGTCCCATATCCGGCACTCGTCGTAAAATTGATTGGTCGGATTATCAAAATCAAGCGCTCCAATCGAAACGATTGAATGCTTATGGTATTCGGTCCCCGACGCTTCAATGTCTATAACAATCATCCCATTAGCTTACAGCTTTTAGCTTCTAGCTTCCAGTCAAATAGACAGTAATTTTTTACATACTTCACCGTAATGCGTAACCTTGACACACTGTTATTTTTGGTATATAATTAAAGAAGGTAGAAACGTGGAAATAAGGAGATTTTCCATGGAACAAATTTCGTGGACCGGTTTATTCGGCATATTTTTGGTCGCGCTCATCATGGCAAACGGATTCGCTATGATTCTCGGCGGACCAAAAGCTGTCGGAAAGCTGAATCGGTGGATCCTCAAGCAAATCAGGAACCTTGTCGGGGGAATCTTCATATGGTTCGGAAGACAAATCAAGTCGCCCGCTTCCTCAAAAAAATCCCGGCCTTGACCCCCACATATCCCGCAACTCTCACTCCCCCGCCCCCTCCGGCGGGTTTTCTTTTTGCTCCTGAAAGCTAAAAGCTCTAAATCAGGAGCTATTCAAGCCCTTTGCAATTTGCCGCGGGAGTATAACCCGAAGCTCGGGCTTCTTCAGCGGAGATAAAGGTAATTTTATTTTTTTCAGAAATTTGTTGCGCCCCCGGACACCATGGGAAATGATACTTAGTGCCAACTTTAGAAGCGACCACGGAGTCTGAAGGCGCAGTTATGGCAGTACTAGCAGTACTAACTGAAGCCTGCGCACTTCTTTCTTGTTGTATGACAGTAACGGGGACGACGTTGTCTTGAAGAGCCGAGAGACGCCCGAGTCCAAACCCCGCAGAACCAATAAGAATAATGATGAGTACGACAAGAATATCGATAGGCGGATACGCGAAAAACCCCTTGATTTTAAAGAATACATCCCGTATACTCATACCGTCTATTGTAAGATAAAGATTGTTGTCTCACAAAATCTGTAGCGGTCTATTATTGTCTTTTACTCTGAAAGCTAAAAGCTTTAAGCTAAAACCTAATATATGGCGCATAAAAAAGCAGGTGGAACAGCGAAAAACCTGCGCGATTCAAATCCAAAATACCTTGGCATAAAACTATACAGCGGCGAGAAGGCGAAAACCGGCTCTATTATCGTTCGCCAGCGCGGCACACAAGTGCTTCCCGGAAAGAACGTAGGGCTTGGAAAAGACCATACGCTTTTTGCCTTAAAAGACGGTACAGTGTATTTTCGCAATCGCCGAAAAACGGGTTATGACGGCGCGGTACGGCTGAAGAAGGCAGTGGATATTCTCTGACGCCGTTTATTTCGTACCGGACACAACGAGAGTAAAAGATGTTTTGTGCTCTCCCACGACGACAAGAACGGTGTATTCTCCAATCTCCTTAATAGGTTTCTCTAATACGATTGCGCTTGCAGGCAGTTCGACACGAACCTGTTTCTTTAATTCTTTCGAGAGTATATCCGGCGTAATGCCTTTAAAAAGGACCCCTTTTTCATTTGCTTTCTCCGACATTTCGAGCCGGATTCTTTTCAGCGCATCAAAGTTTTTTTCAAGTAAATTTTCCTGAATACGCGTCTCTTCCGACATTTCCTGCCTCATACGCTCAATTTCTTTCACCCGTTTCGGCGTTGCTCTGTCAGCCAGCTTATTCGGAAGCAGAAAATTCATCGCGTATCCATCGGACACGTCTTTTATATCGTATTTCTTTCCCGACCCTCGCACATCGCTCAGTAGTATGACTTTCATTGAAAACGAGAGATAAAAACATTAATAACAGCCCTTCTGTTGTCTTGCAGAAGCATTCGCGGACGCTTTATTATACTACAAAGACGTAAGAAATCCAGCCGCCCGTTCAAGTTGTGAATCAATCCCTTTTTCCTTTTCTTCCGCCGAAAGTTCAACTGTGATATCCGGTTCAAGCCCGAAATCGGAAATGGAATTACCGTTTGGCGTAAGCCATCGCGCGATTGTCACTTTGAGAGAGGTATTCTCGGTAATGCTTACGAGCTCTTGCACCGACCCCTTGCCGAATGTGCGCTCGCCGATAAGCGTCGCAATACCGTGCTCGCGGAGCGCCGCCGCGAGAATTTCAGAGGCGGACGCCGACCCGCGATTTACGAGAACTGTCATTTTCAAATTTTTATTAAACACGTTGTACCCACGGCTACGATGCACTTTTGGCTTCTCATTTTGTCCGAAATTTTCTTCAACGACCACTTTTCCGACCGGCAAAAACCAGCTCGCCATATCGACTGCCGCTTCAAGAAAGCCTCCGGGGTTCCCGCGGAGGTCGAGAACAAGCTTGTCGGAACCTGAAAGTACGAATTCCCGAAGCGCGTCGCGAAACAAGTGTTGGGAGATTGCCGAAAAATTGTAGAGTTGAATGACAAATACCCCGTCTGCCCGAAGCCCTGCGCCGTCTTCACTGTCAATGCTAATGGTCGGAATCTGGATAGTATCGCGAATAACGGGAATTGTGAGCGGTTCCGTTTCATTGTCGCGCACAATCGTAAAGACTACTTCAGTCCCGCGTTCTCCGCGGATAAGTTTCACTGCCTGGTCCACCGAAAGAGTGTCGGTCTTTTTTCCGTCGATTTCTATAAGCTTGTCCCCGCTTTGAATCCCCGCTTTGTACGCCGGCGTGTCTTTAAGGGGCGAAACAACGGTAAGAGTGTTATCTCGCGTCGCTATTTCCATTCCGACGCCTTCGAAATTCCCGCTGATGTCCGCCTCAAATACCTCCGCGTCCGCCGGAGGCAAAAAAACGGTATACGGATCGCCGAGAGAGTCGGCAAGCCCTTGAATCATGCCCCATACGCGCTCTTCGCTGCTGACCGTGGAATCGGTGCTTGACGCACTGACGTACTTTTCATCAAGGACGTTCCACGCTTTCCACACGGGGGAGAAATCAACATCCGGCACTTTAACTGTTGAATCACCGGCAAAAACGGGAATAAAGGTTCCGTCTTCCCGAGTTCCGTCGACATACATGCCAAGCGCGAAAGCCCCCACAAGAAGCACGGCAATGGCGATTATAAGAATGATGTTGTGGCGCGGTGCAAGCATATTTATATATGTCGAGTCATTATCGCAAAATCATATCGGACGGTCAATTTATCTTTGAGACGGATACGCGAGTGATATATTGTGAATTTAGTTACGAGTAGTATAAAATGATTTGTATGATAACTGTGTACAAACACAAGCACCTGACGTGGGTTGACGTCGAGTCTCCCTCTACCGAAGAAGTGAGGGAGCTCATGGAGAAATACAGCATTGACCCTCTGGTCGCGGAAGAACTTCTTCTCCCCACGCTCAAACCGCGAGTAGACGCGTATCCGAACTTCATTTACCTCATTCTTCACTTCCCCGCTTTTCGCCATACGCACGGCGCAAGCCCCAATCAGGAAATTGATTTCATTATCGGGAAAGATTTTCTCATCACAACCCGCTACGACAGCGTTGACCCGCTTCACAAGTTCTCAAAAGTGTTCGAGGTTAATTCAGTGCTTGACCGAAGCGACATCGGCGGGCATGCGGGTTACCTCTTCTTTTACATGGTGCGGAAGCTCTATAAGTCGCTTGAGCACGAGCTTGAGTACATAGGAGATTCGCTCGGAATTATTGAGGAGGATATCTTCGAAGGGAAAGAAAAAGAGATGGTCGTCGCGCTGTCAAACGTAAGCAGAAATTTGCTCAATCTAAGACAGGCGCTCGTTCCCCACCATGAAATACTAAGCTCTTTCAGTGACGCCGGAAAAACATTCTTCGGGGAAAAATTCAGCTACCATCTCTCGTCAATCATGGGCGAATACTTCCGCATTAAAAACAGCGTTTCTTCGCACATCGAGACGCTTGACGAGCTCCGACAGACCAATAACTCCCTCGTTTCAACCAAGCAAAACGAGGTTATGAAAGTGCTCACCATCATGGCGTTCGTTACCTTTCCGCTTTCGCTCGTCGCGACTATTTTCGGCATGAATACGAAATACCTCCCCATTGTCGGACACCCCCTTGATTTCTGGATCATCATCGGCATCATGCTCCTCGCCATGGTATTTTTCTTCATGTTTTTCAAGTACAAGGAATGGCTGTAATGTATGGACTTTCACTTTCTTTCTCTGTTTAAACAAGGCACACGAGCCGGCGGGACGCGTATGAAACGCTCTCCGCTGTATCTCTTCAATACGCTTTCAAAAAAGAAAGACGAATTTCAGGCAATAAAGCCGGATTCCGTTCGTATGTACAGTTGCGGGCCGACGGTGTATGACCGCGCCCATATAGGAAATCTCCGCCCGTATGTGTTCTCCGACATCCTCCGGAGGACGCTTGAGTACAACGGCTACACAGTGAAGCACGTTATCAATATTACCGACGTCGGGCATCTCACCTCGGACGAGGATGCCGGCGACGATAAAATGCTCCTCGCGCTCCGGCGGGAAGGATTGCCGGTTACACTCGCGGAAATGAAAAAGGTCGGAACCAAGTACGCGAAGATGTTCAAGAAGGACCTAGGCGACCTCAACATCAAGACGCCGCTCGCCTTTCCGCGAGCGAGTGAACACATTGAGGGGCAAATCGCTTTCATTAAAACTCTTGAAGAAAAGGGCTACGCCTACATTCTCAAAGATGGCGTGTACTTTGACACCGGAGTGTTTAAGACATACGGAGCGCTCGGAGGAACGCCGAAAGAGCTGAACACCGGGGTCTCGCGCCTTAAGGGAGGAAAACGTAAGCGCAACGAGCGCGACTTTGCACTATGGAAATTCTCAACGGAAGAATCCTCAACCGGAAAGAAACTTGGATGGGACAGCCCGTGGGGCGTCGGATTCCCCGGTTGGCATATCGAATGCAGCGCGATGTCGACAGAGTATCTCGGCAAGTATTTTGATATCCATACCGGCGGAATGGATCATATCCCCGTCCATCACAACAATGAAATCGCACAGACGGAAGCGCTCACTGGAAAGCCGTTCGTAAATTACTGGCTCCACAGCGCGTTTCTCACCATTGAAGGAAAAAAGATTTCAAAATCTATCGGCAATACTGTTTACCTCTATCACCTCGCCGACCGCGGATTTCCTCCATTCGCGTACCGCTACTGGCTCCTCACGGGACACTACCGCACACAGCTAAACTTTACCTGGGAGGCGCTTCAAGGAGCGTACAGTGCTCTCGTGAAGCTTCACAAGCAATTTCTCGACCTTGGCGCAAGCAATGGAGTAGTAGTGAAGTCATATCAGGAGCGGTTTGAGAGATTTGTCAATGACGACCTTGATACGCCGAAAGCTATTGCGCTTCTCTTTGAACTCATTGAAGATAATGCTGTAGAAAAAAGAGACAAGCGCGCTACGATTTTAGACATGAACCGCGTATTAGGTATCGGCTTCATAGAATCGCACCGCCAGATGAAAAGGATGCTTGCCGGAGAGACGAAGAAAGTTGAGGTTAAAGAAGCTCCCCGAGAAGTGCAGGAGCTTGTCAAAGAGCGCGAATCGGCGCGCGAAGAGAAGGATTGGAAGACAGCGGACCTCCTTCGGGAGAAAATCGCCAAAGAAGGATACGACATTAAAGACACGGAAGAAGGTTCTGAACTGACCAAAAAATAAAGGAATTTCATTATTCTCTATATGTATGAAACTAGTAAGCCGTATAAGAAACAGATTCTTAACGTTATAGAAAAGACCTGGAATTCTCAATATTTAAAAATAACCAGAGGGATATATCCAATTTTTGAGAGGAAATTCAACTATACAGAAGTTGACCACACGGACGGCATAGGCACTAAAGCAGCATATCATTGGAGGGAAAAGACGTACAAAAACGCAGTACTTGATGCGCTCGCTATGAATCTAAACGATCTTGCGCTTGTAAAGGCGTACCCGTATAAACTCCAAAACCATATCGTATTGCCAGAAGATAATCACGAAATCATTCTTTTTATTATTGAGACGCTTGCAAAGGAGTGTTTAAAGAGAAAGATTGTAATAACAGGAGGTGAGACTTCAGTGCATAATTTTTCTAAAAGTTTTGATATTAGCATGACAGTATCAGGATTTATAAAACACCCTCAATTAAATGCGATACATGATGGAGATGTACTTATTGGTATTAAAAGTGGTGGTTTACATTCAAACGGATTTACTAAAGTCAGGAAAGTTTTTGGAAATGAGTTCAGGAAAGAATTTGTAGAACCAACGAAAATTTATCTGGATGAGGTGTTGAATATATGCGAAACATATCCAGTCCACGGAATGATGCACTTGACCGGCGGAGCATTCACTAAATTGCAGGATGTTTCAAAAGACACGGACTTGATTATAGACGGTTTAAGAAAGCCGCAAAATATATTCTATGAACTCTACTCTAGAGGCATTTCTGACAAAGAAATGTACAGAACTTTTAATTGCGGGGTTGGTTTTGTTTTGAGCGTACCTTCAAATGTAGTTGAAAATGTTATAAAAAATATTGATGGATCTTACGTTATAGGAAAAGCTGTAAAAGGCACGGGAAATATAGATATTCATTCGACATTTAGTAAACAAATTATAAGGATTAGTTAGAAAACTAACTAATAAGAAGACGGTGTCCCCACGCTAGACACATGATACTCACGGTGTCCAGATTCTCTGTGATTTTCATTGTGATACAATGCTCGGATGGCAAGCGACCTCCGCATTCCTCCGCAAAGCATCGACGCCGAAAAAGCGCTCCTCGGCTCCATTATGCTGAAGCCCGAAGTGATGTATGAAATCATTGAGATAGTAAAACCGGACTCTTTTTACAGCGAAAAGCACCGCGTCATTTACGGCTCCATGCTTGAACTTCTCGAGAAAACGGAGCCGATTGACATCCTCTCGCTCTCAACCAAACTCAAAGAGAAAAAACAGCTTGAACAAATCGGCGGCGGCGCGTATCTCTCGGAGCTTGTGCACTTTGTTCCGTCCGCGGCAAACATCAAACACTACGCGGAAATTGTGCAGAAAAAATCAATGATGCGCAACCTCATCTCGGCGGCGGACAACATCTCCGAACTGGGATACGAGGAAGACAGCGACATCGAGCACGTGCTTGACTCGGCGCAGTCAAGAATACTTGAAGTTACAAACTCCCCTACCCTCCAGAAATTCATCGCGCTGAAAGACACGCTCTCGGAAGCATGGGAGCGGCTCGAACGGCTCCACCAATCTAAAGACGAACTTCGCGGCATCAAGAGCGGCTTTCGCGAGCTCGACAACCTCCTCGCGGGATTCCAGAAGTCAGACCTCATTATTCTCGCCGCCCGTCCGTCAATGGGAAAAACGTCGCTTGCGCTTGATATCGCGCGGCAAGCCGCAGTGCACCACAAGACGCCCGTTGGCATCTTCTCGCTTGAAATGAGCGCTCAACAGCTCGTTGACCGCATGCTTGCCGCGCAATCCTACGTAAACGCCTGGAAGCTCCGCACGGGGAAACTCACGACCCAAGACGAGTTTGACAAGCTCCAGGCGGCGCTTCACACCCTCTCCCAAGCGCCGATTTACATTGACGACAAAGCGTCAAACAACGTGCTTCAGATGCGCTCCGTGGCGCGCCGCCTGAAACACGAGAAAGACCTCGGTCTCATCATCGTTGACTACCTCCAGCTTATTTTGCCGACGCACAACAGGCAGTCCGACTCAATGGTTCAGCAAGTGACCGAAATTTCGCGAGCGCTTAAAGGCATGGCGCGAGAGCTCGACACCCCCGTCCTTGCGCTCTCCCAGCTCTCCCGAGCGGTTGAACAGCGCCGTGGCCGTCCGCGCCTCTCTGACCTCCGCGACTCCGGCTCCATTGAACAGGACGCGGACGTTGTCATGTTCATTCACCGCGACGACAAGATGAACGAAAATTCAGAGCGCCCGAACATTGCCGAAATTCTCGTTGAAAAACATCGAAACGGACCGACCGGAAAAATCGAGCTCTACTTTGACGAGCAGAAAGCGACCTTCCTTTCTATCGAGAAGAGTGATTTTAGAGGCGCCGAGAAAGAAAGTGTCTAACGCATTGCCTAAAAGCTAAAACCTGAAAGCTACAAGCTCCACAATGGATACAATTCAAAAATTAATGAGGATGTTTATCAAGTTCCCCGGCATCGGTCCCCGGCAAGCAGAGCGTTTTGTTTATTTTCTCCTCTCTTCTCCGCAGAGCTACCGGCAGGAACTCATGCGCCTTATTGGCACGCTTAAAGACGACACAAAAGTATGCGTGTCGTGTTTTCGTTTTCACTCAAACCGCGCCGACATATGCTCTGTCTGCGGCAACGCGAACCGCAACAAAGAACTTCTGATGTTGGTTCAAAAAGACGTTGACCTTGATAATATAGAGCGGACGAAAGATTACGACGGCTACTATTTTGTCATCGGCGGAACCGTGCCGATTCTTGATAAGAATCCCAGCACATTGATTCGGGAGAAAGAGTTGATTGAAACAGTGGAAAAGCGGGCGAAAGACGGACTTAAAGAAGTCATTTTCGCCTTTTCCGTAAATCCCGACGGAGAGAATACGGCGGAGTATGTGCGAAAAGTGCTTGAACCGCTCTTAAAAAAGAGTGATATAAAAATCTCAACGCTCGGGCGCGGTCTCTCTACCGGATTGGAACTCGAATACTCCGACCCCGAAACCATCAAAAACGCCCTAAAAAATCGAGTGTAGATAAATTGCTCTATGTGTACTTTTGTGATATAAATATCTAAGGTTAAGTTTGGAAGGAGAACGAAAAATGAAGTTTAACTTTTCGCGGTCTTTCGTCCTCGGGGCTCTTATCAAGAATCCCGACGGTTCAGTCACGGCATGTCCGGCGTTCCATCCTTGGAGGGTGACCGTTCCTCCTGAAAAGGTCCGGCAGGAAGTGACACAGCATCTCGACGACTCAAGTGTCATCGTCGTCGACCTTGGTCCGAAAAACCTACTTACCGACGAAATCGTGGTCGGTGGTGGTGACGAGGAAAACTTTCGGCACATCAGCCGCAATCTGCACTTCACCCCTTTTGCGGGGCTTCTCTAAATCTACCCGCCTGCCACAGAGACCGACCTTGTCGTTCTCTTGGCGAGGCGGTTTCTGTTTTTACTTCAACGCTTCTATGCGAACCTTCGTATACGGCTGGCGATGTCCGGCTTTCCGTGCGTAGCGAGATTTTGATTTAAACTTGATGATGTAGATTTTCTTCCCCTTCCCTGTCTCTTCAAATGAGCCGACGACTTTCGCTCCTTTGATGTACGGAGTGCCGATAGTCGTGTCCTTGCCGTTATCAACAAGAAGTACCTTATCAAAAGTAACTCTGTCCCCCGCTTTAAAATCGCCCGAGAGCTTTTCAATCGTAATCACGTCACCTTCCGTGACGACGTACTGCTTTCCGCCGGTCTCAATAACCGCAAACTCCTCCGTATTTCGCACCTTTTTAACGGTTTTCTTGGCGGGCTTTTTCTCCGTCTTTTTCCCTGCCACATCTTTCACGGGTGCGTTTTTTTTCATCTCTCGTATAACAGCCATAGAGTGCCATCATACAGAAAACCTCTTCAAAAGGCAAGCCAAAAAGGGCTTTTGTAAGCCAAAATAAATAACCCATGTATATGAGGCGTTTCTTATTCTTCTCCTCTCTCTGGCTTCCCTACTTCCAAAACCTCAATGTCGGAATTGACCCCACTAATGCGCAAAACATCCTTGTCTATCTTCTTGAGCTCTTTGTACGCAGTGTTATATGAATTAACCGTTGTGCCGAGGTTTATTCCGAGTTTTTGCATGAAATCGTCATACTTACCGATGTGCCGCCCAAGCTCCTCGACGCGTTTCCGTATCTCTTTCGCCGACTCCTCAATTTGAAGCGCACGAAGCCCCTGCATCACGGTCTGAAGATATGCCATGAACGAAGTCGGCGAGACGATAATCACCTTCTTCTGCTGGAACGCGTACTCAATCAAGTCCCGCGAGGAAATTTCACCAACCTGCCCCACAAGGAGGTCATAATATACCCCTTCGGACGGAATAAACATGAACGCAAAATCCATCGTATTCTCCGACGGTCGGACGTACTTCGCCGTCTCGTCAATGCGCATTTTCAAATCACCCTTGAACGCCTTTACGAGCCGTTCGCGCTCGCCTTTGTCGCGCGTCTCAAGCAGGCGGTTGTAATTTTCCAATGAAAACTTTGAGTCAATCGGAAGCACTTTGCCCTTGTCAAGAAAAATGACGGCGTCCACGATTTCCCCGTCGGAGAACCGGTACTGCATCTGAAATCCTCCCGGCGGAAGCACGTTTTTAAGCACGGTCTCAAGATAGTACTCACCCAAGACACCTCTTTGCTTCGGATTTTGGAGAATGTCCTGTAAGTTCTGAAGCTGTTCGGCAAAGCTTTCAACACGCTTTCCCGTGTTCTTCACGTGCGTGAGTTCCTCCGTGATTTCTTTGATGAGCCGCCCCGACTCACCCAACTGCGCCTTGACCGATTCGTGAATGCGCTCCGTGCTCTCTCCGAGCTTCCGGTCAACTGTATTCCGCAATTCCTGAATGTCTTTCTGTATGAGGAGCATCCCCTCACCTTCTCCCCGCTTTCCGTTTGTATGCCTGAAAATAACCCACAATACAAGGGCGTTGAGCGCGACGACGATGAACACAAGAAACGCAAGAGAAGTGAAATCCATTCCATTATTTTATCATCTTGCCCGCACGCGCTCAAATATAAAATACTTGAGCGTCTCAATCATGAATAGGTTGAAGAGACCCACGCCGGCAAGAAACAACCATTCAACAAACGAGAGTGAAACCAAAGAGAGAAGTTCCTGGAGCGGCGGAAGCGTCACCGCGCCGATGAGGAGCACGACGCTGATGGAAAGCGCGCGAAAGAGATATTTGTTGCTCTTAAGTGGTATATCCCAAATCGGACGGTGCAGATTTTTGAATGAGAAGGCGAAGAAAATTGAATCAAGCGAGAGCGCGACGAACATGAGCGTGCGAATCTCCTCAATCGGAAGCTCGAGCGAACGAAGCGCGAAATAAAGCACGATAAGAAACACTCCCGTAATGACACTTGTAATGGCAATGAGCTTTTTGATGCGTTTCGTCAAGATGTGTTTTGAGAGATTATCTTTTGGATTGCGCTTCATGACGCCGTCTTCCGCTTTCTCAAACGCAAATGCGAAGCTCATGAACCCTTCTTCAACGATATTCGCCCAGAGAATCTGTCCTGGCAAAAGGGGCAAGGGTGCCCCAAACGCAAGCGCGCCTCCGATGACGAATATCTCGCTGAAACTCGTTGAAAGAAGATAGGAAACGATTTTCTTAAGATTATCAATAATCCGCCTGCCCTCTTCAATGGCGCTTCCGATGATGGAGAAGCTGTTATCAAGAAGCACAATGTCTGACGCCGCTTTCGCAACCTCGGTTCCGCTTCCCACTGCAACCCCGATATCCGCGCTCTGGAGCGCGGGAGCATCGTTCACGCCGTCTCCGGTCATCGCAACGACCTCTTTGTGGTCCTTGAGCACGTGGGCAATGCGGAGTTTTTGTTCAGGCAATACGCGCGCGAACACGGGCACGCGTAAGAGCGCTCTATAGAGTTCAGCATCGGAATAACGCTCTATGTCCTTCCCGATGAGCACCTCGTGGTCAGGCTTCGCAATGCCACTCTGGAGCGCAACGTGCCGCGCGGTCTGCGGGTTGTCTCCCGTGAGCATGACAACGCGTATGCTCGCCTCCTGCATGGTGCGTATTGATTCCTTCACATCGACGCGCACAGGGTCCGAGAATGCAATAAGACCGATAAACGTAATGTTTTTGAGCCGTTCATCCTCTTTTTTTTCTTTCTTCTCTTTTTCTCCGATATCTGCCGGAATGCGGTCAAAGCCGACTTCCTTTACAGCAAGTGCAATGACGCGATAGCCTTCACCGCTCAACGCGCTTTGTCGCCGCAAAAATCGAGCCCGCGATTCGGGCGTAAGAATTGTCTCTTTTCCTTTGTAATACACTCGTGATGCTCTCTCAAGCAAAAGCTCCGGCGCGCCGATACAGTAGAGCGCGTTTGAGGTGCTTCCTTTGTGCGAATGGAGCGAGGCGGCAAAACGCCGATGTGATTCAAACTTTAGGAAATCAAGCCGCGGGGATTCGGCAAGGAGCCCCTCCCGCATTACTCCGGCATCAATGCCGTACGAGACGAGTGCCGTTTCCATAGGGTCTCCGTGAATGACAATGTGCCTGTCTCCGCCTTCATGCTCGCTTTCGTCTTTCTGCTCAATGAACGCGTTTGTGATGAGAATCGCCGAGGAAAGGAGCATGTGATTGTCCCCTTCCGCTTCCGAGTGCCGCGCCTCAAGTCCGTCAAGCGTGTAGAGCCCGGAGAGTTTCATCTTTGCTTCAGTCAAGGTCCCAGTCTTGTCCGTAAGAATAATGGTCGTTGAGCCGAGTGTCTCCGCGGCAAGAAGATTCCGCACAAGACCTCCCTTCTTGAGGATTGATTCCATGCCGATTGCAAGAACGATAGTGACCGCCGCGGGAAGCCCTTCGGGCATTGAGGCGACCGCGATAGCGATAGACACCAAGAGCATGTTTGTGAACGTCTCGCCCTGAAAAATTCCGAGAAGAAAGATAACCGCCGTTGCCGCCAAAATGATGTAGACGAGGAATCGAGCGATGTGCCGCACATTCTGCTGGAGCGGCGTCGGACGCTCCTCCACACTCTGAAGCGCCGAGGCAATGTGCCCCATTTCCGTTTCCTCCCCCGTCTCAATAACGACCCCTTTCCCGTAACCGGAAGCAATCAAAGTTCCCATCCATGCCATATTGTTCCGTTCAACGAGCGGGGTGTCTTCCTTAAGAGTCTGTTCCGCGTCCTTCATGACCGCTATCCACTCTCCTGTGAGCATCGCCTCATTCACGGACAGATTGTTGCCCTCAATAAGCCGCATGTCTGCCGATACGTACATACCGCCCTCAAGCAGGACAATATCGCCCCGAACAAGCTCTTCAGCCGAAATAATCGCCCGCTTCCCGTCACGGACGACTGTCGCGAATTTCTCCTGTGACTCATTCAATTTGTCAAACGCTTGGTTCGCTCGCCGCTCTTGAAATGCACCGATGAAAACATTTATGAAAAGAGCGATGAAAATGACGAGTGTGTCGAGATATACGCCCAAAAAAAGCGTTGTCAGTCCGGCAAAAAGAAGAATAACGACAAGCGGACTCCTAAACTGCTTGAGAATAGTGCCGAAAAAACCGAGCGTTCGCTTTTTGCGGAGCTCGTTTCTTCCGTACCGAAGCAGGCGAATCTCTGCTTCTTCGGTCGAAAGTCCCTCTTCCGCGTCTGTCGCAAGCGTCTTGACGGCGTCGGAAACCGGAGTTGTGTGCCAAAGTACCGCCGAGTCTTTTTTCATTGTTTTTTATTATATCAGAGCTTGTGTTGTGCGGAATGTTAAAACTGTTAAAATAACTGAAACGTAAAACAGCACTATGATAGCCGAAAAGATTCGCAATGAACTGACGAGTGCGATGAAAGCGCGGGAAACGCTCCGTGTGAGTGTGCTTCGCGGACTCCTCGCGGGCTTTACGAATGAGCTTGTCGCCCAAAAAAAGAAACCTGACGAGAAAATTGACGATGAAAGCGCGCTTTTAGTCATCAAACGCGGCGTCAAACCGCGGGAAGACTCTATTGAACAATTTGAAAAAGGCGGTAGAAAAGATCTGGCGGACAATGAAAAAGCGGAGCTTGCCATATTGAAAACATACCTTCCTGAGACAATGAAAAAGGAAGATATTCGCACAGTCGTTGAAACAAAAAAGCAGGAATTGCAGATTTCGGATACATCAAAAGCGGGAATACTCATTGGCGCCGTTATGAAAGAGCTTAAAGGGAAAGCTGACGGCAAGGATGTAAAGGAAGTCGTTGACGAGCTCCTCTCTTAGTCATTATTGACAGTTTCTATTTTAGGTGATATAGTCTATAGCAGTTCATGGGGAGCGCGTCTCAGATAAGGAGACGAGCTCATGAAAAAAGACGTAAACGGTTTTCTGGTTTTTCCGCAGAATGTCGGGAAAAAAGTTTCTGACGTCCTTATCGGGGTCTCAATCATCCCCGACCACGTGCGGACAGTGTTCTCGTTCGCGCGAGTGAAGAAGATGCACAAGGTGTTCTCAAAAACATCAAACATTTTCTGCGACGCGGAACGGCACTCGGCGCATATCAGACGGAAGGTTCCGTCGTACGACATGCCAAACGAGATTGAGTGGTTACGGGAGGATCTCGGAAGGGTTGGTATCGAGGTTATGGATACCCCGCTTCCGAGCATACGCGACGTCGAGTTCGTCTTGGCGTCCTAAAGAGAGGGCAGGGCTTGAGGGGGTCCGTACGCCTCAAGAGAGGTGTGCGACCCCCAAGCCTTTCCGAAACAGTTCTTTGAAAGATGAAAGAGGTGTAAAGTGAAACCACAGTATATCCAAAAGGCGGTCGTTCAAGGAGAGAGCGAGTTTCTCCGCAGAGCCGGCCGCAAAGGAGGGATGGCGACCGCAAGGAAGCGGGAACGCCAGAAGATTCTTGATGACCGCGCAGAAGAACTGCGTGAACGTGAGGAAGAAGCGCGTCGTCGAGACGCAAACGAGCACGTCATCCCGGTCTTCGGTCCTGAAGCTCCGAACAACTGAAAGAGAGGTGCTCGGTGCCCCGATACAAACCGAAAGACTCTGAAGCGTACGGCTATTTTGTAAGGATTAGCCGATGGGCTCGAGGTTGCCGCGGGTTTGAGGGAAGAATAACTCGGTACGTTATACAAGAGTACTTCAGTATGTCCCGAAAGCTCTGCGATTTCGAGCTCGAACGAAGGATACTCTCCGAGCAAGGACGCTTCGGCAATTTCAAGAAAAGGGAGAACAAACGGAGAGAGGAGAAGAGAAAAAGAAGGGAGGAAAAGAGAAAAAGATTGGAGGATATAAAGAGTCGGCAGGGAAACCTGTTGCTCGAAAAGCGCGACTAACCCAGGGTCGCGCTTTTAACATTACATATTTAAAAAGATGAAGACGAGGTACGCGATGTACGAGAGGATGAGAATAACGCCCTCTGCCCGCGAGAGCATCCCCCGCTTCCCCACTGCAAAGATAAGGATGGCAATGATAATCGTTGCCGCAAGGGTTGTAAGCGCGTCTATCCCCACCTTCTCCAGGACCATGAGCGGCTTGATGAGTGCGGTAATGCCCAGGATGCCGAGAAAATCGAAAATATTCGAGCCAATGATGTTCCCGACAGCGATGCTGTTTTTCTTCTGGAGAAGAGCGACGAGAGAAACGGTAAGCTCCGGAAGCGAGGTGCCAACGGCAACGACGGTAAGTCCAATAATCGCGGGAGGCACGGAAAAGAGCAGTGCGAGCGTTTCAGCGCCCGAGACTACCCACTCCCCTCCCAAAAAGACTCCCGCAAGACCGACGATAATAAAAATGACGGATGTAAATGAAGCAAGAATTTGATAATCAATACCGTCATCCCTGATTCCCTTGCGCCGGAACATTAAAAAAAGCCATAGAATGAAGAATCCGAACAAGAGCGCTCCTTCCGCGCGCGTAAGACCGAAGAACGTCCTGTCGCCGAGAAGCGGCAGGAATATCACAAGCACTCCGATAATAACCGCGACGATGTTGATGAAAATGTCTTCGTACCACTCCTCTTTGATGTACAGTGGTGAAAAAAGCGCGGCAAGACCAAGAATGAAGAGCAGATTGAAGGTATTGCTTCCGATAATCGTCCCGAGTCCGATATTGTTGCCGGCAAGCGCGGCGGAAATGCTGATGGAAAGTTCTGGAATTGACGTGCCGATGCCGACAATCACAACGCCAATAACCCACGGGGTGATATTGAGAATTGTGGCAATAGATGCCGCTCCGCGCACCAAAAGACGAGCGCTATAAATCAGAATAGCGAATCCGATGAAAAAAAGGACGAGTGATAACTCCATTACCTATATATTATGAATCAAGAGCGACGTAATTTCTAGTTTTTACCTTTCATAACAAACCTGTATGGCTTTTTCGCCCACTCTTCAGCGTAACGGATACCGATGCGGGGAGTTCTCCGTATCAGCTTTTTTTGAATCGTAACTCCCCTATCCTCAATCCACAAACCTGTTTTTCTGCCGAGAAACTTCCCATTGAGTTTTTTATCAATGCGGAGCTTCTTGGTAAGCCGCCCCGGACCGCTCACTCCCTCGACGGCGCGCAACAAGACCGCCGCGGGGTAATCTTTGTTTCCCGTCACGATATTGAGCATGTAGTGCATGCCGTAAGTAAAGTACACGTAGATATGTCCCGCTTCACGGAACATAATCTCATTCCGTGTAGTTTTTCCACGATGTGCATGCGACGCTTTGTCTTTGAATCCATCGTACGCCTCTGTTTCACAAATCATGAGTGCTTTTTCTTTTCCCCGGACACGCCGTACCAGAAACTTGCCTATAAGCTCTTCGGCAACCAAGAGCGTCTTACGATTGAAAAATGACGATAGGAGAATTTTTTTCATACAATGTAATAGTAGTACACCTTAACCGCTAAAAAGAATAGGAAAAAGAAATTTGACAGAACAAAAAAACGCACGTATGGTGTGGAAAGATGGCAGTTTCTTTCATTGTGTATCAACCTTCACAAGGGAGGTTTCCTTGAACAACAAAAAGCACTTCGAGAAAGTTCTTCTGCAGCAACTAAACAATCCTGACGAGGTGTTCGCAAAGTACCCGTCACCCTCCTTGAGGACGGTGTGCGCCATCATATGCGGTACGAGAATGCCTGACCTCGTATCTCTTACCGTGCTCAGTCTCGAGCTTCTGGCACTCGCGAAACGTCTCGGTGTTTCTCGGTATACCTGGCTAAAAAATAACCTGAGGTATCTGGAGGAGCGGATTGAAGGTTTCTCTTCTTCTACGGAAGAGTCTCTTGAGCCGTTTCCCGAGAGTATCATTAAGCTTCTTGACACGGTCCACGGACCTGATGATTGGATAGCATTTCGCTTCATATGCGTACTTCTTCAAGAGTCTAGAATTCCCGACAAGAAAATCCGCCCGGTGATGGAAGCGCTCCGGAAGAACGCCAAGAGACTCAACATTAGCGGTGAAGACCTTGACCTGACACTCGAGATGCTTCACTGCAGTACGCAGGCGCACAAAAAACATCTTAACGAGTACGTGAAAGACGCCGGTGTTGCCGCGAGACGCGCCACGGGACGTGCCTTGCTGGCTCGTCCATTCAAACGATAAGTGTTCTCTACGCCCTGCCCGCCGGCTCATAACCGGCGGGTTCTTGTTTTGTCAGAGTTTTGTCAAAAAACCACTAGCAATGCTACTGTAACGCAAGAGAACTTAACGAACGCCGCCCGGGACCGGACTGCACGTCGCTCCCGGTTCCGGCGTCTGTGGCCCTTGCCTGAACTTTTTCAAAAATTGGTCAATTCGAGGGTCATCGGAAGAGTCGAGTGACAGCTGAACACCCCACGCGGTAAGTGTGATCGGGAATTCTTGTTCCGGAAGCGGGCTCATGAACGTATAGCCGCGCACTTTGTCTTCAAGCGAAGCGATGCTGTCCGCTCCGATGTCGGGCTTGTATGTAATCCACACAGCACCGTGTTCGAGCGAGTGGACTGCCTGTCCGTTGGGAATCGGCTCATTGTAAATATTTCCGTTGCACGCCGCCCACACGGGACTGTGCGCTCCACCGACAGGAGGTATTTCATCATACACAATCCCTCCCTGTACATGCCCTCTATTAGTTTCTGTATACGTCTGCACTCCTTCAATTTCAGTACTGATTGCTTTTTGCTTTAAGCTGTTTGACCACCAGACGCCTCCGATAAGGAGAAGTATGGCGACTACGCCGACAATAAGTGCATTTTTCATAATAGTTTCATTTTACATGATAACAGAAAATATGCCGTCGGTTAAGTTCTGCATTTTAGAAGGACCGGTCACAAGTTCCAATTTGTGACCCTTTAGGATGGCTTTCAGAACTGCCTAAGTACGAATCCGAGCCTGTCTAGTGATATAAAAGATTATCTCTATTATAAAAGAAAAGGCCCCAGCTACTTGATTCACTGTGGGCCTTTTGAGTTCCTTGATGACCGCTGTCAGCCACGGATTATGGACTGAAATTTGTGCTGGATCACATCCTTCGGACTGAAAGGTTTGCCTGCGCTCGCTTTGATGTAGATCTGCGAAACGATGCTTGGGCGATACCTTTCCATCCATGTGCCGGCGATACGCAGACCCTCCTGCAACGGGAAGTCCTTTTTGCGATAGTCCGGACATACCGCCTCGTACCGCCGCATGAGTTCGGGGTAGGTGGTGCCAGTGCGGAGCATGTAGTCGCCAACGGCGATGTGAAGGGGTACATTCCAGAGTTGCTCGTTCTCGATTTCGTCGAGGAGCTTCATAAACTCCTCAACCTCCTTGGGCGAGAGCGAAACGGCGGGTTTTGCCGATAACTTCTTCCGCTCGAGAAACGCTAACATGTGGTCTCTCCTCTTCAGATGATTGTCGCAATGCGACGGGGCTGGTTTAACTAAATATAGAATAGCATAAACAACGATTTTTGTCAAATCATGACCCTACGGGGAATCGAACCCCGATTCCAGGCTTGAGAAGCCTGTGTCCTGACCGTTAGACGATAGGGCCAGATTAGCTTTTAGCTTAGAGCTTTGAGCTTTCAGGATATGTCCGAAATAAGCCAAAAGAAATAACACATACAGGTGTGTTATTCATCGGATTGTACAGCATATACATACCCCAGTAAATATTTAAAAGTTTAAGGGGCGCACCGTTCATGGTGCGCCCCCGAATCCAATGGACCTATTCTTTGATTTTACAGGCGCCGTACGCACCCGTGTTCATATCTTTGATTTCGTCGGGTTTCATCCCCTTCACCGTGTCGGATTCCATGCTCCAACGAATCCATTTCCTGGCTTTTGATTTCCCGCAGACCCACATCTTTCCTTCGTAGAGAAGCGAGCCGCTGGAATCATCAGGGGTCTTGAAAAGCCGAACATCGGAACCTCGTTGAATCGGGCTTTTGAACACGAGCCAGTAAAGTTTGCCGTCGTGCTCAAAGGACTGTCTGAAATCCCGGTCGGCATGTTCGTCGAAGTTATACGGCACATCGACAACCTTCCCTTCTCCGCTGAAGGAAAAAGAAACCTTCTGCGGAAGCGGCTCTTTCTTGCCAATCGCTCCTGCAGAAGCTGATGGAGTTCCGAACACCGTGAACGTGAAGAGGGCGGCGAGTATCGCCACGAAGATGTTCTTCTTCATCGGTTAAATCCTTTCTTGCCCAGGTTGAGTCTCTGTTTGTCAGGATACCACAAATCTATGACTTTGGCAATACTTTAAACTTGAGAACTATATACTATACTTAGTTACCCTAAAAATAACTTCTAAATTCTTCCTCGGTTACTTCTAGTTTCTCTAATGTCTGCTTAAAATCCTTTGAATATATATACTTTTCCTCGTGCACTACTTGCATAAGTGGTTTTTCGTTTTTTATAAAATCAAAACGGCGTGCAGAGCCTCGTTTCTTAATATAAGAGAATGAATCAAATTTCCGCGCTGCAATCAACTTAACAACTTTTACATAATCCTTAAACTTGATATTTGTCGGAACAGCCACATTATGTTTGCATTACAAAACTGGGCTGATAAAAAGATACGATACCGCCGTCAAGTTTTAAACTTCCCTCGTTGCTTTGTTTTGTAAACTCAATGAAATTCCGTTCCTCCTTCATCTTTTGTCCCAATGTTCTAGTCACCTCTTTCCAAACTAGCTTGAGCACCTTATTATCTTCGACATCTTGTAATTCTTGGAATACTAGATGTTTAGGGTAATTGTATTTCTTCAATCCTTCTTCGTATAGTTCAACTAACTCCTCGAGGTGAGTTTTAGCTTCCTCACATGTTGTTGCTTGAGTAGTGACACCATAAGGTGCACAAAAACCCTTCCACATACCTTTATTGATATGCGATTTATACACAGCTAAGACTACTAAGTTTGGATGAGAATTACCCCTGCTCATATGTAATGATTATATATCTTTAGTATTAGTTTAACAAAAGAAACTTACTTTGACAAGGAATATATTTTATATCATATTATTTCCATAAATGGTAAAATGTCTTACAAGAGACTTATCGCATGCATAATGAAGGAAACACGAGGACGAAAACCTAAAATACATAAACCAATAGACGCTTCATTTGACGAGGTGCTTGGTGCTATTGCACATTCTAAAAAGAAAACGGACATCGAGCGAAAGAAAAAATAGTGTATGTAGAAATTTATGGATGATTTAGAAAATAGAGTTACACAATTAGAAAAGGAGCAGAAAGCGGCTTATATTGGTTACTTAATAGTCTGCTTAGTTTTAGGAGCTTTAATTTATAAAGTTTTTATTCTAGGGTAACTTTGTATATAGTTCCCTTAAACTTTAGCGTCGGAGCCACTCTCTGTCCTGCCGCACGAGAAGCTTCTTTGCATCTTTCGGGTTTGCAAGCGCTTCTTTGATAATGTACTCCATGCGCATTGACTGCGAACCTTTAACCAAAACAATATCCCCTTTATCAAGCATGTCACGTACCTTTTCCGCAGCCTTCCGTGAATCTTCAAAATGAAATGCGTAACGTTTGTCCAAACCTGCCCTCACCGCTTCTTTCTGTATGTCGCGCGCCCGAATTCCGACCGTCACAAGACGGTCGGCGCTCTCCGCCGCACGTGTGCCCGCCTTACGGTGCTCTTCAATTGAGTACGTGCCGAGCTCCATCATGTCGCCGAGAACCGCGTATTTTCTCCCCGTGCCCGACGGAGTAATTCCCTTAAGAACAAGAAGCGCTTCGGTAAGGGCGGCGGGAGACGAGTTGTAACTGTCATCAATAATAATCGATTTCCTGACGCCATCAAGAATTTTCATCCGTCCCGGCGGCGTCTCATAATTTTCAAACGCGCCTGCCATTGACGCCATATCGAGTCCCTGCGACGCTCCGACGGCAAACGCGGCAAGTACCGGATAAATATGCTGACGTCCGAGAACGTCTTTGACAACAACCGGCACACTGCTTCCGTTCGAATCAATGCGGAAGGACGTGTGCCGCTTCCCCACGTCATAGGTGTCGTGCGACGCCAGGAAACGCGCACCGTCTTCAAAACCGAACGTGAGAGTGGGATGAGAATATTTCTGCGCGAACCCTCGAACTTTTAAGTCATCGTGGTTGAGTATGAGCGTTCCTTCGGCTTTTAGAGCCCGTATGAGGCATTCTTTCTCCTCAACAACCTCTTCGGGAGAACTGAAAAATTCAACGTGGACAGGCACATCGGGAATTGCGGTCATCACAACGATGTCGGGCGTAAGCCAACGGCACATATTCTTGATGTCGTCTGGACGATCCGCCCCCACTTCAAGCACGAGCCATTTGGGGTAATGATTTTTGAGCGCAATAAGAAGGAGCCCTTCAATGATATTTTTTACCCACAAAAAAGGATTATTCCAAGCATTTGAACATCCGAGAATGGTGAGGGGAACTCCAATGTCGCTGTTAAAGCTTTTTTCGCTCTTCCGCACAAAAAACGCGGTGCTCATCACGGCATAAATGGCGTCCTTGCTTGAAGTTTTTCCGACACTTCCGGTTATTGCGATAATTTTCGGTTTGTATTTCTTCAATACCAAAACCGCCTCCCATTCAATAATCGCGACAATGATTTTTCGAAGCATGTCTCTCATGTTCAACGAAACTCTCGAGTACACCCCCCTGGGATGCGGAAAGTTATCTATCCGGCGGAACGTCGTAGTAGTTGATTAAAAAATGAACAGAGTCGATAAACGGAAGCGTCAGTGTTTGCGACGCAAAGCGAACCTCCTTCGGCTCAAGCATGATAAAAAAAACAAGGAACCGCGGGTCATACGCCGGAAAATAGCCGAAAAACGAATGGAGAAACCTGTCATCATAGTACCCTCGCTCTTCGGTATTCGCAATTTGCGCCGTTCCTGTTTTTGCCGCGACGCTGTAATTCGGAAACTTGACCGTCCCGCCAAGGAGCGCTTCGTCGACAACCTTGACGAGCATGCGAGTAATTTCTTCCGACGTTGATTCTTGAAGCACTCGTTGCCCGTCAACATACGAAATGGTCTTTGAAAGCCCCGTCCGGTACTTTATTTCTTTCCCGAGGTGAGGAGTGACCAATACCCCGCCGTTCGCCAATGTCGAGAGCGCACGAACGGTCTCAATCGGCGTTATGGCAATTCCCTGCCCGAAGGATGCCGTCGCGTACTCAATCGTACGCGGACTTTCAAGATTTTTTACGAGGCCCACGCCTTCATTCGGAAGGTCAATGCCGGTTTCTTTCCCGATACCGTACTTAAGCATGTATTCGCGGAAAGTCTCCGTGCCCATCTTCTGCATAACGAATGTCGCGCCGGTATTGAGCGATTGATTCAAAATTTCCTGCATCGGTACGCGTCCGCGTCCTTTGCCGTCAAAGTTCGAGATGGTTAACCCGTCAAGAGTGACAAAACCTTGGTCATAGTAGGTCGTGTCCGCCGTGATTGCCCCCGAGTCGAGCCCTGCGGCAAGCGTCAGAGGCTTTATAATCGAGCCCATTTCGTAAGCTCCTTCAACCAAGGAGTGCGAGAAGACGGACGCGTCTTCCACTTCCGAAAAGCGATTGATGTCGAAGCTCGGGTAAATCCCCATCGCGTAAATTTCCCCGTTCTGCGGATTGATGATAATGCCGGCGGCCTGGCGCGGATTCCACTTTTCACCTATCTCCTCGAGCTTCCGTTCAAGAAAAAGCTGGACTGACGGTTCAATCGTCGTAACGATGTCGCCCTCCCGTCCATCATCCCCTGTGAAGAGCGCTGTATTGATGTTTGAAAAAATCTCCGCGAAAAAATTAACGTAAAGATTGTTCGTGTTTCGCGAGAGCGTGTCATTATAGTACCGCTCGAGCCCGTATCGTCCAGAGAGTTCGTCTTCCTGAAACGCAACGAACCCGATGGTTTGCGCGGCGAGCGCTTCTCCCGGATAGAAACGCCAGCGCTCCTTGTGAACCTTTACCCCTTCTATGTGGAGCCCGTCAATCAAAAGCCCGTTCTCCGGAGAGACCCGCTTCGCAATCTCTTCGTACGGGTCGTCAGTTTTTCCCGCCCTCTTAAAAAATTCGTCACGGTCAAGCTCAATGATTCCAGAAATTTTCTCATACACGTTTTCCGGGTTCTGAAGAACATTCGGATTGATTGAAACAGTAAAGCCGGTTTTCAAAGTTGCGGCAGACACAAGGCGTCCATCCTTATCTTCAAAAAAAATCGAGCCGCGGTCGAAAAGATTTTCGTTTGGACGAACGTATTGCCGGTCGGCGCGCGCGCTGTATTCGTCCCCGTAGACAATTTGCACGAAATAGAGTTTTGTGAGAAGAAAGGCGGCGACAAGAAGCACGAATCCGAGTATGACTCTGATGCGTACTATGAAATTAGATCTCATTATTGTCTTGAGAGAGACTGCGACCGACAAAAGTGCCGCGATTCACGAATAGCTTGTGCGAAATTGGATAGTAACCCTTCTCTTCCGCAAATTTCATGCTCATCGCGTCCTTCTTCGTGAGATATTCCCGTTCGAGTTCGCTGAGAAGAGAATTAACTTCGCCGATACGAAGTTCCGTTTCCTCACGCACAACAACGTTCACGATTGATTTACCGACAAAATATATGTACAAACTTACAAGCGCGGCGCATAACATCACAACGCCCATACAGAGCCGCTGTTCTACACTGTGTAGTTTATATGAAATGCTTCGTGTTCGTATTGTCATATTTTTTAAATGTTCTCAACTTTGCGCTCCGCGCCCGCGGATTTTCTCTTATTTCCGTCCGACTCGGGACAATCGGTTTTCGGAAAAGCGGCTCCCCTGTGCCATCTTTTTTCCACCCTTGGAAGAGCCGTTTAACCGCTCTGTCCTCAATGCTGTGGAATGTGATGGTCGCGATTCTTCCGTCCTTCGCGAGCCTCGTCTGGGCTTTTTGGAGCCCTTCACGGAGAGCGTCAATCTCATCGTTGACTGCGATGCGGAGCGCCTGGAATGTTTTCGTCGCGGGATGAATGCGCCGTCTTCGGTACCAGAGGGGCACCGCGCTTTTTACAATTTGCGCGAGCACTTCGGTATTTTTGATTCGCTTCACCTTTCGCGCGTCAACGATTGCTTTTGCGATTCGTTTTGAAAACGCCTCTTCTCCGTATCCGCGGATGATTGTCGCGATTTGAGATTCACTCCATTCGTTCACGATGCGCTCTGCGGTCAGTGTCGTTTTATCTACATTCCCGGAGAGCGTCATGACGAGTGGCTCTTTTCTTCTGAAGCTGAATCCTCTGCCGCTTTTTTCAAGCTGGTCGGAGCTCATGCCGAGGTCAAAAAGGAATTTGTCCGCTTCTTTGATTCCGCATTCATCAAGCACGCGGTCCACGGCGCGAAAATTCGCTTCCTTGAAAAACGTCCGAGCGGGAAAACTTCCGAGCGTCTCCTTTCCCTTTTCAAGGGCGTCTAAGTCAGTATCAATCGCGACGAGGACCCCCTTTTTCCCGAGTCTTTCAAGTATCGCCCTGCTGTGTCCGCCTCCGCCGAACGTGGCGTCAACAACGACATCGTCTTTTTTGATGTCGAGTGAATCTATTGTTTCTTGTAAAAGAACGCTCCGATGCATGAATTCAGCTTTCAGCTAAGAGCTTTAAGCTTGTAGATTCAAACCATTCCTGAAAGCTGAAAACCATAAGCTGAAAGCTACAAGGCGCCGATCTCCCCGAGCTTTTCGGCCATCGCGTCGGCTTGCCGTTCAATACGCGTCTTGTACTCGCTCCACGCGCCCTCGTTCCATATCTCAACGCGGTCATTTACTCCGGCAAGAACGACCTTACTCTTGAGCCCCGCGAATTCTTTCAAAAAATCGGGAACGAGAATGCGGCCGACCGAGTCAATATCAACTTCAACGGCACCGGAGAGCATAAAGCGGTTAAATCCGCGGGTATCTGCTTGCGCGAACGATAACTCCTCAAGGCGTTTCGCCGTTTTTCTCCACGCCTGCATCGGATACATGAAAAGGCAGTTGTCGAGACCGCGTGTTACAACGACCTTCCTGCCGAGTTCGGTGCGAAACTTCTTCGGCAGAGACAATCGCTTTTTCGTATCCAAGGAATGTGTGTATTCGCCGATGAGCATAATTCCCACTTTTCCCCACTATCAGAGTAGTATATGACACTCTATCCCACTTTATAAAACACAGTTATCCACATGCCCCCAAGGGAAATGTGTGTGTATGAGAAAACAAAAGAGACTCTTTGACTGGAGATACTATAAACGACCCATGTGTGGGGTCGTTTTTTGTTTTATTCAAAACTTTTCATACTTGACAAGATGATATGTTATATGATATAATTAAAAAAGATCAACACGCACCACTTGTCGGTGTAGAAATGAAAGGAGGGGGCGATGGATTCGACCCTCATCAACGTGACTCTCTTCGGGTACGCGATAGTCGCGACCTCATGGGGATTCGGCGTAGTCGTCTTCTCCGCAACGGCAGTAGCTTACTACGTCTACCAAATCGTCAACGGCAAGCAGACTATCGTCTTCTCGACATGGCTCCTGCTTCTCATCCTCGATACGTTGGCATTCAAGGGCCAGCTCGGTCGCGGAGTTTTCGACCTCCTGATACTCGTCTTCACCGCAGGGGCGCTCATCGCCGTTGTACTCTCATGGTGGTACGGAAAACCCAGCAAGTGGAGCAAGAACGACACCGCTTGCAGCATAATCATTGCCGCAGTCATCATCTGGGAATTCGGCATCATGCCGAATCTCGAAAAGGAGGTGATGATACTCTGGTGGAGCGTCAGGACGTCGACGCTCGGGCTCGTAACCTCCCTCTTCGGCCTAACGGTCGCAACATGGCCGCTCATTCGGGCGACCATCTACGAGAGGCATTACGAGAACCTGACAACGTGGGGACTATTCCTCATCGGAAGCGGTCTCACCATTGCCGACGGGAAGTGGCTTACGGGAATCTGGTTTGCAGGCATCCAGCTCGCGATTATTATCCCGGTGCTTTATCACCACGTACTCCCAAAGCTTGGGGCTCACGCGAGAAAACGCAATTAGTTCTTTTCCTCCCAATCTTCGACCCGCTGTCTTCTTGGCGGGTCGTTTTCTTTTATTGGCTTACCTCTTCGAGGCGTTTTTCGAGAAACGATTTATCCAACACACTTAAGAACCAGCCGATTTTTGGACCGTTCTCTTTTCCCAGGAATGAAAGATAGAGCGCCCCGAAAAATTCCGACGGTTCAATGTTACGTTCCTTTCGAATCGCATGGAGCGCGGTATGGAGTTCCTGCCCGTCGAGTACTTTTAAGTTTTGTATCACTTCAAGCACTTTCTTAAGTGCTTCTTTTTGTGCGTGAGAGAAATTTTTTGTTTGAGGAGGAATGTCGTCCGTATGAAGTTTGTAAACATAACGCTCCGGCGCGTATCGCGCGAGCCACTCTCTCGCGTAGAGTGCCCGCTCTTCCAATTCTTTCTTATCATCGTGAGTAAGGGATGAACCTTTCATCCGGACGACTTCATTCTTGAGATTCATGTGCGGCATCTGAATAAGAAACGCCACCTGTGAGAATCGGGGGTAGAAGCGCGAGACAATCTCTCCTTCCTTGTGAATAAGCGCGAAAAGCCGCGTGTCGTCGTCCTCAACACCGGTCCCGTATTTCTCCGCGAGTTTATCGTATTCGTCGTACAAGACAGGTATCGTGTCCCCTTCCGGGTCAAAATTCGTCGCGCGCTTGATATCACGCCCGATGAGCGCGAGGTGGAAGATTTTCGGCGGAACAAGGGATGCAATGTCTCCCGCGGACGCCCCGGCGCCTTTTGAGGTGGACATTTTTCTGTTCCCTATAAGGAGAAACTCATACGGGCTGTCGTACGGCGGTTCGTATCCGAAGACCTCCTGTGAGATTCTATTCGCGACATCGCGTGCTCCGCCCTTTGTTGAGAGGTCTTTCCCCTCTCCTTCCATATCAACGTCAAACACTTTGAACTTTGCCGCCCATTCCACTTTCCATGGTAATTTCGCGCGCCCGTCAAAAGGAGAGATTTCCCCTTCGTGCCCGCACCCCTTTGCGCCGGAAGCTTCCTGGTCGCAGACATACCTCACGCGTTCTCCGTCAAAAGACACGGCGCGTGTCGTCGCGACGCGTCCGCATTTCTCACAGATAACCATAATGGGGAGCCAGTTCTCCTTGGGTGAGCCGCCGGAGACTTCTTGGTAAATTGTTCGGATGCTCTCGGCGTTCGTAAGCGCCGTGCGAATCATGTCATTGTATTTTCCCGTCTTGTACTCGTCGCTTGAATAATAAAATTGAGGAGAGAAGCCGCTTGCTTTAATTACGCGGGCAAACTCGCCGCCGAAATATTCCGCGTAATTCTCTCCCTCCGCGCCCTCAGGCGCGGGAAGCATGAAGAGTGGTTTTCCAAGATGCTTTTGATACACCTTGACGTCAAGATACGCGGGTACGGTGTCAAAAGCGTCAAAATCGTTTATCTCATAGAGGAACGTGTTTGGAATATCCCGTTCCGAAAGTGTTCGCGAGAGGGTCGCGTGCATCGCCACTCCGCGCATCGAACCGACGTGAATACGCCCCGATGCCGTTTTCTCATCGCGAATAATAATTGCTTTCTTTCGTTCAATTACTTTTTTTCTCTTTTGAATGAAATCTTCCGTTATTTTGTCCGCCCAAAACATATTGCTTATTGTACCTTACCGACTTTTCCAATCAAAACGAAAACGCTCTCATGGAGAGCGCCGGCGCAGTCAACTCCCTGCGTTCACTATTCAATGGAGACAATGGTGTAGTTTTTTTTGCCGTTCGGCGTCTGAAAAGCAAAAAGGTCTCCTTTCTTTTTCCCCATTATCGCCTCGCCCAAAGGAGAGAGGTATGAGATTTTCCTCTCTTGCATGTTCGCCTCTTCCGAACCGACAATAATATATTCGTGGGTGTCTTTTTCCCCTTCTTTTCTGATAGTTACTTTTGAGCCGAGACTAATCGTACTCCCTTTTTTATGAGCGACGATTTTCGGATTTTTTAAGAGCTGTTCAAGCTGGTTGATGCGTTCTTCCGCTGCCGCCTGCATCTCGCGCGCTTCCTGATATTCGGCATTTTCGGAGAGGTCTCCAAGCGAACGTGCGTATTCAAGACTTTCGGCAATCTCTTTCCGCTTCGTAGTTTTCAGATGCTCAAGTTCCTTTGTCAGCTCCTCGAATTTTTTCTGAGTCAGGTAGTTATTCTCGTCAGTCATAATTGATTGTAGAGAGTATTGTACGGAGAGGATAAAAAAAGTCAATTGACAGGAGAAAGATACTCTGGCGCGTGTGCGTGAATCCACTCAAGGTACTCGCGCATGACTGACGCGGCGCCGACAAGATTTTTGACCGGACCGCGTTCCATAATGACCGCAAACGCATACCGGGGGTTCTCGTACGGATAAAATCCCACCACCCATGAATTGACAAATTGCTTCACGGTGCCGAGTTCCGCCGTGCCCGTCTTCGCGGCAACATCAACGAACGACACCGAGAGTGCTTGTGCGGTTCCTTCACGCACGCCGAGACGCATGCCTTCGCGGACAACTTCCGTGTTGCGGGCGTTAATCGGCAATACCTTCTTTTCGGCAGAAGTCCCCTTCTCGAGAATCGGGGTAAACAACGTGCCTCCGTTTGCAATGGCACCGATGGCGAGCGCCATTTGCATCGGCG
Organism: Candidatus Kaiserbacteria bacterium; assembly: GCA_016186705.1. Lineage (GTDB taxonomy): Bacteria > Patescibacteriota > Minisyncoccia > Phycocordibacterales > JABMNX01 > JABMNX01. Next base: position 22,565 of record JACPLB010000001.1, on the reverse strand, counting down.
TTACCTGGAAACCGTACTGTCCGATGGAAGTATTGTACGTATCTCCGATGCGCCACTCGTCACCATTAAATGTTTCTTCCTTCCAACGCGGGTTTGGGATAACGCCGATACTTTCCCCTTCAAACGGAGAGCTACTCGTCTCACCGAGTCCGAACATGCGTGCGTATCGGTTGATGCCTTCAATGCCGATTCCTTTTTGGTTCTCAAAACCGCCACCGACCTCGTAGAAGTACACATTTGAAGACACCGCGAGCGCCCGGCGCATGTCAACGTACCCGTGCGCCTTCCAGTCAACAAAAATCGAAAAAGCATCCTCAATGTAGGGGTGCGGAACACGTATAGAACCTGTGCTTAAAATTTCTTTTTCCGGAGTAATAACACCTTCTTCAAGCGCACCGATGGCGATAATCGGCTTGATGATGGAGCCGGGCGTATAGAGACCCGAGACAATGCGGTTTAAAAAGGGCTTTCGACTGTCCTCAACGTACGATTGGATGCGCTCGCCGGACTCCCCGTCGGTGAGCGTCTGTGAATCGTACTCCGGATAACTCGCAAGTGCGATAATTTCTCCATTTGAAATATCCACAACGACCCCCGCGCCGCCGACAAAACCAGACTCTTCCGCTCGACGTTTCAGAAGAGTAAAAAGAGCGGAACTTAAAGACGCGTCAACCGAGAGCGTTATATTTTCTCCGTCTCGCGGCGGACGCACGACGCTCTCCGACGTTACCTTTTGAAGCGCGTCAATCTCGACGATTTTGAGTCCGTTGTCACCCGAAAGCCGCCCGTCAAAAAAAGACTCCGCGCCGCCTCTGCCAATGTACGCATTCTGGTAATACACTCCGGCAACATCCTTAAGCGGGTAGCCGACGTACCCTATCGCGTGCGAGAGCCCCTCATCCCTATAATAACGGCGCAATGCAAAATCATCGTCCGTGCCCGCGACATTCCAGGCAAGCTCCTTCCCTGTCCGATCATACAAGACCCCGCGGTCGGCAAAGATAATCGAGTGCGTGAGGCGATTACTCTCGCTGAGACGCGCGAATGCTTCGCCTCTGTACGTCTGAAGAAAACCGACACGTCCGGCATAGAGAAGGAGCAGAAAAAGAAACACTGCGGCGACGAGGAAATGAGTACGCTTGGCAATCGGACGCTCAAGACGCCCTTCAAATTGATGTTGGTCAAAAGCCGGAAGATTGCTTGCGTCAAGAAAAATCTCATCCGGATTGATTTCACGGTCCTTCCTTCGCGAGAAAAGACGGCGAAGAAAATGTTTGATTCGGCGAAAGTTCACTCCGCTATTGTAGCATTTTTGAAAACGTCTATACGCGATTGTGATAAAACATGAGGTGCTTTTTTATATAAAAGCTCGCGACGAAAAGGATGCAAAAAAAGACAGTGAAGAGGAGCGGCACGCCGGCGTACGCCGGAACGGCGACACCGTAGAGAAGATCGAGCATAAGCCCGCCAAAAATAATTTCGTATCCGGAAGAGACAATGAGAAGCATGCACGCAAAAAGGACCGTTATAACCCAGGGGGAAAAGAAAACGCTTGAAAAAAACAGAGACGCGAGCACTATGCGGAGTAGCGTCATTGTAGTTCAACCGCTACAGTACGCAGCGACTGTATATTAACGGGACTGCTAAAGAGAATCGTTTGGAATGAATTTGACGGAAGTGCGACGACATCCTCGACAACGCCAAGTATTCCGCCTTGAAGAAGCGGAGAAAATACCGGAGTCCCCGCTGTCACTTCGACGCCGCGCGGGAGTTTCACTTCAAAATCTCCCCCGCCACGGCCAACCGCTTCTGCGGAGATTGCCGAATCATCTCCCACAAATATCTCCGTTGTGCGTCCCGGCGTCGAGTAGAGACTCACCAGAGACGTGCTTGGATACACTTCGGCAACAGTGCCGATGACGATATCTCCCGCTCCAAAGACACGTGCGTTCATCACAACTCCATTTTTCCTTCCGACATCAACCACAAACGTATCGTAGAGAGAGCGACTGGGGCGCGCGAGCACTGCCGCGGCGATACGCTCAACTTCCCCTTCGCGTTGAAGAAGGCGCCGCAGGTCCTCGTTTTCATGACGCAAAACTTCCGCGGAAATCGACGAAAATGTGAGACGAACAATCTCTTCTTTGAGACGTTTGTTTTCCTCGCGGAGCGATTGCTTGTCTTTAAATCCTGCGAAGACGCCGTCTACGGCGCCTCCCGCCCGTGCCTGCGCTTTCCACAGAGGATTTCCAATCGTATGCAAGACGCGTGAAAGTCCGCCGAACGTCGCGTAATTAACGCCAAGGATAATGAGAACAAGGAGACCAATGACTGCAAAAGCGCGCGGAATTCGTCCGACTCGCGCACGTGATTCTTTACTCTGTCGGAGAAAGCTCGTTTTCATTTTCTATGAGGGTTTCTCTATAGAGGTCAATGTTTTCAAGGACAATACCGGTACCGCGCACGACGGCGGAGAGGGGGTCATCAGTTACGTACACGGGAATGCCCAGCACGTTTTCAAGGGCTTCGGGGAGCCCCCGGATAAGAGCGCCGCCGCCGGCAAGGTACATGCCCCTTTGCATGACATCGGAGAGAACCTCGGGCGGTGTCGTCTCAAGAACCTCCTTCACGGCGTCAATCAAATGATTGATTGAATTTGAAATTGCCTCGCGAATGTCGGAGTCCGTGATGACGACTTCGCGCGGAAGACCCGTTACAAGGTCCCGTCCGCGCACCGTCGCTTCAATCGGCTCCCCGCCTTCAAGCAAAGATACCGCGGCAATTTTGAGGGATTCCGCAGTTTTTTCCCCGATGAGAATTTTAAACTCGCTTCTGATGTACGACGCGATGTCTTGATTAAGCCGGTCTCCAGCGATACGAACGTTCTTCGACTGAACGATGCCGCCGAGCGAAATAATCGCCACGTCGCATGTGCCCCCGCCGATATCAACCACCATACTGCCGATGGGCTCGTGCACCGGAAGCTTCATGCCGATTGCCGCGGCCATGGGCTCTTCAATAATATGAACTTCCCGAGCGCCGGCGTTTTTCGCGGCGTCTCGAACCGCGCGTATCTCGACGCTCGTAATGCCGGACGGTACCCCGACGACAACCCGCGGTCCGAAGAGCGACCGGCGACCTTCTTGTGCCTTGTTAATGAGATACGCGAGCATCTCTTCCGTCACTTCGAAGTCGGAGATGACACCGTCAACCACAGGCTGAACCGCCGTGATGTGCCCCGGAGTTCTCCCGAGCATCTCCTTTGCCTGCGTGCCGATGGCAACAATCTGTCCCGTTTTTTGGTTCACCGCAACAATGGACGGTTCATTAATGACGACTCCGCGCCCGCGGAGATACACAAGCGTGTTTGCGGTGCCGAGGTCTATGCCGATGTCATGCGAAAACAGCCGATACAGTTTTTCAAGGTAGTTTTTGATTGTTTCGCGAAATGTCATGCTCCTCTATGGAAAAGTTCAGCTTCTGCGACATGCTTTGTTTTTCCAGTTTTTCTTTCAACCACTTCAATGTTCTTCGCTTCAAGCGTTTTCCCGCTTACCACGATTCTTTTCGGAATGCCGATGAGGTCGCTGTCCGCGAATTTCTCTCCGGCGCGCAGGTCTCTGTCGTCATATAAAACCGCGATGCCAACTTTCAAGAGTTTTTTGTATAGTGTGTCGGTATACGCTCTCACCTTTTCATCGCCACCTCCGATATTAAGAAGGTGAAACGCGAACGGAGCGGCTTCACTCGGCCACACGATGCCTTTTTCGTCAGCGAGCGTTTCGACAATGACCCCCATCAAACGCCCCGGACCGATGCCGTAGCTTCCCATAACGGCGGATTTTTGTGCGCCGTTTTCGTCTTTAAATGCAAGCTTGAACGCATCCGAAAAACGCGTACCGAGAGAGAAGATATTCCCGACTTCGACGGAACGCTTCTCTTTGAGATTCTTTTTTTCGAGTCCGAGGTCTTTGAGCACATCGTCCGTATAAACTTCTTTGTTGACCGCGATGCCTTTCGCTTCATCTATATAAATGGTGTCTTCTCCCGCTTGAGAGAGTGTTTGGAACTCATCGCTGTACGTACTGAATACCCCGCCGCTCGCGAACGTCCGATAGGTAATCTCTCCGATGCCGAGACGCTTGAAAATCTTTCGATACGCTCCGGCGCATTGTTCATAAAATGCCCGGTGCTCCGCCTCACTTCGCGAAAATGAGTACAGGTCTTTCATAATGAATTCGCGCGTCCGTATAATGCCGCTCTTGGCGCGTTCTTCATTCCTGAATTTTGTCTGAAATTGGTAGGGGTAAACGGGCAGGTCTTTGTACGAAGAAACGTACCCGCGCATAAGCTCGGTCAGCGGTTCCTCGTGTGTGAATCCGAGTCCGAGCTCGGCGCCTTCTTTCAGTCTCGTCTTGAACCACACCGGAATTTTTTCATCGTCCCACCTGCCTGTCGTCTCCCACGTCGCTTTATCCTGGAGAGCGGAAAGTTTCATTTCTTGCCCGCCGATAGCATTCATCTCTTCGCGGATGACCCCTATGATATTATTGAGCACCAAAAGCCCGAGGGGGAGATACTCGTACACTCCCGCCATTCGCTTATGGATAAACCCGCCCCGTATGAGGAGCTTCGCGTTCAAAGAGACTTCATCCTTTGGAGCTTCTTTCCTGGTCTTTGTGAAGAGTACGCTTTGTTTCATTAAATGAAATAGTATCCTATCCGGAGTGCGCGGTCAAAAATTGTTTTTTGGCCTTTTTTATCCAAAAAGCCGGAGGATGTCGCTATACGTCACGACGAGCATAAGAAGAACGAGGAGCGCGAAGCCAGCGGTATTCCACGCGGCGGCGACCTTCGGCTTGATGGGAGAGCCTTTGAGTGCTTCGATGCAAAGAAAAAGCAATCGTCCTCCGTCGAGCGCGGGAAACGGAATGAGATTGATAACGGCGAGATTGAGCGAAATAATTGCCGTAAAGTTGAGGAGCGCCACAATACCGAGTGCAGACGCGTTCCCGACAAGCCCGACGATACCGACCGGACCGGCGACTGTGGAGAGGTCTGCTTGAAGAAGGAGCGCGTCAAAGAGAAACGTGCCAATGCCAAGAGTGATGCGGTAGAGCATGCTAAGCGTCTGCTCTCCTCCCTCTAAAAGCGCGAGGTGAAACGGAAGCCGGAGCTCCCCCACACGACCCATGCCAATCCCGATGGCGGGAGTCTCTGGAGATTCTTCAATAAGCCCCGTCTCCGGAATAAGCGGCGCGGCAAACATTACGCCGTCTCTTTCAAACGCAAGAAGAATTGATTCTCCGTGATGAGCGCGAATGAAGGCGCTTGCCTCTTCCGGACTTTCGGGCTGTATGCTCGACCCGCCGCTTGAGAGCGAGAGAATTGCGTCTCCTGCGCGGAGTTCCGTCCGCGACGCCGGAGTGTCTGGAAGGACGTGGGTAACGAGTAATTTCTCGTTCGAGATATATTTCTCGTGCTCACCGGCGACTGCGGGAGTTCCTGTCATGAGCGTTCCGGAGAAAAGTATCCATGCAAGAAGTACGTTAAAAAAGACTCCGGCAAAGAGTACTGCCGCTTGGACGAGCTTTGGCTTTCGGACAAGCGCCCTGTCACTGTCGGGTCCTTGAAGCAGGGGGTCGTCGGGATTTTCCCCGAAGATGCGCACGAAACCGCCAAACGGAAGCGCATTTAGCGTGTATTCCGTTTCCCCCTTTTTTATGCCAAAAAGTTTCGGCGGAAATCCGATGCCGAATTCATCCACTCGAATGCCGGCACGTTTTGCAACGATAAAATGTCCGAATTCATGGACGATAATGAGCACGAGGAGTACCGCGAGAAAAATGAGAATTGACATAGAAATAGCTTACAGCTTTTAGCTTAGAGCTTCCAGTAAAAACAAGACTAAGAGTGGATTTCTGCTTCTTTTTTCTCCATCAATGCGTCAAGCGCTTTATTGCCTTTGTCAACAAGCTTCTGCATCTCTTCCTTGTATCTGAATTTGTCGTCTTCGCCGACCTCTCCGTCCCGCTCCTTTTTTTGGATGTCGCTCCAGACCAGGTCGCGCTCGCTCCGGAGTGAGACACGTGCGTCTTCCCTTTTATCTTTCGCGAGCTTTATGAGCATCTCGCGCCTCTCTGATGTAAGCTCTGGAAATGTCACGCGAACGCCTTTCTCGTCAGATGAGACGCCGACGCCGAGGTTCGCGTCGGTAATCGCCCGCTCAACGTCTTTTACCTGTTCCGTATTCCATACCGAAACGCGGAGCGTGCGCGGGTCCTCAATGCCGATGCTTCCCACGTGGTTAAGAGACACGCGGGAACCGTACGATTCCACCTGAATGCCGTCAAGAAGCGCGGGGACTGCCCTGCCGGTGCGAATGCTCTGGAATTCCTTCTTGAGCCAGACTTCCGTATCGGAAATCTTTTTCTTTAGTGAAGAAAAATCATACGCCATAGCGAGCATATTGTAACATAATAAACGCCACAGATACCTGTGGCGTTTATTTTCAGAAACATCACGCGAGTTCGTAATGCACGCCGCGACCGCTCTTCCCCGTCTGCACAACTTTCCCTTCTTTTTCAAGTTCGTCAAAATACCTCACAACCGTCGTGTCTGACACTCCGAGTAATTCCCGCACGTCACTATTGGTCAACTCCCCGCGTTCGCGAAGATGTTTCATAATCATACCCTTCCATTTCTCTTTATGGAGAAGACGCTCTTCATTCACAAAAGCGGTCATTCGCGCGCGGATATCACGCCTGCCCATTGTGTACCCGAGGAGTATCCCGAGAAGACCGATGAAAATAAGTGCGAGCGTGCTCATAGATATATACGTTATGTTATCCGCGAATTTTATAATACATCCACGGAATGATTGTCTTTAGAATAACATACGCAATAAACGCGGCAAAAAGATAAAAGACGATTCTATTGCTCAATGTATACCCTGCGGCAGTGAGTGCCAAGAGCTCAAGCTGGTTCCACGGCGCGTTCTTCCGCTCCTCTTCACTTTGAGGCAACTCCTCAAAGCCCGCGCGGTCTTCGGCAATTCTCTCTCGTATCGTCTTTATTCGCGCGTCAACTTTTTCGTTCTGGCCGATGCGGAATTCTTCAATTGCCTCAAGCGCCGTCTCTACGCCTGCAACAATCCGAGGCATCGTGCTTGAAGCGACGTTTCCGATTTGCAAAACCGCTTGACCCGAGAGGTCCTCGGCAAGAGAACGTATTGAATCTTTCTCTTCTTCCTTACCTGTCGTACTGTTCGGAAGAGATAAAGCGACGAGCGGCATGTCGTCTTTCTCGTTAGGTATGCCGTCATTGTCATCATCGGTATCGTCCCTGTTCCCGACCCCGTCGCCATCAGTATCCGTGTCCACAAAACGAGAGAGTGCGGACGACGGTTCTTCATCGTACGTAACGGGTATCGGCTCTCCTTCCGGAGGTATCAATATAGCGTCAACAATTCTTACCCGTACCGTATGGTCTCCTTCATGAGGAGTCCAATCAGCCCAGACGACTTCAAAGCCGCCGTTTCGTTCAAGCGATACCTCTGAAGAGCCGATGAGTATGTCCCCGTCGTAAAACTCAATAGTGCCGTTGAAATCCGCCGGCGTGCTGTTGGCGAGCGCGGTGTACACTCGCACGTTCTCGTTTGAGAAAAATGGTTCGCGGTCAAACCATAGTGAAGAATTCACAAATCCGACATGCTTCGCGTTAATCGCGGCAAGTACGGTTTCCGAAAAAGAAGGCAAAAGAAAAAAGAAGAGGAGCGCGAGTATGAAAAAAGTATTCGTACGGCTCATGATATACGCGGGAGTGTTACCGACAGGTACTCGAGTAAAATTTTCACCGATGACGAGCGGTCAGTGAGGTACGAACGGACGCTCTGAAGCGCTTCAAATGCCTCCGGCACATGCTCACTTTCCCTGAAGTCGGTGCGGTCGTGAAGTTCTTGTTCAAGCCTGTCAATAAGCAGAAGCGCATCAGGCTTGTTTTTTGATTCAATAATGTCCTTTATAAGCGCGAGGCGCTCCGGCGCGGGAGATGAGAGAAACTGCCTCGCGAACGTGGTTGACGCGCCGCTTTTTTTAAGCTTTACAACATGCATGCGGGAGAGAAGCGTCGGAAGGAGTATGTCGGGTGAGCGCATGAGTATGAAAAAATGAGTCCCCGCGGTCGGCTCTTCAAGCGTCTTAAGAAACGCGTTCTGCGCCTCGCGAGTTATGGAATGCGTAGAGAGTATGAAAATCTTTTTTCCCGCTTCGGTCGGACGCGCTCCGGGAGAGGCGGAGCGTTTTGATTCAAGCGATTGAATCTCTCGCGCGTTGTCAATCCCGAAAACGTTGTATTCCCGTATGTGCACGTCGGGATTGCCGCGCGCAGGAATACCGAGATTCTCTTCAACAAATTTTGCAACGTCTTTACTCCTGTCCCTATCGTCTACAATGAGATACGCGTGGTGCAACGCACCGTTGTGATATATGTCGGTAAGTTCTTGCACAATTTTTATTAGCGACGTAGGGTGAGTGAAATGTGAAAATCAGGATTTTCACATTTCCGAGCCGAGGAGCTAATATAGGTTTTAATACCGCGCTCCGCCAGCTGGCGGATGCGACGCGATCGTGCGAGCGAAGCGAGCTCCTCCGTCAATTCCTCGGGGCTTGCCCCGCATTTTGCGGGGCTTGCCCCGAGGAACCTTTATTGTATCAAAAAAATCGCACTGTATGGCAACGGGCTGCGTATGTTCTTACGCTTTTGCCAGAATGCTTTTCTTATAGGTCTTGAGGTGGTTGAGTGCGATGCCGGTGCCTTTCGCGACGCAGTACGGTGCGTCGTCCGCAAGGTACGCTTTCACTCCCGTGCGGCGAAAGACGAGTTCCGGAAAGTTCCGCAACTGCGAGGAGCCGCCGGTCATGGTAATACCTTGGTCAATGATGTCTGCCGAGAGTTCGGGTGGAGTGTCTTGGAGCACGTCGCGGATTGCTTTTATCATCTCGCGGAGCTCGCGCGCGATTGCCTTCACGATTTCGTTCGTGCGGATGTCCGTCGAACGCGGAAGCCCTGTGAGAAAATCACGCCCCTTGATAACCATGACGAGCTCTTCCTCGAGCGGCACGGCGGAGCCGATTTTAATTTTGATATCCTCGGCAGTCTTATCGCCGATGGCGAGGTTGAATGTTTTTTTCACGTAGTCTGCGATTGCCTGGTCAATGCGATTCCCCGCGCACTTCACCGAAGTCGACGCGACAATTCCGCCGAGCGAAATCACCGCGACGTCAATCGTGCCTCCGCCGACATCCACAATCATGTGCCCGCAGGCTTCCTGAATCGGAATGCCCGCGCCGATTGCCGCAAGAACCGGCTCTTTGACGACATAGGCGTTTTTCGCGCCCGCCTTGGTCGCCGCTTCGATAACCGCACGCTTCTCTGTTGACGTAACGCCTGCAGGAACCGAAATCATCACTTCCGGACGAAAGAGGTTCCACGAACCAAGCGCCTTTTTCATGTAATAGCGGAGCATCGCTTCGGTCACTTTGTAGTCCGCGATGACGCCGTCCTTCATCGGGCGATACGCAATGATATTGTCCGGCGTCCGCCCTATCATGTCCTTCGCACTGTTCCCCACCGCGAGGATTTTATTATCGTACTCGGAGACCGCGACGACTGACGGCTCGTTGAGCACCACGCCTTTCCCCGGGACAAACACGAGGGTGTAGGTGGTGCCGAGGTCAATACCGAGTTTTGGCGAGAAAAATGACATGGTTATTCGGTTCGCGCTGTCCGCGTTATGTGAAGTCCGATTGCCTTGAGACGCTCTTCTATGCGCTCGTAGCCGCGGTCAATGTAATAGACATTATTAATAAGAGAGTTCCCTTTTGCAACCGCTCCGGCAAGAACAAACGCAAGACCTGCGCGCAAGTCGGGGCTTCCGAGCGTCCGGCCGATAAGCGGCGTCGGACCTTTTACCTCGGCGCGATGAGCGTCCCATAGCGTAATATTCGCTCCCATACGCGAGAGGTCGCTCGTGTAATTGAGCCGTCCCTCAAAAATCGTTTCGAAGACGAGCGACTCCCCGGAGACTTGAGTAAGAAAAACCGTCATCGGCGCTTGAAGGTCGGTGGCAAAACCCGGGTACTCGTGCGTTTTTACGTTCACCGCTCTAAGTTCACTGTTTTTTATTTTTTTATTGCCGCGGAGAACGATAGTGTCTTCCCCGACTTCAATCTTCACTCCGGAGCGACGCAGAAGTTCAATAAGAATTTCTATGTGCGATGGATTGCAGTTTCGTATCACAAGCTCGTCCGCGCACAGCGCGCCGAGAATGAGAAAACTTCCCGTTTCAATGCGGTCGGAGAGCGCCCGATGGACGCGCCCGCGGGCATGGAGGAGTGTCCCGCCGACAATCGAGATTGTCGGCGTTCCCGCTCCCTTTATGTGCGCTCCGCAGGCATTGAGAAAGTTCGCCAGGTCAACGATCTCTGGTTCCATTGCGGCATTCCGGAGTGTCGTTGTGCCGTCTGCAAGGACGGCGGCCATTATCATCGTTTCCGTTCCCGTGTGCGATGGGGACGGGAAAAAAATGTCGGCGCCTTTCAGTTTTCCTCCTTTTGCTTTCAGGTGGTATTGATTCTTCTCGTACGAGACTTCCGTGCCGAGCTTTGTAAATCCTTCAAGAAAAAAGTCTATCGGGCGAGCGCCGATGAGGCATCCCCCGGGGTGCGGAAACGAGACCTCGCCGAATCTTGAGAGAAGCGGTCCGGTAAGGACGATTGATGTGCGTAATCGCTCCGATATGCCGGTGTCAATCGAGTGCGACATGTCTTTTTGGGGTGTAATGCGGCAATTTCGCCCTTTCCTCTCGACTCCCGCGCCGAGCGCTTTCAAAAGCTCTTCCATGCGACTCACATCTTCTATGTCGGGCACATCGGAGAGTAGAACGTCATCTTCAAAAAGGAGACTTGCTGCCATCGCCTTGATGACCGCGTTTTTTGCGCAATTGACTGTGAGCTCTCCGCGAAGAGACTTCTCTCCGGAGAGACCTTTGACGAAGAGACTTTCTTGCATGAGCTTTATTGTATGCGTCTCGTACCTCTTTTACAAACTTACCCCTGATAGAGAGACGATAGCGTGCAGCGTAACACCTTGTCACGCAACTTTCCGCTACATTGATGATAATGATATCGTCCCTGTGGTCGCTCACTATCACGCTTTAGTGTGTCAAAGAAAAATGGCTCCGCGTGGGCGCGGAGCCAAGGGCAAAAGGACCAATGACACGTGTCGAGGTCCCAATGCTAAGTTCAACGTGCGAGACGGACAGACACGTAGTCGGCATTGCGATCGTCGTGGAGGAAACGGTAGCTCCAGTTCCACGAACCGTCGGGAGCGCGACGAAGGTGCAGAAAGCGGCGGCTACTGTCCGGACTGTGAAGTGGTGTTCCGGTAAACTCCATCCACGTTACCCCGAAAGTGTTGTGGAGGAACCGGAGCGTCGCTTGATTTGCCTCTTGGAAGAGCGCGATCGCGACGCCGGGGTCGAGGCGAACAAACCGCTCGTCCTCCGCCTTTTCTCGCGCGAGCTTTTCCGTTCCGGTGATGGACTGCTCGCCGTCGCGGAGCGGACAGTCGAATACCGCTTTGGAGAAGTCGACCTCGGTAAGCGCGAGTGAACGCTTGTCTTGCTCCCCTACCTCGGTCGTCCATCCTTCGCCGATGAACTGCACTATTGTCGGGAGCGCAGCGCGGTCAATCCTGAGGACGTCCTGCCTTTTTACGACAGACTCCGAGTCGCCCCCGGTGGTTGCGATGTCTTTTTTGGACTTCTTAGTAGGCATCGGATTCCCCTTTTCGTCAATCAATGAACTGTCCTGAGGGTAGATGAATTCCGCACCCATCAGTTGGGCTTGATTATACGATACATACCACATAAGAGTCGAGCAGTGCTCCGTGCCCCTTCAGTGAAGTCCGTATACGTATTTGTTATGCTGTAGACAATGTTTCTCGTCCATGTCATTCCCATATCCCGCGGCATTACTAAAGAACGCCTCTCGTATTTTTCAAAAACAGAACCTCGCAAAGGAGCGCTCGTCACCGTGCCGCTTCGCAACAAGCTCACGCCGGCGATTGTCGAGCACTCCGAGAATGTCCGCGACGTGAAAACCAAACTTCGGCAGTCGGCATATCCGGTACGAAAGATTGAAAAGGTACGCGCGGTGCAGATTTTTTTGCCGGCGTTCATGTCCGCAATCGCGAGAATGGCTGACTATACGGCAGGCACTCCCGGAGCGGTGCTCAACACGCTTGTCCCGAAAGCGATTCTCGATAATCCAAAGAACATGGAGACGGGCACAGTGCATGATTCCGGACAGAGAAAAGTGCTTTACGAGCGGCTCGCACTCCAAACCGACAAAGACGAACGATTTTCAACGTACCGGAGTCTCATTCGCGAGGCGTTCGCGCGCACACAATCCGTATTCATTGTGATGCCGACGCTTCACGACGTGGAGCAATTTGCCGCGCAGTCGGAAAAAGGCATACGGGCGTACCTCTTCGCGCTTCATGGAGGACTCACAAAGAAAACAATGCGTGAGCGCTGGAATAAAGCGCTCGGAGAGAAGCACCCGGTGGCAATTGTCGGCACCGGGAGCTTTCTTTCCGTCCCTCGCGCCGATATTAAAACAATCGTCATTGAACGGGAGAGTGCGGCATCGTATAAGTCGCCTTCCCGTCCGTTCGTTGATGTTCGTGTCTTTGCCGACTTTCTCGCGCGGGAAACAGGAGGACGGATTATCTTCGGGGACTCGTTTTTGCGGATTGAAACGCTCTACCAATTCCATGAAGGACATCTCGCGGAAATTGCGCCGCTTCGGTTTCGCCCCTTGACGTCAGCTCGGCACGACATCGTGGATATGAGAAACTACACGCCGACAGTCAAGGGGCGATACGACATCATAAGCCGCGAACTCGCGCGCCTCGTCGAAGACACTCGGCGCGAAGCGGGACACCTTTTTATTTGGAGCGCGAGACGGGGGCTTTCCCCGATAACGGTATGTTCCGACTGCGGGGCGGCTGTCACAAGCAGTGTCTCCGACGCGCCGATGGTCCTTCATAAAACAAGCAAAGGGAACATTTTTTTCTGTCATCAGAACGGGGAAATACGGAGCGCGAACGAGCGATGCCGGACATGCGGAGGATGGAAGCTTGTTGCGCTCGGGGGAGGCATCCAGCTCGTCGAAGAACAACTGAAAGAGCGATTTCCGGGATATCCGTTTTTCCGCATCGACAGTGACATTACAACGACGTACAAAAAGGCCCTCGCGGTCAAAGAGGCGTGGCTCAACACTCCGGGGAGCGTGCTTCTGGGAACGGAGATGGCGCTCTCCTACCTTGACGAGCCGCTCGAATACGTCGCGGTTTCATCCATTGACTCGCTTCTTGCCATCCCGGACTTTAAAATCGGGACGAAAATATTTTCCATACTCCTCACGCTCCGCGCGCTCGCGCAAAAATCATTTCTTCTCCAGACACGGAATCCGGAACAGCACATTCTCAAGGACGCAGTACAAGGGAATCTCCTCGAATTTTATCGCGAAGAGATTGCCATGAGGAAAAAGCTTAACTATCCGCCATTTTCGCTCTTCATTAAGCTCTCTGTCTCCGGAAGCAGACATGCCGTCGCGGAGGAGATGAAACGGCTTGAAAAACTTTTTGAAGCGTATGATTTTCGCGTCTTCTCCGCGTTTATCCAAGGAACGCGAGAGAAATACACGAGCCATGGACTGCTTACGGTCCCGCCGGAGATATGGCCTCTTCCCGATATTCTTCTGCGCGTGCGCTCCCTCCCCCCCTCCGTGAGAGTAGAAGTCGACCCCGAAAGTATGCTCTAAAAAGATTACGGGAGTTGCCTTTTTTATAATGCTGCTGTAAAATAACGAATGGAAATACCTCCTGGTGGAACGCGGCATTCCCCCCTGCCGCCCGCCGGAAAGAGCGGGAAGGGTGCGGTTGTTCCCTCCTCCGTATCCCTTCCCGCTCCCCCTCTCATGTGTTCCTTTGTCGTTTTGCCGCACCCGCGGCTTCTTTTTTTGTCCCGATAATTTGGCTATAGTAAAGCGTATGAAAGCAATTATTCAAGACGGCAATCCCGTACTGCGAAAAAAAGCGAAGAAAATTTTCCTCAAGGATATTCGAAGTACCCGTATACAGAAACTTCTGAATGACATGAAAGAGGCGCTGTCACAGAAAGAGCACGGCGTCGCGTTAGCGGCGCCGCAGATTGGCGCATCCATGCGCATCTTTATCATTGCGCCGAAAGTATTTGGAGAAGAAAAGAAAAAGAGCGCACCTTTGGTATACATTAACCCCGCCCTTACAAGAAAGTCGAAAAAGTCGAAGAAGCTTGAAGAAGGATGTCTTTCAGTCGAAGGCTACTATGGAACGGTTCCGCGAGCGGAGCGCGTAACCGTGAGCGCGTATGACGAAAACGGAAAAAAATTTACTCGCGGAGCGGGCGGGCTTTTGGCGCAGATTTTCCAGCACGAGATTGACCACCTCGACGGTATTCTCTACACCGACAAAGCAATAAAAACGTACAGAGTCGAAGAGGTTAAAAAATAAGATGCATTACTCAATTGTTTTTTTTGGCACAGACAAATTTCCCGCGATTGTTCTAGATGAACTCAAAAAAGCGGGTCTTCTTCCTACCCTTATCATCACGGCGCCCGACCGCAAGAAAGGGCGCGGCATGAAACTCACTTCTCCGCTTGTTAAACTGTGGGCGCAAGAAAACGGCATTGAATGTCTCCAACCGGAAACACTGGACGGGCATGTCATCTCAACACTCAACACAAAACCCCATGCTTTGTTCATTGTCGCCGCATACGGAAAGATACTTCCGAAAGGGCTCCTTCAAGTGCCCGAGTACGGAGTTTTGAATGTGCATCCGTCGCTTCTGCCGCGCTTGCGCGGTGCTTCTCCCATTCGAAGCACGATTCTTAACGACGAAAAAGAAACGGGGGTCTCAATTATGCTCGTTGACGAAAAAATAGACCACGGCCCGATAGTCGCACAGGAAAAAGTCACGGTCGAGGACTGGCCGCCGAGGGCGAGCGAGCTCGAAGAAGCGCTTGCGCGGAAAGGCGGGGCACTTCTCGCTGAGGTTTTGCCGAAGTGGATCGAGGGAAAAATAACGTCCCACGAGCAAGAGCATGAAAACGCGACATTTTCAAAAAAAATCAGGAGGGAAGATGGGCTCATTGACCTCAACGGCGACGCATATCAAAATCTGTTAAAAATTCGAGCTTTTGACGGGTGGCCTGGGACGTACTTCTTTGTGGGCGGAAAGCGTATCAAAATAACCGATGCGGAGGTACGTGATGGAAAACTGGAAATACTCCGCGTTATCCCCGAAGGTAAAAAAGAAATGAGCTATAAGACATTCCTGAAAACGATTTGAAAAAGTTTACCGTCGGCCGAAGCGAAGGAAATTCTTTATTTTCTCACCTCCTTTCCTCAAGAGCGCAAACTGCCGTCCCTTGTGCCGGCGGAGACGTTTGACCATCTCGTCTTTTGCGGAGTCAATTGCCGCGTTAATGGATTCCTCCGTTGCTTCGGCACGTAGAAGTTTTTTGCCGATGCTTACGTTGATTTCAACGCGAAAGATCGGCCCTGACTGGTGGTGTTCGGTGGTTCGCCCGATTTCAACCTCGCATTTCACGCTTTCATCGTCCTTTGATATATATTTCTCAAGTGATACGAGTTTCGCGGAAAGGTATTCGGAAACTTCCGGCGTCATCTGAAAGTCGGTTGTTTTAACGCTGTGGTGCATGCGTCTTACTCTACGCTTATAATTTTTCGCTGGGAACGATGTCCGCTTATGATGCGGACACGGTTCATGGGAACTCTCAATTCGTTCGCAATGATTTCAACTACTTTTCTGTTCGCCTGGTTCCTCTCCGCCTTCTCGCGCACCGAAATGGTGAATTCCGTCTCTGACTCTTGGAGAACGCGTTCCTTCTTTGCGTCCGGATGGACGACTACCCTAATGTACATGTTTGTGCGCCTCCGCCGTCTTTCTTTGTATCTCCCTTTCCGTAATGCTCTCCGAGGTATGTGACAATGTCGTCCGATTCGTACATTTCGACATTTTTGTCGGTATCGACAAGATACGGCACCTGCCGTTTCCCTCCCCGCGCGACGAGCTCAGCCGCAACGGCATCATCCGCAATATTCTTTTCTTCAATCTGAAGTCCAAGTTCTCCTACTTTTTTAAGCGCCTTGGCGCAGAACGGGCATCCTGTTTTTACATAAAGTGTCAACATATGTTTAGCTTGTAGGTTTTAGCTTATAGGTTTTAGGGATTAATGTTCAACTTTTCACCTTACTCGCTTTCTATTCTACTATACTTTCCCATGAGTTCCGTTTTCTGAAGAATGTGTCCCTTCATCGCGCTTTTCACGACTTCTTTGCTTGCCCCCTCGCGAATATCAAGCATTGTGTCGAGCGCATAGAGCTGGAAGATGTAACGGTGCTCTTTCGGCTCAAATTGTGTGGGTGGGCACGGGCCGATATACGCCGCTTCTCCCATTGTGTTACTCCCCAGAATCCCCGGGCCCTCGCCTTCCCCAATGTGCGTCGTTGTCGGGTCGATGTTAAAAAGGACCCAGTGGTCAAACATTTGGTTGTCGCGGACGGCTTTCGGTACGTCCGGGTCGTCCATAATGAGGACGAGTGATTGCACGTCTTCGCTCACTCCCGATATTGCGAGAAGCGGGCTCACGTTCTCGCCGTCGCAGGTGTACTTTGATGGAATGAGCTCTCCGTTTTCAAATACAGGGCTCGTGAGTGCCAGCGCTTTCTCCATAGTCGGTGTATTATACCACGCACAGAGAGCGTGCAAGCGTCCCGTCTCCATCAATTGCAATATCGGACTTCTCTTGTAGAATATTGAAATATATTCCGCGGCCTGCCTCGCTGTGACTGCTAGTCAGCAAGTCAAGGCGGGTAGCCCAGAGTAAAATGAATGCCTACGTATATATTTTGAAAAGCGAAAAAGTCGCTAAAACTTACGTAGGAAGTACGACAGATTTAAGTCGTAGAATTCATGAGCATAATTCTGGATTGAGTACATTCACGAAACGGCATATGCCGTGGAAGCTAGTGTACTCTGAAGAATGCGCGAGTATTGCTCTTGCAAGAGAAAGGGAGCATTATTTTAAAAGTGCTGTTGGTAGAAGATTTCTTAAAAATAACAATATTATTCCGCGGTAGCTCAGTGGTAGAGCAGTCGCCTGTTAAGCGATTGGTCGCAGGTTCGACCCCTGCCCGCGGAGCCAACGATGCAAAATCCTTCCCTGTTTTGGGAGGGATTTTATCGTTCCGGTCTCCGACAGGAGAAAGCAGTGGAGACTGCTTTCGTCAGGGGTCGAAGGACGGAGTTCCGCCAAAGGCGGAACGAGTCGGGGTCGAGAGTACTTGGCAGTATGGCGCATTCGCGCCATACTGATTAGTAACTCGTGACCGACCCCTGCCCGCCCCGCCTTGGCGGGGCCCGCGGAGCCAGTCAGTATGAAGCCCAAAATTCGGCTCGCGCAAAGCGACTGACTTCGCACGCGCCACGCGCGTGGTGGCTTTGTACCGCATTGTACGCATCGATTTCGTGCTGACTCTCTCGGGCGCGAGTACGCGCCCTCGGCCCCGTCCCCGCCGTGGGGAAAAACCGGTGGGCTTCCTAAATCTCAGTTACTGGAGTCTTCGTATGCAGGGGTCGAGTGCTTTTTTCAGACGAATCATTGCATCAATCATTTTCTCCTGCACCTCTGGCCAACTTGCTTTATTCTTGATTCCGCCTGGATAATCAGGAGTCTTAATTCGACTAGCGCGACGATGATCCAATCGTTGCCAAACTAATGGACCACCAAACGCCGCCTCAATTTCCTTTTTTCGCGATTCTAATATATCAAATCTTGCCTTATTGAGTTCGTCAGAATCTGCCCCCTTGTCTAAATACAACTCACAAGCGCCGTGATCCTTAAAAATTGTAAAGTTGAGAGCTAAACCTGATTTCCCTCCACCAATACCAATCCAATGATCATACCGGGGATGAATGTTATCAAACAGCCCTGTTTTTCCTTTCGCCCCCTCGAGCAGTTGTTCCCAAAACTCCTTTCTAAGATAGTGCCGCTCCGCAAGTTTGCGCTTCTCCGATTCCCCCAATTTCTCTGTTTCGCGTGGGCGAACCTCAATAGAGAATAGAGGGGCTGGCGGAGAGTTGTCGACTTTGACACCTCGAACTTTGATTAAATAAAAGGATACGTCTGGTGGAGTGTTTTCGTTAAGCCACTGGAATGTTTTGGCATGTTCATCACGTGGATTTGCGCTGATCCAGATTGCCGTTTTAGCTCCAACGACGCTCAAGTATGTGAGCATTTTCCCTAAGTGGTCATGGTCAGTTTTTTCGAGCTGATTCTCGATTACTACAATCCCGTTTTCGTCTTCACCAACTAAATCAACATGAAAGTCACCTGCAGCACGTTCTCGTTCAGTAATTTGTATTTCCAGGCCAAGTTGCTCGTTCAGTGCATCGATGTTTTCTTCCATCCAAACCGTAAAGCTCCTCGCTTCGTGTTTCCAGATCTCCCGCACCGGCACATCTTTTAATTTTCCTACTGTATCTTTCATATCAATTGACCAGCTTATCTACAGTAGTCTGAAGTGCTTGCGCAATATTTGCAATTGTTGAGAGGGTCGGATTCTTATTACCTGCCTCCAATCGACTGATATATCCTTTGTCCACTTTAAGTTGAGCCGCGAGGTGTGCCTGAGACATTCCACGGGCTATTCTGAGCCGTTTCAGATTGATCGAAAATTGTTTTATCTCCTTGCGCATATGTTATCCACAGCATATCAAATGCTATCTAGCGAGAGTTGTACTATAATACATCTATCCAGGAATATCGCGAGCCCATCAGAATATGCGACTATAAGTAGTGTAGAATAAATCCATGACCTCATCACTCCACACAGAGGTTACCGCGTACCTGCTATCAAATACTGAATCAGACTTCGGCAGTCTTGAAAGTGCTCTATTGGCGACGATTCTAAACTCTAGAAATATTATTCGCATAAAGAATCGAGAGATCAAGGAAATTTTGGAGGTCAACACACCACACCGCAAGAAGGCGTTAGAGTGGCTACATTCCAATATAGCTAAACCAACAATCCAGCATCTCCTCACACTTTACGAGCTACGCGTATCTTCTGACGGAAGAAAACTTGACGGTGCGTACTACACTCCGCAAATTATTGTCGACGCAATAGTAGATCTCACTCTCGGCAAAAATGTCGGAACAGTGTGTGATCCGGCCTGCGGGAGCGGCGCATTCTTATTGGGTGCGGTAAAGAAACTTCAAAAAAATGGAGCTGGTACCGTGCCGGAAATAATCTCAAAATATATATGGGGAGTAGACATCGACTCCTCCAACGTGATCTACACAAAAAGGGTTTTGATACTCTTTGCGATTTTAGAAGGTTTTGACAGTTACAGTTTCGAGGTCGGTATTTTCCAAGGCAATAGCCTAATTTTTAACTGGAGCAAGACGAATCGACGACGAGCGGGTTTCGACTTTATTGTTGGTAATCCTCCTTACGTAAGAGGCAAGAACTTGACCGCTAAACTCAAATATCAAATCAGGTCTTGGCCATCTGCAGCAGCTGGTATCGCAGATTTATACATCCCATTTTTCGAGATAGGTCTTTCGTGGGTGCACAATGACGGTCGAGTTGGATATATTACTCCTAACACCTATTTCTCGTCGATAAATGGTAGAAAAGTGCGAGAAATGATATTCGCGAGACGTGTCCTCGAGAAAGTCATTGACCTCAATGGCTTTCCTGCGTTTGAAGGGCTGCTTACATACACCTGCGTCACTATTCTTGATAAATCAGGAGTAGCTAATCCCTTAGTTGGGGTAGCAAAGCATCGCTCTGAATTGGAGGATATTCGACGTATAAAGCTTTCGCCGATAGAATATTCCGAACTTGAAAAACATGATTGGTACATCCAGCCAAAACACCTTGCTTCAGAAATGAGAATCATGGAGACTGTGGGTACCCCGTTGCACGAGTATGTGCCGAGATTTACGACTGGCATTGCAACGTTGCGCAACGATCTCTATATTTTTAAAGCACCAGCTGTTGATGGGTATATAACAGTGGAAAAGGACGGAAAGACATTCCAGATCGAGGAAGAAATTACGGTCTCAATCATAAAGCCAAATCGCATTAAAACCGAGGCCCAGCTGGCGCAGAATCAAGAGCGCATACTATACCCATATAAAATTTCCGAGCACAACAAAAAACCGAGCCTGATTCTTGAATCCGAGTTCCAAGACAGATTCCCGGGTGCCTATTCTTATTTAAAACATTTCAAATCTGAACTTGAAAAAAGATCCTCGGACCCTGGCGCTAGCTGGTATGCATTCGGTCGTTCGCAAGCCTTAGACGGATTTGGCGAAAAAATAATCTTCCCAATGATGTCCGATCGTCCTGTTTTTCTACACGTAAAGAACCCGAACACTTTAATTTATTGCGGATATGCGCTGTACCCTCAATCTAAGGAAAAGACCATCATCTTACTGAAGGTTCTAAATTCACCTATATTTTGGAACTACTTGTCTAACACGAGTAAGAACTACTCAGGCGGCTACAAGTCAATGGCAAAGAACTACGTAAAAAAATTCTCTATCCCCGATTTTTCTAAGGACGAAATTTCACTGCTCGCTTCGTTAAAAGAAACTGACCTGATTGAATTTTTGAAGGACAAATATAACCAACAGGGCACTATTACGGCTCCTCTAAAACAACTAGCGTTTGCTTAGCGATCCGAATAGGTCATCGAAAAAATTTTCCAATCGCAACTCAGGTTCCGCAGGGATTGTCTCCGAAAGCTGTGGCGGGGCGCTATTGAAATCTACTACGCAGTACGATACGTGCTGATACTTGCTTAGCAGCTCTGTCTTTGCGTTAGTGACAATGAGTGAAGATAACTGCTTTGCTGCGTTCGCATAGTTGAAAGATCCAACAGGATTGACGGGGAGTTTTGTCGGCACATCAGCCGCTGGATGGATATATACAAGACCTATGATGCAGTTCGGATAGACTGCATGTAGACTTTCAACCTCTCCCGCCTTCATGCGGATATAGTTGTTAAAGTTTTTACCGAGCGAAGACATTTGACTCCTTACATCGACAATCAAGACAGGCTCATCTTTCTCATTAAATACTCCCACGTCCGCCTCCACTCGCCCTCTCCCAACAGCTATTTTTTGCTCGATCCTTATGCGGAGTCCGTTAGATTCAACGCCGCGTGCACGTAGCTCGTCCGCACAATAGTTCTGGAACAAAGTGATGAAAGACTTACTCCTGACCGCATGAGTTGGATTTGTAGCAAAAAGATCTCTCATGCTACTTAATGTCGAGGTCAGATTGGAGATATTGAGCATTTGGTAAACAGTACGCCTTTTCTCAGATATTTTCAAGGTGAGTCATAAAACGGCCTCGCCCCGCCTGCCATTCAATTTTGCATTCCCCCCGCGGAAAATAATAAAGAATGGGCGGCGGCAGGGCGGCTTCATTCATCGGGGGGTTCCCGAAAATGCGTTCGGATTTCGTTCAGGGTGATTTGAAATTTAAATAATACGTCTTATCCAACAAAAAAAATTAGCAAAAACATCATTTTAACATCACATCATTCCAACATTCTGCAGAATGTTGGAATGATGTGACCAACATGTTATCTTAGAGATATGGGAAAAACCTCAAAACAGTTGGAACGTTATTTTAAGGGCGCGGCTAATCACCGGCGAATTGACATCTTGTTTACGGTTGGAAGAAATGACGGGATTATAGTTGAAGAGATTGCGGACGCGCTAAAAGCAAATTTTAAAACCATTTCCCAGCATACCAAGTCGCTTGTCCAAGCCGGACTTTTGAATAAAAAATACCGCGGCCGGCAAGTGACCCACTCCCTTTCACCCTACGGCAAATCTTTCCTTAAGTTCATGACATCATTCTAACATTCTGCAGAATGTTAGAATATCGTGAATACTCCCCCGCCGGCTAGCGGACGGGTGGTGTATTTGAAAAGGTTGGGATTTCGTTCAGAGGCAGGCAGGCAGAGGGCAAATTCGTGGGACAAAAGGAGCGATACGCGATAAAATGGGGCTATGAAGCTCAATAACTTCTTCAAATTGGTTATTGCGATTGGTGTTTCGGAATTGGCCGGAGTGATCGGTTCGGTTTTTACCATTTCCGCAATTCCGAATTGGTACTCAACACTAGTGAAGCCGGCGCCGAATCCGCCGAGCTGGGTATTCGGGCCGGTATGGACGGCGCTTTACGCGTTGATGGGTATTGCAGCGTTTTTGATATGGCGTATGGGTTGGGAACGGAAAGAGGTAAAAATGGCGCTGGGGGTATTCGGCATTCAGCTTTTCTTGAATGCCATTTGGTCAATCATATTCTTCGGCCTGCAAAATCCCGGCTGGGCATTGGTTGATATCGTT
>JACPLB010000010.1 GCA_016186705.1 Candidatus Kaiserbacteria bacterium | reverse complement strand
TCGTGCGCCCTCCTTCCGCGTTTTCTATAATGATTGACTTTCCGCCGGAGACATACGCCATCGCGGAGTTTGTCGTTCCCAAATCAATGCCTAAAATTTTTCCCATATCGCTTATGCATTAAACTTCCCAATAATGACCCGAGCGGCGCGCAGAACGTGCGTGCCTTTCCGATACCCTTTCTGCACAACCTTAAGCACGTACCAGTCTTTTTTCCTGTCGGACACCGTTTCGGTTTCTATCGGCTCATGCAGATGCGCATCAAACGGCACCCCCGACTCGTCTATGACGGCAATGCCTGCTTCCCTGAAAACCCGCACCGCCTGAGCGTAAATCTGCTCGATGCCAGCGCGCCAGTTTTGGTCGATTTTTTCCCATGCTTCCTTATGTGAAAACGCCATATCAAAGCTGTCGAGTATCGGGAGGAGCTTGATAAAAATCGACTCTTGTGCCCGTGTTATCGCGTGCTCTTTTTCAACGCCGACATCTCTCTCGCGATTGACCAAATCAGCCCGCGCCCGCTGCCAGCCGTCAAGGTACTCTTGCCGTTCCTTCTCGCATTCCTTAAGCTTCTTCTGTATTTTTTTGAGTTTCTCTGAAGCTCCGGCGATGTCGTCTTCAGGGACGAAGTCGTCGCCGACAGTATGGATTATTTCTTCATCTTTGTCAATTTTTGCATTCTTTTTTCTTGACATAACGGGTTCATTAAAATACAGAGGGGGCGGAGTTGGCAAGCACGGTTCTTTCAAAGACGGCGCATCGCCGTCTCTCTAGCGCTTAGACCACTGCGGCGCACGGCGGGCCTTCTTGAGACCGAATTTTCTTCGCTCTTTCATTCGCGGGTCTCTCTTCAAAAAACCCGCCTTCTTGAGGTCCTTGCGAAGCTCGGCATTGTATTCAATAAGCGCCCGTGCAATGCCGTGGCGGAGCGCTTCCGCCTGTGCGTGGATACCGCCTCCCCGAATCTTCGCGGTTATTTTGAACTTCTCGTCTCCCCCGGAGAGCTTAAGCGCCTCGTTCATCCTCTCTTGAAGCTCTTTTGTCGGAAAATAATCTTTTGGGTCTTTGCCGTTTACTATAACCGCCATGCGCGGCGCTTTAGAGAGCCGAACTCGCGCGGACGCGGTTTTTCGGCGTCCGATTGTTTCTATATACCGCTCTTTATGTGTCATATCCGCCATACTTATTCAATGATGAGATTCTTCATTCGCTTTGAGCGCAGTTTATTCCCCGGGAGCATACCATAGACCGCCTTTCGAAGCACTTCCCGATGTCCTTTCTTGAGGATGACGCGCCCGAGCGTTTCCGTTTTTAATCCTCCCGGATACCCGGAGTAACGGGTGTAGGTTTTCTGGAGTATCTTTTTGGGAGAAATGTTAAGGAGAGCACTATTTATAATTTTTACCGACACATCGGCAACACAACGCTTCTCAAAAGAAGGAGCGTGCTTGCCCATAAGCACATGAGCGACTTCGGACGCAACGCGCCCTATGCTTTTTCCTTGTGCGTCTATCGTGTGTTCCATAATTTTATATAAATTCAATAATCGCTTTTTTTCGCGCGTCATGCGACGGTGCGTGTATTTTGGTAACGCGGGTGTATCCACCTTTCCGATTTGCGTACTTCGGGGCGACAGTCTCTTTTAATTGCTTTGCGACGCGAATCTCGCCGCCGAGACGCGAGAGTACGAGCCGATAGGACGCGAGCGTTCCTACGTTGCTTTTGGTAACGAGCTTCTCGACGAATCGTTGTACTTCTTTTGCCTTTGCTTCAGTCGTCTCTATCTTCCCATGAAGAATCAGCGCGCGCGCGAGTGAACGGAGAAGTGCTTTCCGCTCTTTCCGTACTCGTCCAAATTTTCTGCCGTGCGCCGTGTGTTTCATACGTACTCGTTTACTTAAGCGTTACGCCGAAATTGCTAAGCGCGCGCTTAATTTCCTGAAGACCCTTTTGTCCGATGCCTTCAATTGAGAGGATGTCCTCCTCGCGCTTTCGCACGAGCCCTCCGACAGTCCGGATATTCGCGCCGTCAAGGGCATTTGCCGTTCGCGCAGAGAGTTCAAGGTCGCCAATGCGGGTCTTGAGAAATTCGGCGTCAATTTCTTTTTTCTCTTCCTGTCGAGCTCCTTCCGCGCCTTCCGCCTGAAGCGGCAGTTCAATTTCCTCCTCCTTGAATCCGACGATTGCCTTGAGTTGGTTTATCATGATTTCTATCGCCTTTTCAAGAGCTTCTTTCGCCGTTATGGTGCCGTCAGTTTCTATGAACATGCGAAGCCGATTGAAATCAGTTCGGTCGCCGACGCGCATGTTCTCCACTTCGTAATTAACCCGCCGAATCGGCGTAAAAATCGCATCGAGCGAGATGACGCCAATGTCAACACGGTCTTTCTGCAGGATTTCTTTTGCCACGTAGCCGAGTCCGCGCTCGACGGTCATTTCAATCGACAGGGGCGTCTTCCCGGTAATTTCGGCGATACGCTGTTCCGGATTGAGTATGTTCACTTGTCCGGGTGCTTCTATGTCTTTTGCAGTAACCGTTTTCGGCCCTTTGAGGTTAATCTTCATCTGCTGGGGTTCATCCGTGAGCATCTGGATGCGCACACGCTTGAGATTGAGCAAAATCGTAATGACGTCTTCCTTGACCCCGTCTATCGTTGAAAATTCATGCTGGACACCGTCCAATTTTACCGACGTAATTGCCGCTCCCGGAAGCGAGGAGAGAATAATGCGGCGGAGCGAGTTGCCGAGCGTATGCCCGTAACCGGGATACAGCCCGTCAATTTCATATACACCTCCGAAATCCTTCTCGGAGACGACTCGCGGCTTTGATGGAAGCGTCACATTGTAATCCGACATAGTATAGTAATGAACGTTATTGGTTAATAAAATTTATCTGCTATAAAACTCAAACACCATTGTAAGGTCAAGCGACGCGTCTGCCGCACTTAATTCCGGCAAAGACACCACCGTTCCTTCAAGCTTCTTTTCGTCAAACGAAAGCCACGATACGGGCGTGCGATTCTCTAACTTCTGCTCGATGCCTGCAAACAATCCTTTTCCTCTACTATTTTCGCGCACGGAGACAACATCATTAACGGACGTCCGATATGACGGAATGGTAACGCGCCGCCCGTTCACCAGAATATGCCCGTGAGACACCATTTGCCGCGCGAAACGCCTCGTTTGCGCAAGGCCGAGCCGGTACACAACGTTGTCCAGTCGAGATTCAAGAGACTGAAGCAATTTCAATGCAGGTTCTCCTTTGGACTGAATACCTTCCTCGACGTACCGGATAAGCTGTTTTTCCGTCACGCCGTACATATATCGGATTTTTTGCTTTTCAATAAGCTGTTTTCCGAAATCGGACATCGCCCGTGGGCGGCTTTTTCTCTTTCGCGCGTTCTTTGAACGAGTTTCCGAAAGCACGAATTTTTGCGTCTGGCATTTTTCAAACACACTCGCGCCGAGCCGTTTTCCTATTTTGTATTTTGGTCCGATTCTCATATGAATATTGTTTACACTCTGCGGGGTTTTTTCGGGCGTGGACCGTTGAACGGAACGGGAGTGGCGTCTTTAATGCTCGAAATGCCGATTCCTTTTGCCGCAAACGCGCGGAGAGACGATTCACGTCCGGAACCAACACCTCGAATGACAACATTGACATCTTTCATGCCGAGAGAGTGCGCTTTTTCTCCGAGAAGCTCACCTACTTTTGCCGCGGCAAACGGAGTCCCCTTCTTTGCCCCCTTGAATCCCAACGAGCCGCTCGACGACCACATCACCGCGTTTCCCGCTTTATCCGAGAGAAGCAGTTTCGTGTTGTTATAGGTTGCCTGAACGTGCAAAATTCCCGAATCGATTTTTTTCTTCGGCACCTGGGAAAGAGAGCGGGACGTAAGATCCGCGCTCATTTCTCCTCCGGTTTTTTTGATGATGCGCTTTTTCCCCATACTTATGTCTTATCCACGGTTCGACGGCCGGAGCTCATGGTTTTCCGCTTATTGCCTCTCACGGTCCGTGAATTTGTCTTTGTGCGCTGACCCCGTGTCGGGAGATTTTTGCTGTGCCGAATCCCACGATTTGAATGGATATCTTTGAGACGTTTGATATTTCCTGACACTTTCCGCCGAAGTTCTCCCTCAATGGCAAAAGATTCTACTTTTTCCCTGAGAGCGTTCTCTTCTTCGGTCGTAAGACTCGCAGGTTTTTTGCCCGGGTCAACTTTGACCGCCGTTAAAATTTTAAGCGCCAAGGGGCGGCCGATTCCATAAATGGAGGTCAGACCTATCTCGAGTCGCTTATTATCAGGTATTGTTACGCCGGAAATTCTCATGGTAAATAGGTTACAGGTTTTAGCTTTTAGCTTCTAGATTAATGTTTATTTTGTTCTTAAAATTTTCATATATCCTGTAAGCTGACAGCTTAAAGCAAGAAATCGAATTATCCCTGTCGCTGTTTATGGCGCGGATTCGAGCATACGACATACACCCGCCCCTTTCTGCGGAGCATCTTGCAATTTGCACATATCTTTTTTATGGACGCCCGTATCTTCATTCCAAAAACAACAAAAAATTGCGCTTCCCGTTTCGTGGTATAGACAGAACTCAATCAGTTCCACTATAAGCGCTTGATAATTCTTCCTTTCCCTCCGTACGGTTCAAGTTCCACCGCGACTTTGTCTCCCACCAAAACTTTGATGCGATACATGCGCATCTTTCCGGCAAGGTACGTGAGAATCTGTTCTCCTCCTTTCTCCAACGTCACCCGGAATAGCGCGTTCGGCAATGCCTCATCTACTATTCCCATGACCGGTTCTGGTTTTCCTCGTGGTTGTGACATTACCTGTTTGGAGTGTTGCACATATTACCAGACATCGGGTGCCTGCGTCAAGAGAAACCGTTCATGCATGTTGATTATTCAACTATAACCCGCGTGACTTTTATATCGCTTATATCTTCGGGAAACGTCTGCCTCCAGAACGGACGCAATACAATTTGCGCCTCATCTATGCTGGGATACCCCGTCAGCACTGTTTGAAGTGCCGCTTTCGCTTTTCCCGCCAAATCTTCTTTGAGTTGATTTGAATCAAACGTCCAAACGACATGGGCATTTCCCGAAAAATGGAAATTAAAATCGTCGTCCTGCCATGGCATGCTGTTTTCTTTATTGAGAATGGCAAACGCAAGTGTCCGCGAATCGAGAATTTCCACCGGCTCGTCGTCGAATCCCGCTATCGTATTTTTTGCGATGAATCGGGCGATAGCGTCTTTCTTGAAGAGTACTCCGTAGAGCGTCGCTTTTTCGCGCACCGCGACTTGATTGCCGCGCTCGCCGTTCGGAAGAGAAGAAAAGACCGTGAATATTCCGTTTTCATACATGTCAAACCCTTCCGGTGTCTGGGACAGAGCTTCGTTTAACAATTGAGTTTTAAGTCTTTCTTGAAGCTCCTCGCGGGCATTTTTCTCTTCCGCCGCGCTGATAATTTGTTTGTCTCCGACAAACCCGCCGGTCATTTCTGTTTTTGAATGTGCGTAGAAACTCTCAAAGCGAGGGTCCCCTCGAAACCCCGGTACTGTAAAATCGGTAAGTCCGATATTGTACTTTTCTCCGGGCTCGTCGGCATACACAAGAGCTTCGATACTCCCCGGGACAGAGGCGTTGTTTTCAGTCCGCCGTCCCGGCACGATGATTGATTCGTTGATCCGGTAAACGAGACCTTCCGGCGTTTCAAAGCGGGTATTTTTAATGAGCCGCTGGTTCGAAGAGTTGTAGTTGTTATAAATGACAATTGTCCCTGACGCTTTCTCCTCCACAAATTCTTTGCCGGTCGGAGAAACGTCTTTGGATTCCTCACGTTCTATCGTCATAATTTCATAACCAATGTCATTCACACCGGGGTTTTTGACAGCTTGAAAATCAGCGTCAATATGAACCGTGCGCTGTTTTGGAGTTACCACGAGTTTTGCGCCGGAAAAAACGAAAGAGAAGCCGAAAATAAGAACAAGAAGAGACACCAGTGCGATTATCCACAAGCCCCAACGAGAGGAACCGCTCCTCCCGCGCGGGGGTTCCGGCATCTCTCTTTTTTCCACATGACGTGTCAGCGTTTTGCGCCGAGTATCGCGCTCAACACTTACCTTGCGTATTGAGCGATGGTCCGGAGGAACGATGTCGTTGAAATCTTTTTTCATATATACGTGTACATACTATACCACAGGCAAGGTTACGACCCGCGTAACTGGTGTTCCTTATTATAAAATAAAGCTTCCGTAATGAGAAAGCTGTCACAAACGACTCCTTCCTTCGCGGTGCATGTTTCTTCAATATGCGCTTCTATGAGAGAGAACACCTGAAAGGATTCGTGGGTAATTGTAAACTGGCTGAAATCAACGCGCTCTATCATTCCCTTAAACCATTTTGCAAATACGGTATCGGCAACCAAAAATACTGTCTGCGGAAGAGGCAGTGCACTCGTAGAGAGTTCCGCGCACGCCTTGCCGAACATTTCAGTCCACCTCTTCTCCTCTTCCGTCATCTGCCCCTCAAGCTCGTTCCCGCCGCTTGAAAAATACATTTTGACTCGGGAGAGAGTTTCTTCCGGGAGACTGCCGGCACTCTTCGCTATGTTGCGGACAACGGTATTTCTTCCGTATGGGAATGAAAGAGTATCACCGAGAATGGAGTCTTGAATGACGGATATTTCGCTTACTTCTCCGGTTACGTCGACGAGCAGAAAATTTTTCTTCTCGGGAAACATGTCGCGTGCCAAAGAAAATGAGGTGAGCGTAAAGGAACGGAGTATGAGCGGCACGTCCGGGCTGAATACTTCGTGAATGACGCTTGACACCCTCTCGTGCATATCCTTTGAGACGGTACTTTCAAGAAATGTTACGTTGATGCGTCGCGCGGTTTTTCCGAGCGGAGAGTTTGTCACATAGCCGTTCAGAGAGGAATGAATAATTTTTTCTTCAATAACCACGGATGTTTTCCCGCTGTCTTTCGGACTGTTGTTTTTCTTGTCACGAATCTGCGCAAGCAGATTATCCATGACCCGGTCAGTTACCTTGAAACTTTCATGATGTTCAAAGGACGCGGCAATCGTCCGGGTATCGTGCCACGGAGAGCCAAAGACAGCGATGATGTCGCGCGGCAATACAGAGGTGCCGTCGCGGTTAAGACCTGTCTTTTGTATATCCCGCCCAACGCGAAGCAGTGTCTCCGCCATGACGGGAATGAAATGACTTTCATCTGGAACTTCTTGCAAAGGAATATACTCGCGGGTCGAATATTCGACATGAGGTGATTCTTTCAATGAAACGACCGCCCCGCCGACGCTTGCGCTGCCAATGTCAAAGATGACAACCGGTTGCGTATCCTTGTGACGGGAAAAAACACGCCCGATGGCTTTGAGAAGCTTCATTACACGTTATTATACGGCGCCCATAATGGAGACGCAATTTACCCAAGTACTGCTTTTATTCTCCGGACTCCCGCGGCGACCGCTTCTTCTTTTATGATTTTAAAACGCCCCTTGATGTCTTTCGTGTTCTCCACATGAGGTCCGCCGCAAAGTTCTCGCGACCATATAACACCCTTTTTGTCCCTGAACGTAAACACTTTGACTGTATCGGGATAACGCTCCCAAAAACTTCCTTCAACACCGGAGTTCTTTGCTTCCTCTCTTGGTATTTCCTCAACCATACGCTCCGCGCCGGCGGCAATCGCGTCATTCACGTACTGCTCAACTTTATCAAGCGCGTTGCGTTCGACTTTTTGAGGGTGGGTAAAATCAAATCTCGCCCGTTCGGCGGTAATGTTTGAGCCGGCTTGGTGCACGTCTTCCCCGAGCTCTTTACGCAAACCGGCGAGGAGCAAGTGTGTCGCGGTATGGAGCATGGTAGTTTTTTCTCCGTGGTCAGCCAGACCCCCTTTAAACTTCTTTTCCGCGCCGATTCGGGAGAGTTTCTGATGCTTTTTCATCTCTTGATTAAATTCACTTCTTAGCTCGTCTTTCTCATAAGGCATGAATCTTTTCCCCTTTTTTTCAAGTTCTTCAACAGCTAGTTCAAGTGGAAATCCAAATGATTGATAAAAATCAAAGAACCATTTTCCGTCAAGAGCGGTAGGAACATAACTACGTTCGAATTTTCCATTAATTTTAATAGGACTCAAATCAGGTGGTACTCCATAAGTTTCCCCTTTCTTCAAATCCTTTGCTTTAGGAAATTCCCTGTCTAGAATTGAAAGACCTTTTTTAAGTGTCTCCCGAAAGCGACCTTCCTCAGCACCTATGGTAAGAGTGATATGTGTCATTTCTTTGTGAAGATTCTTATAACTGTCTTTATATTCTTCGCAAATAATCGTTGACATACCTGCAAGGTGACCATGTTTAATATTAAGCTTATCGGCATACTGTACTGCCCGCCGAATAATTCTTCTTAGAACATAACCGGCGTCAGTATTAGACGGAACAACTCCATCAGCAATCATAAAAACAGCGCCACGGATATGGTCTGCGATAATGCGAAAAGCTCTTTTATTTTCAGAGTCAGAATAGGCTAAACTCGAAGCAGATTCAATTTGGTCTATAATCCGTGAAAATAGGTCAATCGCAAAAACATCCGGGTTATCATTTGCCGCCGCCGTAATGCGTTCCAATCCACCCCCGAAATCAACATTTTTCTGTGGAAGCGGGGCAAAACTGCCGTCTTTCTGTTTGACGTATTCCATAAAGACGGAATTCCCGATTTCCATGAATCGCCCACAATCGCAATTCGGATGGCAATGCTCCCCGAATTTTGTGTTGTGCTCCGTCCCAAAGTCGTAAAACACCTCGGAATCTGGACCTCCCGGTTCTCCGGCAGGCATGTTCTCCGGCGTACCCGCGCGGCTCCACCAGTTTTTCTTTGAGTCATAAAAACGGATTCTTTCTTCCGGGATACCGAGACGGTTCCATATCTCAGCCGATTCAGTGTCTTTTGGAATACCAAGAACTCTGTCTCCCTCAAAACAGGTTACCCACAGCTTTTCTTTTGGTATGTTGATTTCTTTGGTAAGAAATTCAAAAAGCCACCCGAGCTGTTCTTCCTTGAAATAATCGCCCAGAGACCAGTTGCCGAGCATCTCAAAGAAAGTCGTATGGCGGTTGTCCCCCACTTCTTCAATATCTTCAGCACGGAAACACTTCTGCGAATTAACAAGGCGCGCGCCCGCCGGGTGCTTCTCGCCAAGGAGATACGGCAAAAGCGGCTGCATGCCGGAGCCGGTAAAGAGCGTCGTCGGGTCGTTTTCAGGGCGAAGAGACGCCGAGCCGATATCTATATGGCCACGCTCTTTAAAGAAATTGAGATATCGCTCTCGGATTTCAGAGGAATTCATAGAACGTAAGTTCAAGCGCGTACCCCACCGCCATGAGAATAATCGCGATAATCGCGAGGTTGCGCTCCCGCCGTATGTCTTTCAATACTTTACCGTCAATGCGATGCTCTTTGACAATCCTCCAATGGACGCCGATAACGGCAAGGCCGAGAATCACCTCCCCGATAATTCGAAATGTGAGACCCCAAAAAAGCAAATCCATAGTACCAAAAAGTATAGCACAAAGACCGCCCCAAAAAGAAACTACGCGGTAAGCTTTTTAAGGCGCGCGATATTCCTCTTGACGTTCGCAAGCCCTTCTTTAAACAAAGTCGGTTTTGTGACATTAAGACCAATGCCGCCAAAAATATCTTCTGGACTTTTGCTTCCTCCAGCATTCAAAAAGAGCCTTATGTCATCTATGTAGCGAGGATCTTTCTCGTATCGTTCATACAAAGCTTTGCTGATAAGCTGTCCGTACGTGTATGAATACACGTAGAACGGCCTTCTGAAATGAGATACCGCGACAAAGAAATAGCCATCGTGCCTCTGAAACGACATTGATGGTCCGATATATGCCCGCATGTGCCGATTAAGCATCCGTGCAATTTCTTCTTTCGGGACATTCCCCTCCTCTCTTATTTTTTTGTGAAGCTCAAGCTCAAAGTTGAAGAATGCAATCTGACGATAAATGGTTGAGATGTCGTCCTGGATACGGTCATGGAGCGCGATGATTTTCTCCCGCTCGTGTAATGTCTGAAAAATCGCGTTGAAAACCACCATTTCAAAAAACGTGCTCGCAGTTTCGGCAACCGAGGTTGTGTAGCCTTGATACAAAGGCGGCTGGATTTTACTCATTTCCGAGTGGATCGCGTGTCCCATCTCGTGCGCGAACGTCATAAGCGAATTAAAGGATGGCACATGATTAAGAAGGACGAAAGTTGGCTCGTTGATGCCGAAAGAGCAATACGCCCCGCCGCTTTTTCCCCGATTTGGAAATGCGTCAATGTGTCCCTTGTGCACAAAGCGGTCCAGAATAGTCCCGTATTCCTTTCCCATATTATAGAGAATCCTTCGCAGGAGTTCATACGACTCATTGAATGTGAACGTCCTTTTAATGCGTCCAATGCCCACCGAGCGGTCGGCGTAAGTCAGCTCTTTGAGTTTGAGAAGTTTCTTCTTTAAGCTGTAAAATTCCCTGCTTGTTGAAAAATCTGCTGTCACCGCGGCGACAAGATTCTCAACGCCCTTCTCATCGTTTTCATATCCAAGAACGGTCGCCGAGTACGGCTTCTTGAACCCACGGAGCTCGTCATTTATTTTCTTGTCCGTAAAAATGGCGTTTATCTCGCTTTCCGCAAAATCACTCACGGACTCAAGCTGTGCCATCGTCGCGGCATGCAATTCCCTTCGCTTTGAAACCGGAAGCGTACTGATAAGATTGGAGGCTTCCGCTATGGGAATCTTTTTTTGACCGAAACGAATTTCTTGTTTTTGAACAAGCTTGCTTACCCCTTCTATCCACATTGTTCGCCCAGGCAGACCTTTGAGACTGAGGATTTTCTCTTCCTTTTCAGACAACTGGTAGTCGCTTTCAATAAAGATTCTCTTGAGAAAGTAGTGGTATTTCTTTAAAATCCTGCTTGAAAGAAAACTCTTTCGTTTTTTTGGTTTAATATTCCCGAGAGCGATGTCAAAGAACAGTACCTTGTGTGACGCTTTTGTCAGGCGATTGCCGAGTTTTCTCGACATTGCCTCGGCTTTTGTGTCAAAACTGTTAAGCTCCTGTATATATCCGAAATAATATATCGGCTTATTCCCGAGAGAACTCTTTTCTATGAGAGTGTCGTGGTCTCTGAGCGCCGAGAGAAGCTTGCGCTCGTTCGTGAGATAGTCTTTCCTGTTTCTGTATTTTTTAGCGAACAGTGCGTACGCTTTTTCGGCTGTGCGAATGTCTTTCTCTATCTGTGGATCGGAAGGTGAGGCGTAGAATTGTTTCAGATTCCATGCGGTTTTAATATTCCGTGGGATTGCCATATTATTTGAGCGTAATAAGAAGCGCCCCGGCGGTCATGAAAAGCGCGCCGATGACAGCCTTCCATCCGAACCCTTCTCCAAGAAAGAGTGCCGCGAGAATGACGACGAAAACAATGGAGAGCCGGTCAATTGCAACCACTCCGGTAGCTAAACCGGTCTTTAAGGCAAAAAAATAAAAGAGCCAGGAGAGCGCACCCGCGACGCCCGCAAGGGCGATGAGGAGCCATTCGCGAGAGCTGAATGATGCAAGCGAAAATCCGTCAAATTTCTTCAGGAAAAAACTGACGACAACGAGGAACCCCGCCATAATGATGGCGCGGACCGTTGTCGCAAGCGTTGAATCAATGTCCTTAAGCCCCAGTTTCGCAAAAATAGCGACGAGTGCCGCCATGAGTGCCGAGATAAACGCGTAGAGTAGCCACATAATTACTGTTCTAAAAAGGTTCGGTATTCATCATACGTTTTCCGAAGCGTCGCGACAAGCGGAGTATCGCCGAGTCTTGAAGAAATCACGTCAACAATCATTTGATAAAAACGGATTCTGTCTTGGAGCGTAAAGTCTTTTTTGAAGCGGGCGACATCATTTCTATATTCGTCAAAAACAGACCGAAAATTATGCACCTTATCGGCAGCCGCCACCATTGCCGACTCCTTCGGCGCGGATTTCAAATGTTCAATGTAGAGTTTTTTCTGCTCAACCCAATCAAGCTCCTTCCCGTCACGCGTGGTTTTTTGCGTGACGCCTTCCACTATCTCGCGCACCCGAGGACCGAAATTTTTCTCAAGATTATCCGGAGTATATGGCGTGTCTTCAAGCGCGTCGTGAAGCAGTCCGGCAATTAAGACATCTTCGTCGTCCGTGTGATCACGGAGTATCGCGTACACCGAAAAAGGATGCGTGACATAAGGAAGTTTGCCTTGTCCTTTCCGTATCTGTGTGCGGTGGAGCACCGCCGCCGTTTGAACGGCGAGCTCAATCCGGGGCGTGTATGTCATGTTAGTTGTTTTAATACTTTGAAATCCTCTTTCAAGGTCTCTTTCAGTTCCCGCGTATAAATCGCGGCGGCGGGATGATACATAGGCACGATGCTGATGTCTCCAAATAACGTTTTCGTTGTATACACTTTCCCGTGTGCTTTGCTGATGGGCTCAATCTCAAACTGGAGGCCGAATTTTTCCATAATGTAATTCATCGCGTACCGCCCGAGTGTTACGATAACTTTCGGCTGTATGATGTCTATTTGCCGGTCAAGGAACGGCCCGTACGCCTTTATTTCTTCAGGCAGAGGGTCTCTGTTTTGAGGCGGACGGTCTTTGACGATATTCGTAATGTATATGTCCGCACGGTTGATTCCTACCGACTGAAGCACCTCGTCCAATATTTTCCCGGCCGCTCCGCAGAACGGACGTCCTTGCTCGGCTTCATTCTTGCCGGGCGCTTCTCCTATAAAAACAAAATGGGCGTCGTGGCTACCTTCGCCGAGCACCGCGTGGTACCCGTTTGATATCCGATACTCGTAGAGGGGAGACGTTGTGAGATTCACAACCTCGTCGCGTACTTTTTTCATTTCATCCGTCTTTCCGGTCATATCGCTTTCTCGCTCTTGAGTTTTTTCATTTTAAGAGCCCGTCCTCGATTGTATTCTCCAACCGAGCCGTCGGAGCGGATGACCCGATGGCATGGAATCTTAGGATTGCGATTTGACTTTAAAACACTTCCCACGGCGCGATACGCTCGGGGATGTCCGGCAAGTTCGGCAACTTGCCGGTACGACAGCGTCTCCCCTTTCGGTATACCTTGAACGATTGCAAATACTCTTTCCTTGAACATATCAGAACAAACCTTTCTGCCCTTTCGCGGATTTTTTCTTTGGCGACTCTTCAAGGTGTTTTCTGAACATTTTTCCGGCATTGTCCCGATATGGACAGTGTTCGCAGAGCTCTCCCGCAGACGGTATGTCCCCGCTCTCAAGCGTCTGTTTAATATCAAAAAGCCTCTTTTCCACCCACGACGCGTCGCCTTCGTGCGCAATAAGGTCAACGTCAAATTCAAGTTTCCCGTCAAGTGCTTTTTCATTCTTTCTGCCGTTTACGTACACGAAGTACGCCGTGTTAGAAACCGTAAAGCCCTTCTGCCGCAGAAGCCACTGGTACACCTCGACTTGCCGTTTGTACTGCTCACCCCATCGTCCTTCAAGGGAAGGGGTCTCTTTTTTACTCGTCGCTTTATAATCAACAACGTGAAGCTCTCCCTTCTTATTGACCCAAATATCGTCTACGGCGCCAAACACTGTGAGGTTGGTCGGAGCATGGAGGACCCTGATGCCGGTAAAATTTGTCCGCCACTTCTCGAGGTCAGCGTGCTCAAAAGGAATGGCGGCAACCCCGTGCTTTTTCATGAGCGGGTGCGCGCTCCGATTTTTTCGATACACGTCAAACTCCTTTTTTAAAAGGTGGTCAACGGCAAGATTCAGGGTAAATCCCGGAAGGGAAGGACGTTTGACGCCGAGGCGCAGGTCGAGATAAAAACAGCGCGGACATTCGGTAAAAAGGTCTATTTTTGAACGGCTTACCGGCAACGGCGCCGTTCCTTTCGGGTCAAAGACGGTAGAGGTTCGCTTAAACCGCGCGTGTGGTTGCATGAGCACCAGTATATCACACCGGCACCGGCGCTTAATCGTGAGGTTCGTTTTCTTCTCTTGAATTGACGAACCGGAGGCGGCTCCGCGCGTCCGAAAGAAATTGCAGTTTGTTTTCTACCGACCATAGGACAGTGAAAATAACGAGAGTGAGAAGCGTGGTAAAAATTGCAATCGCGAACAAGCCGTACGCGACTGCGATTCCGACCCCTGCGGACACCCAGAGTCCCGCCGCCGTCGTAAGCCCTTGGAGGGTGTTGTCTTTGAAAATAATAAGTCCCGCTCCGAGAAAGCCGATGCCCGTGATGATTCCCGCCGCGACGCGCATCGGGTCAAAGTTAATGAGTCCGAGGTAGTCTGAGGTAACCTTGATGGAAACGATTGAAAAAAGACACGCTCCCAGAGAAACGAGGGCGTATGTCCTCGTGCCGGCGCGCTTGTCGGCAATGACCGAGCGTTCGGTGCCCAAGAGCATTCCAAGAAATGCCGCAAGGAGAAGCTGGCCGAAGATGACGAGTGTCGAATATACGAATACCGGTTCCATGCGATTCTTTATTACAGGGCTATAAAAGTCGTTAATACGGGTTGGTTCCCGTTTTGAAGGAACGGGAAGTCATTGTCGAGACTGAATATCCGGTCGCCATTGTCTCGGTACAGGACTGCTCGGTACATTTCTCCCGATACGGTGGAGCGCAGCAGTTCAACGACTCCGCTGTGTTCCCCTTTATCAAAACGTGCCGCGCCGAGGGCATTGCCAATCTGACTTACGGTTCCTTCATGAATAACCACCCATCCGTCCTCTTCAAGAATAATGTTATCAACCACAACACGCGTGCCGGCGTTTTGATTGCGAACCGTTATCACATCGCTCTCTAATCGGGTGCTTCCGGTATCAAAATCTTTTACCGTTGCGGTTTGACTCCCCGCTTCTTTTTCCGTTACGGATTGTTGTTGTCTCGGAGTTTCAGTAAGAGCGCTCTGCGTGGCGGTCCACATCCACAACGATAAAACTCCGACACACACTCCTATAAAAAACGAGAGAGCGAGTTTTTGATTTTGTTTGTCAGTGAGTATATTCATGCGTGCGTGCGGCTCTTTGATACGGTTTATTCTACACTTTGGCGGCAGGTTGGCACAAGGCGCTCGCTTCATTCAAGATGTCGGATATTTTTGCTTTTGAGATTCCGTAATTTTCAAGCACACTTCCGTGCTCCTGCAGAGCTCGGCACAGTACGATTTTATCCGCTATGAGGCGCTTCTTGCCGCTTGAGGGAAGGGTCGTAAGACACGTAATCGGATGCAGTCCGGTTTCTTCGATAAGCGTACGGAGGTTTTCCGCTTTGGGATAGTCCCATCCGATCATCGGAAGACCGACACACTCTCCGTACGCAATCGCGTGCGTCGTAAATTTCGTATTGGTAATCAACATTCCTTCCTGTATGCGGTTTTCTTTCCGCTCCGGTTCTTGAACGAGGTCATTGAAGCGCGCGTGCACATAGAGCGCGATTTTAAGGTCGGTTTTGATTCCAGGATGATTATGGAACTTAATTTCGGCGCCAAAAGATTTTTTTGGAGAGTGGGCGACAAGGTCAACTTCATGCTCCGCGCACTTTCCCCGCAGTATCATGCCGACCTCCACGTCATACCCCTTGGCGCGATACAGCTCGGCGATAAAATCCTCGAATGGAAAACCGCTCGGACCGAGGTCAAAAATCGCCTTTTTGAGAGAATAGCGCGCGGCAACGGGCGTGCGCTCCCTGCGCCGGAGTATTGAAAACGCTTTTTTGTAAATCTCCCGCGTTGTTGCCCCATCAGTCATTTCTGAAGAAATGGTATGAACAATATCGCGAGTGACCGGTTCTGAAGCTCCGGCTCCCCGGAGAGATTTCTCCAATTTAAGGGCTTCAAACGGCTCTTCGCTTCCGTCGGCCTTCCTGATAAAAATGCTTCTCTCCATACTCAAAGTCTATCAAGAGATGATTCCCCCTCCAACGCATACCATATCGTCATAGATAACCAGTGACTGTCCGGACGCAAGCCCGTATTGCGGTTCCGCAAAAAGAACCGAGCTTCCTTCGACAGTGCACGGGCAGAGTACCCCCTGATGCCTGAATCGCGCGTGATATGCTTTCCCCAATACTGGCCTGTCAAAAACCCAATGCACCGACTCAAGTCGTACCGTCTCTTTCCCGAATGCCGGGTCATGAGGGTTATGTGATACGAGAAGAACATTTTTTTTAATGTCTTTTTCCACTACGTAGTACGGAGACCGCAGAGCGCCCTTCTCCGACAACGTGATGCCGTGGCGCTCTCCTATGGTGTAGAGCTCAACCCCCTTGTGCTCTCCGACAACCGTATTATCTTTCGTAACAACCTTCCCTTTGCGAACATGTATAAAGTGAGTGAGAAACGTTTCTAAATCAACCTTGCCGAGAAAACATATTCCTTGGCTGTCTTTCTTTTCCGAGGTCGGCAGTCCGAATTTTCTTGCGAGTGCCCGCACTTCCGCTTTTTTGTATTTCCCTATCGGAAATAAGACACGGTGGAGCACTTCTTGCGGAAGCGTCCAGAGGAAATACGATTGGTCTTTGTCGTTATCAATCCCGCGAAGCAACCGGGAGTTATTGCCGTCCCGTTCAATCCTCGCGTAGTGTCCTGTCGCGATATAATCCGCACCTTTCGCGCGTGTAAACGAAAGAAAAGCGTCAAACTTGACGTGCTTGTTGCACATAACATCAGGGTTCGGCGTTCTTCCTTTCCGGTATTCCTCTATCATGTAGTCGGCAACGAAACGTTTGTACTCTTTCTCCACATCGAGCGTCAGGAACGGAATATCGAGGCGGACACATACTCGCATTGCGTCAATGCGCTCTTTTTCCCAGTCGCAGGGCAAAAAGTCGGGGTGCCACACCTTGATGAAAACTCCGACGACACGGTAGCCCTCTTTCTTGAGAAGCGCCGCCGTGACTGACGAATCAACACCCCCGCTCATGCCGACAAAAACCGTTTTTTCTTTCTTTCTCACGAAACCGTTATACCACGGCAAGAGGAAAAGACTCAATTAAGAAATTCCACTTTTTTCCGTTTATGCTCCTCAAAAGTTTCACTAAAATGAGTCACTCCGTTTTTATCCGCAAGGTAATACAAATAATTGCTTTCTATCGGAGTAACTGCCGCCCGCAGTGAATCAAGCCCCGGATTTGAAATTGGTCCCGGAGGAAGTCCGGCATAAAGGTACGTGTTGTACGGCGAATCAATTTTGAGGTCGTCAAGCGAGAGTTCCGCAGTTCCTTTGCCGAGAATATAAACGAACGAAGCGTCAACTTGAAGAGGCATGCCGAGCGCAATTCTGCTCCACAAGACGCCCGCTATTTTCCGTTTGGTTTCTGCATCATGCGCTTCGCGCTCAAGAATGGAGGCCATGATAACGACGCTGTCCCGCGGCTTTCCAAAAGCTTCAATCTCGGAAGCAATGCTCTCCATGCGGCGGTTAAACGTCTCCTTCATAACGCGAAACACTTCCTGTTCGCTTACGTTCGGCAGAAAATGATACGTGTCGGGGAAAAGGTACCCCTCGTCAGCCTTCGCAAGCGATATAAACAACTGCCCGTCAAACGTGTCGAGCGAGGAAGAAAGTTTCCCTGCAATTTCTTTGACAGTGAATCCTTCGGGAATTCTCACGATAATCTGTTCGAGTCCGAATTCTCCGTGAGTGATGCGGAACGCAATCGGAAATACTCCTGCCTGCTTTTCAAAATAATAATCGCCTGCGTGAGCGTTTCTTTCCCCATTAAGAAGCATCGTTGAGATACGGAAAAGCACTGAGGAGCGTATTACATCCTCTGATTGGAGAAGTACGCCGATGTCTTCAATCGTCATCCCCTTCTCAATGGTCACGATATGACCGACGGGAAACGAAGCGGGCGCAGTGAAGAAATTGAAATATGCCGCGTAAAGAATAAACAGCGCCGCGAAGAAAACTGTTTTCCGTTTTCTTGTTCCAAAAAAAAGCGCTTTTGAACATAGATAGGCAAAGCGCGCCCGTGTTTTTAAGCTTTGAAGTAACGCTTCCATTGCTGTTATATCGGGAGATTCGGAGGAGCGCCTCCCTTCGTTGAAGGAATGCGTCCGAGTGTCGGAGCCTGCGTCGCCGCCCCCGGGAAATGAAAGACTGTGGCGAGCTCCTCGGCGCTCAAGACAAAGTACGGTCGTTTATAGGGCGGTATGAAAAATGAGCGGAGACGATACGCGTTAAAGAGTATTCTCTGGTTCATTCTTTTTTTCATGCCGAACGGGTCTTTCCTTTTTCGTGGGAACATCGTTGGAAACACGGGCTTGAATCCGTTGAGCGTGTGCGACTCAAATTGCCGGAACATTGTCGGGAATCCATTGTGCCGTGCGCTGTTGTAGTACTCCTTGTCGGCAATGTAGAGAGCGCGGATGCCGGTATCAAAGGGCTTCTTGGCAACGTTTCGGCCGAGCGATTCCAGAAGGTCTTTTTCCTGCGGAGTCGGCGGACGGTACACCGTAAACCCATCGGTTTCAGTCTTAAGTGAATCAATGATGTCGGCGGTTTCCCGCTTCGCTTCATCTCTCCAATCTTCAGTCTGAAATAGCGTTCCCGGTTTGCGTTTCTCCGACTGGTGCGAGCGGATAATAATCTGGAGGAGTCCGTACTCTCCCTTCCCGAACGAGCTGAAAAACTCGATAATGCCGGAGAGAGGGTCAACTTTAAACTCTTCTTTCGGGTCCTTATCCAGTCCGAAATCAACATACGTTTTTATCGGATACGGGTCGGGCTTTTGAAGTTTCAGTTCAACACCAAAGAGATTCATTTTGCTGAGGTCAAACACAAAACGGCTCATGTAGTCCTCAACTTCGTAAATCTCGACTTCCGGGTACTGGCTATAAATCTGCGCCTGAATAATGTCCTTAATTCGTGTTCTGCTTCTGATGAAAAACCGTATCTCTCCCTCGAAGGACACTATCTCAAGGGAAAATTGCGGACGAGTGGCGCCGATATAATACTTCTCTCCCAAGGTCGCCGGCTCACCCGTGTGAAAGAAGGCGTTGAGAGCGTTTTCCATCGCAAGTGGCGATTTTGCAATCTCGCGGGGAATGCGGACTTCAAAGAGCGTCGTGGGGATTTCAAGAAATGTTTTGGTCTGGACGTACATCATCCACACCATCTTGAACACAAAAAACAGGAATATCGGAAGCCACACAGGCGCCGTAACGAAAAGAATCGAGAACCCGTCAGACAATGAGGTCAATGATTCAAGCATGTGTGCAATAAAAATATACTCGTACGGTTCCGCATAAAAGTCTTTACCGTATTCATTATGTAGATATCATAACGCAAAAGGACTGCCAGAGACAGCCCTTTGTTGATATATATGAGTTCTTCCCTTTACGCGAGCATATAACGCCCGCTCTTGTCCCGCGTGAATACGGAGGTGTCCTGAAGATTTACCAAAACTGTATTGTCTTTCACGTATCGCTCTTTTCGGATACGGTCAATAATTTCATCGCGCGTGAGCGGGCCTTCTTTCTTGAGAATCTGGCGAAGTACGTCCTTGACGACGCCGCTTGAATACCCCCACTCGGAAAGTGCGTAGAGACCGCGCCCGACGAGCACGAAGCGTTTGTCCTTGATGAGTTCATTATGGCAGGTCGCGACGTGTGCTTTTCTGTTAAAAAGCTCCGTAATCGCCCGAGCCACTTCCGTAAAATGCATCGGAGAACCGTGGCGTTTGATGGCAAGATACGCAAAATCCCGCATACCTTTCGCGCGGACGTTCGGTGATTTCGCCGAACCCCATTCTCCAAGAGGATTTTTTGCGATTGTTTTTGAAAGGGAGAGCCAGCGCCGCAGAATTTCTTCCTGGCGGTATTTTTCGTTCAAATCCTTCAGTTCGCTTAGAAAAGCTTCAAGAAGTTTCGATTCGGGAATCAAATCGTCGTCCGAAATGCTCGCGTAAAGTCTGCGCAATGCATTGTGCACCTGGTCGGCAAGTTCCACATTGACATGCCATCGGCGGATGAATTCTTCGTCTTCTTTGTGGTGCACGAACGAATCACCGAGCACTAAAAGAAAGTGCGTGTGATTTTGAACGCTCGTGTCCTTTGAAATATGATTCAGTAATTCTTCTTCCGAGACGATGCCGCCAAGCCCGTGCACTTTTTCTTCAAGCTCTTTTAAAAGGGGTTCGTTCTTTTTAAACACGTCTGACTTCCGGATGCTCTGGAGCGCGTGATTTTCAATCTGACGGATTCGCTCACGGGTAATATCATATTTCTTTCCGATAGATTCAAGCGTCATCCGCTCGGCAGTTTTGCCGAGGCCATATCGACTGATAAGAACCTCCCGGGCGCGCGCAGGAAGCGCCGAGAGAAGGGCTTTTGTGATATGTTTTGGTTTAAAGTCGGTTTTTGCCATAATTTGCTTTTCGCCCAATAGTGTACCCTAATTTGTATCATTTGTCTAGTAGCTCGTCAACCCCATCCATAGTCAGCATCAGAAAGGTCAGTTTTTTCTCATGGAGTCGAATTTGAACGCATCTATAAAAGCACGAGGTTGATAAGCTTATTCTTAA
This sequence comes from Candidatus Kaiserbacteria bacterium, assembly GCA_016186705.1. Classification (GTDB taxonomy): domain Bacteria; phylum Patescibacteriota; class Minisyncoccia; order Phycocordibacterales; family JABMNX01; genus JABMNX01. The sequence continues at coordinate 1,934 of JACPLB010000010.1, read as the reverse complement.
CGTACACAATACGTCGAACCTCTTTCCCCTTGAGGAAAGACGAGAGCCGTTCGTCCGCTTTGACAGACTTAACAACGATATCTTCCTCGGAGTTTGCGGGAACTTTAACTAAACCACGCGTCTTCCCGTCTATCTGGACGGCGATTGAGACATGTTCGGTAAGAAGTTTTGATTCGTCGTATTCTGGCCACGGTTCAAGATGAATTGATGTCGTATTCCCGAGCCGATGCCAAAGTTCCTCGGCAAGATGCGGGGCAAAAGGCGCAAGAAGTTGGAGAAAGATTTTTGCGTCTTTCTTTGAGAGTCTCTCCTTTTGAATCGTGTTCAGAAGAATCATCATCTGACTTATCGCTGTATTAAATTTGAAGGATTCAATATCTTCTCCAACTTTTTTTATCGTCCGATGTAATTCAGTCTCGACCTCTCCACTTGTCCTGCTTTCCGCGGTAATGCCGCTGTAAACAGAGAATACTCTCTCTAAAAATCTACGGACACCGACAAGCCCGTTCGTACTCCAGGGGTACGAACCGGTTTTATTGTAAGGGCCGATAAAGCACAGGTACATACGCACCGCGTCAGCGCCGACGCGCTCCACGTGCTCGTCGGGATTTATTACATTCCCCCAGCGTTTACTCATCTTCCGCCCATCAGAATCGAGAATAAGTCCTCGATTGAATCGCTCAAGATACGGTTCGTCTTCATTCACAAGCCCGAGAGTATTGAGCGCTTTGTGGAAAAAACGTGAGTAGAGAAGATGCACTGTCGTATGCTCAGCGCCTCCTGAGTAGCGATCAACAGGCATCCACATTTTCATCTTTTTCTTTGAAGCAAACTCTTTGTTATTCTTCGGGTCGGTATAGCGCAAAAAGTACCAGGACGAATCAACAAATACATCCAGGGTATCTGTCTCCGGAGTCCACCCTTCTCCAAATATCTTTTCCGTCCGTTCTTTCAGCTCCTTTGAACGCGCAAGCGGAGACTCCCCCGTCGGCGTAAAATCAACATCCTCCGGCAAGAGCCACGGCAGGTGCTTGTCGGGAATCGGATGCGCGTTTCCTTTAGAGTCATAGACAATCGGAATCGGGCATCCCCAGTATCGTTGACGTGAAATCAGCCAGTCCCGGAGGCGGTACGTGATTTTCTTTTTCCCTCCAACAAATTTCGTTATTTTTTCTTTCGCTTCTTCGCTTGAAAAACCGTCAAATTTCCCTGAAGCAATGAGTACTCCATGCCCCTCAAAAAAGAGTTGCGCAGGGTATTTTCCTTTCATTGGATACCCCAGTTCTTTTAACCTCTTTTCCCCCACATCAAGAAAAAGAAGCCAGTGATCATAGTCTTTGTTCTTATTTCTTGATTTCCAATGGGCGCGGAGTTCTTCCAAATCCATCCATAGAAGTTCAAATTTTTCGTGGTCTTCTAGTTGCAATGGCCTCTGCTCCGCACTTTTTAGAACCAACAACAAACAAGTTGCTCTGCCCTTACGGTATATTTGTTTGACTACGTTGAAATAATGAACGTAACAGCTAAATAGCTTTTCAATATGTGAAAAGTCAAAAAAACCGCTTTCTTCCCTAATTTCTCTTAAAATACCCTCCGTCATCTCCTCACTTTTCAAAACACCTCCACCATAGAGTCGAAGTTCTCCTGAAATATGCTTGGCAACTGCAAATTTGTCTTGTTTAGGGTCATATATAAGTGCAACACCTCCTTGTCCTTCGTCAGCCGTATCATTTTTTATCCCACATTCAGGAGCTATGACTTGTTTTACAGACAGATTAAATTTCTTTGCAAATTCAAAATCGCGGGCGTCGTGTGCCGGCACTGCCATGATTGCTCCCGTTCCGTACCCTGACAAAACGTAGTCCGCGACAAAAATCGGAATTTCTTCCTTGTTAGCCGGATTGACCGCTTTCACTCCTTTCAATTCAACACCG
>JACPLB010000009.1 GCA_016186705.1 Candidatus Kaiserbacteria bacterium | reverse complement strand
GTAACTTAGGAATAAGGCCTGCCCCGCAGAAATGCGGGGCCGCAGCGAAAGATCCCTGGCGACTGTTTATCAAAAACACAGCTCCCTGCGAACTCGCAAGAGGATGTATAGGGGGTGACGCCTGACCAATGCCAGAAGGTCAAGCATGGTGGGTGTGATGTTCTTCGGAATATCATGCTGGACTATGTAAGCCCTGGTGAATGTCGGCCGTAACTATAACGGTCCTAAGGTTCTGACACGTTACTTTTTAGTAAGGTATCAGAAGGACTAGGACGGTTATAGTCGTAGATAAACGGCATACGAAAAGCTGCCTCACTATGTAGCAATACATAGTTGGTCCTGAAACTACATTGTAGTTTCAAAAACATGACTATATGCTGGAAATCTCACTACAATGAGACAATCAGCAGGGAAGTTGTTATTAACCCCTCAGAGACCATACGTCATGTCCCGCAGGGCGGGAAAGATATGGTCCGACGTCGATAGGAAACGTTGAGCGAAATTCCTAGTCTAGTAATTCTAGACGTGCACGAATGGCGTAACGACTGGGGAACTGTCTCGAGGAAGAGCTTGGTGAAAATACAATACCGGTGAAGATGCCGGTTACCTGCAGCTAGACGAAAAGACCCCGGGAGCTTTACTGTAACTTGATATTGGGGATGTGAATGAACTGCGTAGCATAGATGGGAGACGTTGAAGGCACGGTTTCGGCTGTGCCCGAGTCGCCAGTGAAATACCATTCTGTTAATTTGCATTTTCTAACCTGGACGGAAAAAACGTACAGAGACAGTATCTGGTGGACAGTTTGAGTGGGGCGCTCTCCTCCTAAAGAGTAACGGAGGAGTCTATTAAGGTTCTCTAGGCGCGAATGGAAACCGTGCCGATAGCGTAATGGTATAAGAGAGCTTGACTGCGAGACGTACATGTCGAGCAGGCGCGAAAGCGGAGCATAGTGAACCGACCATGGCCTTTAGATGGCGTGGAAGATTAACGGATATAAGTTACCCCGGGGATAACAGGCTGGTACCGCCCAAGAGTTCATATCGACGGCGGTGTTCGGCACCTCGATGTCGGCTCACCTTATCCTGGGGCTGGAGAAGGTCCCAAAGGTTTGACTGTTCGTCAATTAAAAAGGTACGTGAGCTGGGTTCAAACCGTTTAGTAGCTTTCAGCTGTTGGCTTTTAGCTTACAGAAGAAAGAAGGCTATTGAACAGTTTGAATCCGAGAACACGACATCACAGTCTTTTCGTTTATGAAATATAGATAGAGAACCAACTTTCACGGCGGTCTCTCAACGGACTGATTATTGCGTTCGTTGAGTAGAAAAAAGCTGACTATTTCGGTAAAATCCCGTAACGCGGGACAATATCGAGGGAACCCTTTACTTGTATACAAGTAAAGGGGCCCGTAGAGACTATACGTTAGCTCCCGGCAATGTCGGGAAAGACATAGTCCGATCCCGCCGGTAACGGCGGCGTTGTAAGCCTCATTGCTTACGGCTACTATTGCGTGAGACAGGTTGGTCTCCTATCTGCTGCAGGCGTTGATTTTTGAGAGGATTTGCTCCTAGTACGAGAGGACCGGAGTGAACTGACCTCTGGTGTATCGGCTGTTCTGCCAAGAGCATCGCCGAGTAGCTATGTCGGGAAAGGATAACCGCTGAAAGCATCTAAGCGGGAAGCCAACCTCAAGATGAGAAATCGCAGACCCCTAGGAGATGACTAGGTGATAGGCTCTCGGTGTACGCACAGCAATGTGCTTAGCCAAGGAGTACTAATTCGTCGTACTCCTGTTAGGAAATCTGAAAATCGCTTAAACATTTTAATTTTTTACATTTTTTACCCGTACGTATAGCGCGCATAAAGGGGGAGTAGCTCAAGATGGGAGAGCACCGTTGTAGCAAGTGAATCTCTGTCTCTGTTATGGAGACACGGGGATGTGCTTGTTGCGGGCTAGTAGCTGTGGATCAGTCTGCCACGGCGAATACCACGGGTGTGCAGGTTCGACCCCTGTCTCCTCCACCGCGCCCATGACGTTTTATCACAGGATAGTTCTTTATTTTTTGATGCACGCTGACGCATAAGCGATACTCGTGCTTTTGAAGCTGGTGCTTAAGCGGCGGGGGTACACCCGTTCCCATTCCGAACACGGAAGTTAAGCCCGCCTGCGCCGATGGTACTCGTAAAGGGGAGAGTAGGTCGGTGCCAGCTTCAAGCGCATGAGTATCCGCGTAAATATAGCGACGGACAAAAATCCGCCACTTCTTAAGTGGCGGATTTTTGCTACAATGTACGTTATATGTCGTCATGGTCAACACGGCGGAGAGTTATGTACATAAGCGGGATTCTGCTCTTTCTTCTTGTTGTTGTCGGCGTTCCCGTTTTTTTTGTGTGGTATGAAACACCGACGTGTTTTGATGGCGTGCAAAACCAGGCTGAATTAGAGGCGGATAGGGGCGGTCCGTGCACACTGCTCCATACTTCCCAAGTTCAAAACATCGGGATTCTCTGGTCACGATCGTTTGAAGTGGTTCCCGGCGTGTATAACGCGGTTGCGTATATTGACAATCCGAATTTCTCCGCAGGGGCCGTTGACGTTCCATATTCATTCAAGCTCTTTGACAACGCGAATCTTTTAGTCCTTGAACGCCGCGGTACGACGTATTTCTCCCCGAACTCTGTCGTCCCGATTTTTGAAGGAGGCATTGAGACGGGAGAACGCATACCGACAAGAACTTTTTTTGAATTCCTCGACCGACCGGAGTGGGAGCGCGTTCTTAGCCCCGTTGAAGGATTATCCGTCGAGAGCAGAGCGCTTCGCAATGAAGATGATGCGCCCGAGCTCAATGCTGTCATCAGCAATCAGTCGTTTCAGGATATTTCCAATATTGAAGTCATCGCAACTGTCTTTAATGCGGACAATATCGCTATCGCCTCGTCCCGAACGGTTATAGCTCTCCTCTCCGGGCAGTCTTCGGAATCCGTAACGTTTACGTGGCCGAGACCGTTTCGTGACTCTGTCTCGCGCATTGATATCATCCCGAAAGCGCCCTTTCGCGAATAGGCGTTATGATTGACAAACTGGCAACACGTTCTTCCGCACACAGGGCGCGTACGCTCTTTTTTCACATTGACTGGACACTCCTTGTTTCCTCCCTTCTTATCGTCGGAGCGGGGATTCTTACCATGAACTCTTTCATAGGCGAGAATTATTTTTTTGAGAACCAACTTGTATGGACGACCGTTGCCCTTACCCTTTTCTTCCTTCTCAGTTTCGTTGATTTTCGTTTCTTGCGCAGAACCGGCGTTATCGTGTCGCTTTTCGTGACATCCGTGGCACTTCTCCTCCTCATTTTTATCTTTGGCGATATCGCGAAAGGGGCGCAAAATCGTTTTAACTTCGGAGCTTTCGCGTTTCAGCCTGCCGACCCGATTAAATTGGTTATCATTCTCCTTCTCGCAAAATATTTTTCTCGTCGGCACATAGAAATTGCGAACATACGGCACATTTTCGTCTCTGGCTTTTACGCGTTTATCGTTTTCTTCCTCGTTTTGCTTCAGCCGGATTTCGGCTCGGCAATCATTATCGCGCTCCTGTGGTTCGGTATGGTGCTGGTATCGGGAATTTCAAAGAAACACCTGCTTGCGGTCATGCTCATCGGTACCATCGGATTTTTTGCCATGTGGTCGTATGTATTTGAAGACTATCAAAAAGACCGGATTCTCACGTTTATTCATCCGCTGACTGACATTCAGGGGACGGGATACAACGCATACCAATCAACGATTGCCGTCGGTTCGGGTCAATTATTCGGTAAGGGGGTCGGGTACGGAACCCAATCGAAATTGCAATTTCTCCCCGAATATGAAACCGATTTTATTTTTGCCGCGTTTGCGGAAGAATGGGGTTTTGTAGGGGTTCTCCTTATCCTGACTCTCTTTGGCATTATCATCTGGCGGGTGATTGATAATGCCGCCCGCGGCGCGACAAATTTTGAAATACTATTCGGCATCGGCCTTTCCATTTTCTTTATGAGTCACATTGCCATCAATATCGGAATGAATATCGGCGTGCTTCCCATTACCGGCACAACTCTGCCCTTCATGAGCTACGGCGGTTCGCATCTCATCACCGAATTCATCGGTCTCGGCATCCTTATGGGTATGAGAAGGTATTCCCGCGCGGCGCACAAGGATGACGCCAGTCATGAGTTTCTCGGCATCTAGGTACGGGAGCGGTATACTAAGAGTGTTTGCGAAAGCATCTCCTCAAGCGTGAATTTTTTCTTGACCGTTCGCTCCAAGCTCTCTCCCAAAAGAATCCGCCTTTTTTTGTTTTTAATGAGAACGACAAGTGCCTCCGCGATTGCGTGAGGATCTCGGGCGGGAACGAGCATGCCCGACTCTCCGTCTACAATGATCTCAGGAATTCCTCCGACATTACTTGCCACTACCGCGCATTCCGAAAGTCCCGCTTCAAGAATCGTGTATGACAGAGCTTCCGATATTGACGTGAGCGTGAAGATATCAAATGCACGGAGATATTGCGCCGCACTGTCGAGAAATCCGAACAGAAAAATCCTTTTTTCAAGGGCGTTTTTTCTGATAAGCTCTTGGAGATTTCTCCTCTCCTCTCCTTCGCTGATGATGAAGAAGATGACGTTGTACCCGGAATCGACGAGCTGTTTGACTGCTCTAATCGCGTAGGGCAGTCCCTTGGTCCTGTGAAGTTCGGACACTGTTCCAATCCATAAAGTGCCTTTGGGTGTACTCTCCGCCAGTTTTTTGTTGTGTGAAAGAAGTAGTGTTCGCGCCTCTTCTCTTGAAAATGTTCCGGCCTGGTCAATGCCGTTGTATATGACAATTATTTTGCCGGCAATGAACGGGAAATGGCCCACTTGTCGCTTTATTGTGTGGGACACTGCGATAGTCGTATGAGAAAGAATAATGGTACACCAGTGCAAGAACGCAATCATTTTTCGCTCGAGCCATGGACGCTCTTCATTAAATGCCCAGCCGTGCGCCGTAAACACGATGTGCGGAATGTGCATCAGACGCCCCACGAGTGCACCAATGCCTCCGATTTTGGAACTGTTGAGATGCACAATATCGGGAGACTCGTCCCTAAAGAGTCTTAGAAGTTTAAAAAATACTTTACATTCGCTTGCAAAACTCACGTCCCGCTCCAATCCTTCAATTGAAACGGTTTGAACGCGCGCCGCGTCAAGTTTATCTTTGAGCGCCCCTTTTCCTCCGAACGCAACCGTTGCCTCAAATTCATTGTGAGGGAGTGAACGAACAATGTCATAGACGTACCGTTGCGCCCCGCCGAAGTTTGATTTCGTGATAATGAAAAGGATTTTTTTCTTTGTGCGGGAGTGACTCATTCGTTGTAGAAAGTGACTTGTCAGGCGATGGTTTTGTTGTATGATACATACACCATATAATGTCCGTTGCACGCAAACAAGAGCCTCTAGTTCTCCTTGTCGGAGACATTTTATTTTTCCTTGCCGCACTCTGGCTGACGCTTTTTGTTCGTTACGCCGAAATTCCCAACATCGCTCTCTTCTATAACCACCTCACTCCCTTCTCGGTTCTCTTTGTCGTGTGGGTCGGGGTGTATTTCATTTCCGGCCTGTATGACAAGCACACGACACTCCTCCGAAGCAGACTTCCGTCAATTATCCTCAACGCGCAGGCAATCAACATCACCATCGCGGCTCTGTTCTTTTTCTTCATTCCGTATTTTGGAATCGCCCCAAAAACGAATCTTATTCTCTATCTCATTATCTCCTCGCTTTTAGTGCTCTCGTGGCGCATTTACATATTTCCTCGGTTCGGCGTCCGGAACAAGCAGAAAGCCGCTCTTATCGGGTATGCCGTTGAAGTGAAAGAACTTGTCGAAGAAGTCAATAACAATCCGCGCTACAATCTTGAATTTGTCACGAGCGGTGGCATTGACACGGACGCCGAGTTTCATGACCTCAAGCGGAGAGTCGAGAATTCTATATACTCTAAAGGGGTCTCGGTTGTCGTTGCCGACATCAAAAGCAGAAAAATAGAAGGGCTTTTGGCGTCTCTATACGCTCTCGCCTCTCCGGAAGGAGGTCTGATGTTTCTTGATATTCATAACGTGTACGAGAGTATTTTTGACCGCATTTCTCCCTCGGCCGTCAACGAGCGCTGGATACTTGAAAATGTATCAACAAGCCCGAAGTTTTTCTACAACACGTGCAAGCGCGCCGTTGACATTGTCGGTGCTGTTCTTTTGGGCATCTTTTCGTTCATCGCATATCCTTTCGTATTTTTTGCTATTAAGATTGAAGATAAGGGTCCCGTGTTTATCGTTCAGAAACGCGTCGGCAGATATAACCGCATATTTCACTCGTACAAGTTTAGAAGCATGGAGCGCAATGAAGACGGGGTCTGGGTAGGGGAGTCCACAAATAAAATTACTAGAGTCGGAAGTTTTCTTCGGAAGACGCGAATTGATGAACTGCCCCAACTGTGGAATGTGCTCAAAGGGGATCTGTCCTTTGTCGGACCGCGTCCGGATATTTCCGGGCTCAACACACGTCTCGTTGAAGAAATACCGTACTATAATGTACGAAATGTAATACAACCGGGACTGACCGGCTGGGCACAGATAAAGCAGGACTATGGGAATATAAAACAGGTAAGCCCGCAGTCCGTCAAAGACACGCGCGTTCGTCTCACATACGACCTGTACTATGTTAAGAATCGTTCGCTCATCATCGACCTTTACATTCTCGCGCGAACGATAAAGACTGTACTCTCTCGTTTTGGGAGCTAGCTATGGAAAAGAAAACGCACACAACACTTTTTATAACCGGAGCCGCAGGATATGTCGGGGCAATGCTCTGCGACCAATTTTCCCGCCGTGACGATGTTAAAACAATCATTGCGCTTGATAAAGAAGAAAAGCCGGAACTTTTAGCGAACAATGGGAAAATTGTCTGGATAACGGCGAATACGTCAGATGATATATGGCAGAAAAAGGTTGCCGGATACCACCCGAGTGTTGTTATTCATACTGCGTGGCAGATACGTGAAATGTACGGCAAGCAAGACATTGAATGGAAATGGAATGTAGAAGGTTCAAATAAAGTCTTTGATTTTGCATTCGGGACTCTTTCCGTCACACGACTCGTTTATTTTTCTACAGCATCTTTGTACGGTGCGTATTCGTCAAATACAGTTGAGCATCATTTTACCGAAGACGAACCGATGCGCGAAGATGAGTATTCATACGGCATTGAAAAACGGCAGGTTGAACTTGACCTGCGGCAAAAATGGGAAGAACACAATAGGGTATCCGTTACCGTCGTCCGACCCGCGGCGATTACCGGACCGCGCGGCAGGTTTATGCGCATTCGCTTCGGAATCCAGTCAGCGCTCTCCGGACAACTCAAAGGTAGGGGGGACTTTCTCTACAACGTCATTTCACTGTGGGTATCATTTGTCCCCGTAACGCCCTGGTGGGTACGGCAATTTGTGCACGAAGACGATGTGACTGACATTGTCGCAACGCTTGCTTTTGAAACACCAAAAAGGCAGTACGACGTCTTCAATCTCGCTCCGCCGGGAGAGCCGGTCTTGGGAGCTCACATGGCAGAGGCCGTCGGAAAGAAAACACTTCCGGTTGCTCCGTGGATGGTGCGGCTCGCGTATTTTTTTGTGTGGCATCTGACGCGTGGGAAAATTCCGGTCTCACGCGGCATATGGAGATTTTATTCCTACCCTGTCATTATGGACGGTTCAAAGTTAACGCGAGAATACCATTACCAATACCAGCACTCTTCTCGCGATGCTTTTTACCACACGAAAGGACGATACGAGACATTCGTCCCGAAAAAAGATCGCCGATAACGCATTAATTTACAATGCAGGCGAAACTTCATATACTACTCTGATATGTGGAAAGTGCGGATAGTAGCCCTTGTCATTCTCTGTGCCGGCATCGCTGTCGGCTATTTTGTCTTTAATTCTGAACGTGAGGGCGCGGCGTTTCCGTTTAAGTTTGGCCTTGACCTTGCCGGGGGCACGCATCTTATCTATCGGGCGGACACGTCCAAGGTCGCCGATTCTGAAGTTGATGCGTCAATGGAAGCGCTTCGGGATGTTATAGAGCGGCGAGTAAATCTCTTCGGTGTCGCAGAACCCATTGTTCAGACGGAGCGAAGCAGTATTTTTGCCGAAGTAAAAGAAGAACGCTTAATCGTTGAGCTTCCGGGCGTTACCGATACGAAAGAGGCAATCGCGCTCATCGGCAAAACACCGGTGCTTGAATTCAAGCTGTTTAAAACAGAGCAAGAAGGGCTTGATGAAGAGGGGACGCTTAACGTCAATGCGTCATATGAAGACACCGGACTTACCGGACGCTACCTTTCCCGGGCGGCGGTGGAGTTCGGTTCGTCTCAAGCGGGACTTCCGAATGAGCCGGCGGTGCGGGTTGAGTTTAACAGCGAGGGCAAGGCGCTTTTTGCGGACATTACGCGAGAACATGCCGGTGGTGCAGGAAGAAATTCCGAATGGCACCGCGGTCATCTCCGGAAATTTTACTCCCGATGAAGCGCGTGAACTCGCCAAAAATCTTAATTTTGGCGCGCTCCCGGTCCCCATTGAACTTGTGAGTACGCAGACTATCGGCGCGTCGCTCGGTGGGACGGCGCTTCAGCAGGGTATTGTCGCGGGACTTGCAGGACTTCTTGTCGTGGGAGTTTTTTTGATCCTTTGGTACCGGCTCCCGGGGATTCTTGCCGTTGTGTCATTGAGCGTGTATGTTCTTGTCATGCTCGCTCTCTTTAAGCTCATTCCGGTGACCCTAACCGCCGCCGGGGTTGCCGGCTTCATTCTTTCAATCGGCATGGCGGTTGACGCCAATGTGCTTATCTTTGAGCGCATGAAAGAAGAGCTAAAAGAAGGGAAAGGAACAAAAGACGCGGCTGGGGAAGGATTCAATCGTGCGTGGCTTTCAATCAGGGACGGCAACATTTCAAGTGTTATTACCGCTGTCATTCTTTTCTGGTTCGGCACCTCGCTCGTCGAGGGTTTTGCGCTTACATTCGGCATCGGCGTATTGGTGAGCATGATTACCGCAATCGTGATTACACGCACGTTTATAAACGCTCTCGGAGACTATCCGAACCGCCGGCTTACGAGATTCTTTTTTGGCAGCGGCACATTCTTATGATGTCCTAACTCTTTATATGTTAATTGTTACATACAGAAAAATATTTTATGCACTCACGACGCTTTTAGTCGTCGCGTCCCTGTTGAGCATTGCTCTTTTCGGACTCAACTTCGGCATTGACTTTAACGGCGGCTCGATTATGGAGGTCTCGTACAATGCGGAGGTACCGAACAAGGAACAGCTGGAGACCCGCCTTTCGTCGCTTGCTATCGGTTCGTTTTCTCTCCGCAGAACAGGGGAGAACGGGTTTATTCTCCGTACTCCGGAGCTTTCCGAAAACGCGCACCTCGCAGTCCTCGAAGCGTTATCTCTTAACGGGATGTATTCTGTCACGCAAGAAAGACTGAGTGTTGTCGGTCCTGTCATCGGGAGCGAACTTAAAAACAAGGCGCTCGTAGCCCTTTTCATCGTTATCGTTGCGATTGCGCTTTTCATCGCGTTCGTGTTCAGAAAAGTATCCGAACCGGTCTCTTCCTGGAAGTACGGCGTGATTGCCATTGTTGCGCTTCTCCACGATATCCTCATTCCTGTCGGCATCTTTGCGGCGCTTGGTTATTACTTCGGCTCTGAAGCGGATGCGTTGTTCGTGATGGCGCTCCTTGCGATACTCGGCTACTCAATCAACGACACGATTATCGTCTTTGACCGCGTGCGCGAGAACCTTCGTCTCAACGGAGACCTCAATCGTAAAGAAGACTTTGAACTCACGGTCGGCAAAAGTTTGACGCAGACATACGCACGTTCCATCAACACGTCTTTGACGACGGCGTTTGTCCTCCTCACGCTCTTTTTCTTCGGACCTCACGCAACACAGGATTTCTCACTCGTGCTTCTCGTAGGCGTGATTGCCGGTGCCTACTCGTCAATTTTCTTAGCCACGCCGCTTTTGGTTACCATACAACGACGGTCTGCGAAACATATTTGAAATCATCAATACCTTGCTTTTTTCGTATGTTCCGTGAATAATAAATCCTATGAGATATCCATGGATTTTTGTAAGTATCGTCGGTCTCTGGGTTGCCGTCGGTTTGATTATGTACAATGCTCCGGAGAGAACTGACGCAACAACCCTCTATCTTCTTGGCGTAATTTTTACTACCCTGGTTGCTCTTGTCGGTTTTCGATCGGATTCTTAAATGTAGCCAATGTTCCTCATCTTTGGGAGAATCTGGATGATTTTCCGTTTTGCGATAAAAAACGGCTTATACTCCTATCGAGCAACAACTTCAGGGAGTCATATACGACTCTCTCCACCACTCCGCCTGCGTTATTTTTTTGAAGACTGTGGCGGCGTCTTTTTTAAACTGGGACAAATTTTAGCCATGCGGTTTGATGTGCTTCCCATAACATATGCGGTTGCTCTGAATGAGCTTTTCGATAAGGTATCACCGATACCGAATGAACTGATGTTCGAGGTTTTTAAGGATGAAATCGGTGCGGGTATCGACACTTATTTTGACATAGGCAAAAAACCAATTGCTTCGGCGTCTTTCGCACAGGTGTATCGAGGCAGGTTTCGTGGAGAAGACGTTGCCATAAAGATACAAAAACCAAATGTTGAAAAATATATAAAGGCAGACTTGGCATTACTTCGCGGACTTTTTACAGTTCTGAAACCTTTTGGAATTCTTAATGTCGTAAAACTAGAGGAGGTGATTAACCAACTTAAAGAATGGCTTGTTGACGAGCTTGATTATCGGCGTGAAGCACATAATACGGCCATCATCTACAGCCACATATCTCAGCATAGTTTGGAAGAACAGATCATTGTCCCGCGCATGTACGAAACATTTACACAGCGTCGCGTACTCGTTCAGACGTATGTACCCGGACTTACCTTAAGTCAGATTCTTCGTGGCGACCAAAATACGCTTGAACAAAAAAATATAGAAAAGATTCTTCTCTCATTTAAATCGGATATTCATATCGCAACAAATCTTTTTATACGTGACCTCATGCGCCAATACTTTGTTGATGGGTTTTTCCAGGCAGATCCTCACCCCGGCAATCTCATGATATTGCCTGGAAATAAAATCGGCTTTCTCGATTTCGGTATTGTAGGAAAATCTGTCTCAACAACGAACTATTTTTGTGAATTTATCTACGGGGCGGCTAATCTTGAATATAAAAAAGCAGCTCACGGCTTGGTACAGTTTGCAGCCGAGCGTGTGCACAGTGAATTGGGGCAGGAAAATATAGGTGATAAAAAAATGAGGGATATCTTAGAAGAAACACTGACCTTTCTTGAGAGACAATTTGAGAGAGAATTACCGTCCATCATAGGCAATTGGCATTTTTCGACAGGCGATACATCGCTAGACATTAATAAACGGAGTTCGTCCATAGCGTTCTTTAAAATCGTTCGTCTCGTTGAGAAATACGGATTACGCTTACCCTCCGATGTCATCGCTTTTATAAGAACGTTACTTATTGTTGATATGGTATGCCTGCGCCTCTCACCAAAATTCAATATGGTAAAAGCGATCCATTCGTTTTTTGATGTTTTCCCGCTCGCATCAATTACCGCACTAAAAACGTCACATACTCATGAGCTCCATACCCTCCAAACCCTTCAATCACTGCAAGAGGATTCTCTGGAGTCAACAATGATACGGAAAGAACAACATCTACTTGCGAAGGAAAAACTAATGGATCGTATTTATGCACTTGCCGAACGTAATCCCGAATTGTACACTACACTTAAACGGTATAAATAGTAACGTGGTATGAAATATCCTTGGCTTGGAATGACAATTACACTCATTTGGCTCATGGCGACTTTTACCGTACTCAACGATAAAGGCACTAATCCTACTGCCGTTCTTGGCATAGCGCTTATTGCGACGGCCCTCCTAAGCTTTTTAGGTTTTCGTCCTTCTAAATAAAACAATCGTAACTTTGAGAAGTGGGGATGTATATCCTCAAAACTTTCTCTCGTGTCGTAGCAACTACTTGAGGGCGTTGACTTTATGTTCTCGCTGGGTATACTGTACGTAACTGCTCTCGGCAGTTTTTGTTTGAACCTTGAAAATACAATAGTTTGTGCGAACTTTAATGTCTTGTTTTGACAACAAGGCAGTTCGTCTAAAACAGTAAATTCAGAAAAAAATAGGTTAAGTCAGAAAAAGAAAAAGTAGCATGTTTTCTTTTGTTTCGTTCATCTGGGGTCTGTCGCGAGACAGATTATTATTTAGAGTTTGATCCTAGCTCAGGGTGAACGCTGGCGGCGTGGATAAGGCATGCAAGTCAAGGGGGCCCGCAAGGGCAACCGGCAGACGAGGTAGTAACACGTAGGTACGTACCCTTTAGTCAGGCACAGCTCATCGAAAGATGGGGTAATTCCTGATAGTCTCTTCGGAGTAAAGTTTATCCGGTAGTGAATTTTGGCATTGTCCGCAAAACGGACGCGCCTTTGGCGCAATGCCAAAATCTACTACGGGAATTATTCGCTAAAGGAGCGGCCTGCGGGCTATCAGCTAGTTGGTGAGGTAATGGCTCACCAAGGCGATGACGGCTAGGGGAGGTGAGAGCCTGACCCCCACCGATGGAACTGAGACACGGTCCATACTCCTACGGGAGGCCGCAGGGCCGCAGTCGAGAATCTTCCGCAATGGGCGAAAGCCTGACGGAGCGACGCCGCGTGATGGATGAAGTCCTTAGGGACGTAAACATCTTTTCTGAGGGAGGAAGTGTACCCCGCCTTTGGCGGGGCGCAATTGACGTTACTTCAGGAATAAGGGGCTCCTAACTCTGTGCCAGCAGGAGCGGTAATACAGAGGCCCCAAGCGTTACCCGGATTTACTGGGCGTAAAGGGTGTGTAGGCGGTCATGTTAGTCCTCCGTTAAAGACTTGGGCTCAACCCAAGAAGTGCGGGGGAAACGGCATGACTGTGAGGATGCAAGAGGTCTATGGAACTCATGGTGTAGGGGTGAAATCCGTTGATATCATGGGGAACACCGAAAGCGAAGGCAGTAGACTGGTGCATTCCTGACGCTGAAACACGAAAGCCAGGGTAGCGAATGGGATTAGATACCCCAGTAGTCCTGGCCCTAAACGTTGTCTGTTGGTTTTTCGGAGTATCGACCCTCTGGGAGACGAAGCTAACGCGTTAAACAGACCGCCTGGGTAGTACGGCCGCAAGGCTAAAACTCAAAGGAATAGACGGGGGCTCGCACAAGCGGTGGATCATGTGGCTCAATTCGTCGGTAAGCGAAGAACCTTACCAAGACTTGAAACTGTGACGAAATCCTGATGAAAGTCGGGACCTCTTCGGACGGCACAGCA
>JACPLB010000008.1 GCA_016186705.1 Candidatus Kaiserbacteria bacterium | reverse complement strand
GCACAGAAGCAAGGCCTTTTGACGATGGCGCAGGATGGGGTGATAAAAGCTTTACAAGGAGTGACTTCTCTATCGGAATTACGCCGCGTCATTGATTTAGAAAAGAATAGTGATAGTGTGAAAGACGTAGGAGCATCATCCCGACCATAAACCTCTAAACAATACTTTAGCGGAACTAAAGTCAAACATGAGTCTAAGGATGGTTGTAGCTCCTTATCTTTGAAAGCATAAGACCACAACGTCCTCGACGATATTTCAAAGCGCAGGGCTTAATCGTTTAGAGGTTTATAATAAGGATGTAAAAGGAAAGACTATATTTCTGTGAAACTTGTGCAATGTTAACATAAAATGAACAAAATGTCAACCCCCCGACAAGAACCCGCGGAAAGCGAAGACCGCGCGTTTCTTGACCAGACCCTCCGCCCGCATGAATGGGAAGAGTATGTCGGGCAGGCAAACGTCAAAGAGAATCTGAAGATTCTTCTCACTGCGGCGCGAGAGAGAAAACATCCTCCGGAGCATATTCTCTTTTACGGCCCTCCAGGATTGGGAAAAACCACCCTCGCGTACCTCATCGCGCGGGAAATCGGAACACAGATAAAAGTGACGTCAGGACCCGCAATTGAGCGGGTCGGAGACCTCGCGTCCATTCTCACAAATCTCAACCCGGGAGACATTTTATTTATCGATGAAGTCCACCGGCTCAATAAAACCATCGAAGAAGTTCTCTACCCGGCAATGGAATCGGGCGCGCTCGATATTATTATCGGGAAAGGGCCGTCCGCGCGCACCATTCAGCTCGAGCTTCCTCCCTTCACGCTTATTGCGGCAACAACACGTGTTTCGCTCCTCTCATCCCCTCTCCGTTCGCGCTTTTCGGGAGGCACATTCCGGCTTAATTATTACAGCGAAGAGGAAATCAAACGGATTTTACGCCGTTCCGCGGATATTCTCGGAGCCTCAATTGATGAAGACGGGCTTGATGAAATCGCAAAGAGAAGCAGGTTCACGCCGCGAACCGCAAACTTTCTTTTGAAACGATGCCGCGACTTCGCTCAAGTCAATAAAAAGGCGCTCAAAAAAGAAATGATTTCAAAAGCGCTTAAACTCCTCCAGATTGACGAACTCGGACTGAACCAGATGGACCGCGATTTACTCCTTGTTATTATGAACAAATTCAACGGCGGACCAGTCGGACTCAACACGCTCGCCGCAGCAACATCCGAGGAACAAGGGACGATAGAGGAAGTGCTTGAGCCGTACCTTCTTCAGCTCGGACTCATTGAACGCACCACACGAGGACGTACCGCGACCGTTCGCGCCTATGAACACCTCAAGCAGACGCCTTCGCGGAGCACTCTTTTGTAAACCATGTCAGGTCATAACAAGTGGTCTCAAATCAAACATAAAAAGGCGGCGACTGACGCCAAGAAGAGTAGGGTGTTTGGGAAGCTCTCTCGTCTCATTTCAAGCGAAGTCAAGAAAGCGCAGGGCAATGCCCATGCTCCGGGACTCCGTAGGGTTATAGAGAAAGCGCGCCAAGCGAACATGCCGACCGAGAATATACAGCGGGCGGTGGAAAAAGGAAAAACAGACGGGACAGAGGGGCTTGAGGAGGTTGTATATGAAGCATACGGACCAGGAGGTGTCGCTATGGTCATTTCGGGAATGACCGACAATAAAAACAGAACCGGTGCCGAAATAAAACATCTCCTTGCGGAGCATGGTCTGGCGCTTGCCGAACCGGGAGCGGCACTCTGGGCATTTGAAAAAAGCAATGATGTTTTTCAGGCAAAGACGAGAATCCCCCTTTCGCCCGAAGACAAGGAGAAACTTGATGTACTCAAGGACACGCTCTCCCAACACGACGAAGTGAGCGACATACACACGAACGAGGCATGACCAGGTGTCAGGTTTTTGGTTTCAGGAAAATTAAACCAGTTGTAATCGGCGCATGAATAAACTAAAAGTCCACAGCAGAAAGCTGAAAGCTGTTACACGAGTACTCGCCATTGACCCGGGGTATGAACGTGTTGGTATTGCGGTTGTCGAAAAGTCAAAAGCCGGGGAAGAGAGTCTTGTGTACTCGGAGTGTTTTGAGACCGACGCCAAAGAAGTGTTTGAAACACGACTCCTTCGCATCGGAGGGGAGATTGAGCGAGTCATTGCAACATACGCGCCTCTCGCGCTTGCCATTGAGCAGCTGTACTTCAACAGCAATCAAAAAACCGCGATGCGAGTCGCCGAAGCCCGTGGTGCGATTATATATGTGTGTACGAAGCACAATCTTCGTCTTTTTGAGTACACACCTCTTCAGATAAAAAGCGCGGTATCCGGGTATGGGAAAAGCACCAAGGCGCAAGTGGCAAGGATGCTTCCCCGACTCATTGATATGCCCAAGCAGAAGAGGCGCGATGACGAGTATGACGCGATTGCCATCGGACTCACTTGCCTTGCTTCGGAGCGCTTTAGATAAGGGTCTTTAGGGTTTTTTCTCAACTCACACGTTATCCACACACCGGCAATGTACGTATTGAAAAAGGATTCTGTTTTGGTACAAATATATGGTCGCACCGCGCGCTGACCGCGCAGTGGGTCGGTTAACATAGAACAACGATAAATATGACGTATGTAAACGAAGAGGAAGAAATGTTTACGGATAAGCTCGAGGATGAGATGGAAGAGGGAGAGGGAGAGGAGGTTTCCGAGGAGGAAGCTCCCAAGGAAGAGGAAGAAGTATAGACAAAATCGTCCTTCCCACACAACCCCGCATTAACTGCGGGGTTGTGTGTTATTCAACTTTAAACGCAACGAATTTCCGCTTTCCTATTTTGTACGTGTCGTTCGCGACCGTTGCTTTCGGGTCCGTGATTTTCCCGGATGCTGCTCCGCTGATTGCACCGCCCGCGACAAGGCGATTGAATTCGTTTCCTGAAGCAACCGCTCTTTCTTTGAGAAGGGCGTCTTTAAGAAGACCTTTCCGCGCATGGACAACGGGGATGTCAGGCGTATTCCTCTGCTGAAACGTGTGTACAAATTCTTTTTCCGCGCTCTTCGCAGGCAACGCACCGTGGTAAAGTTCGATAATTGCTCGAGCGAGCTCCATTTTAAAATCCCGCGGATTTTCTCCTTTCTTCATTCCCTCTTCAACGGTATGAATGCGAGCCATTGAAATACGCGTACAGTGTATAAAGTATGGGATTATCAACTCGTCGGGGATACTCATTATCTTGCCGTACATATTGTTCGCTTCGTCAAGAATATTTATAGTGTTTCCCCAACTTGAACTCATTTTCCTCCCGTCAATGCCGAGAATTAAGGCGGTTGTCAGTATGTCCTGCGGTTCCTGTTTGAAGCGCTCCTGCAACTTTCTTCCCGCAAGAAGGTTGAATCGTTGGTCAGTCCCGCCGATTTCAATGTCAGCCTTGACGGCAACGCTGTCGTAGCCCTGCATGAGCGGATAGAGCATCTCGCGAAGCGATACGCGCTTGCCGGTATCCAGGCGTTTTTTGATATTTTCGCGCGCGATAAAATCCGCTATGGAAAAAGAATCTGCGTGTTCTCCGATATCATCATACGTAAGCGCGTGAAGCCACTTCGAATTAAAGTGTTTTTCAGTCTGCTTTATATTCAGAATTTTCCCGGCTTGTGCGAAATATGTTGCGGCGTTTTTTTTGATTTCTTCTTTCGTTAGAAGAGGCCGCTCGCTCGATTTGTCGGACGTGTCGCCTATCACTCCGGTAGTGTCTCCGATAATCAATACCGCTCTATGTCCGAGGTCCTGAAAATCTTTGAGTTTAAGGAGAAGCACTGACCGTCCCAGATGGATGTACGGGCTTGTGGGGTCAATGCCCAGCTTTACGCGAAGACGTTTCCCCGAAAGAAGTTTCTTCCGGAGGTGTTCTGTGTCAATTACCTCGACAACCCCGCGAGTAAGCACTTCCTCAATCCTTTTAGGGTTAGTGTCTATTGATTTTTGAAGGCCGAACATGTAGCTACTGTAGCATAGGGTGCCTGAAGAATTCCAGAGCTTTGCAAGCCGTGTTAGTATGAATTCTAAAATGAAACATCGGAAGAGAAAAAGCTCGCATCGAATTGTCCTGTTTGGCGTTGCCGTCCTATTTTTTATCTCTGGTGGCCTTATTCTCTGGGCGGCGACGCTTGAGATACCGGACTTAGAGTCATTCGGACAGAGAAAAATCGCCCAGTCGACAAAAATATACGACCGTACCGGCGAGGTGTTGCTTTTTGACCTTCATGAGAATGTTCAGAGAACCGTGATTTCTTTCGACCGTATGTCTCGAAACATAAAAAACGCGACTGTCGCCATAGAGGACGCCGAATTTTATGAACATCGGGGTATACGACCGCTTGCCACGTTTCGCGCCGTATTTATACAGCCGCTGCGCGGCAAAGGAATCCAGGGCGGATCGACCATCACGCAACAGGTCGTTAAAAACTCTCTTCTCACGAATGAGAGAAAAATTTCCCGAAAATTAAAAGAGTGGGTGCTCGCCATAAAATTGGAAAAGGTGCTGAACAAAGAAGAGATCTTGGCGCTTTATCTTAACGAGACCCCCTACGGCGGGAACCTCTACGGCATAGAAGAGGCGAGTCAGGCATTTTTCGAAAAGTCTGCTTCCGACCTCTCGATTGCCGAGGCCGCGTATCTCGCGTCGCTCCCGCAAGCGCCGACATTTTACTCCCCGTACGGAAACAACCGGGAGCGGCTTGAGGAGCGAAAGAATTTCGTGCTCTTTCGGATGCGTGAGGACGGATTTATTTCAGCGCAGGAATACGAAATGGCTATAGATGAAGTGGTTGAGTTCAAGCCGCAGGAAGATACCGGTATTAAGGCTCCTCATTTTGTCTTTTTTATCGAGGAATACCTTGAGCAAAAGTACGGCAAACGAGCCGTCGACGAAAGAGGGTTTAAGGTCATTACGACGCTTGATTACAATCTGCAACAAAAGGCCGAGAATATCGTGAAAACATTTGCGCTCGAAAATGTTGAGAAATTCAACGCTGAAAACGCCTCTCTCGTCGCCATTGAACCGCAAACGGGGCAGATTCTCGTCATGGTCGGCTCCCGTGATTACTTTGACGAGGATATTGACGGGAATTTCAATATTGCCCTTGCCAAACGCCAGCCAGGGTCCGCATTCAAGCCCTTTGTGTACGCAACTGCCTTTAAAAACGGGTATACGCCGGACACGGTCGTGTTCGACCTTGAGACCCAATTCTCAAGCACCTGCGCACCCGACGACTTCACGAGTGAAAACGAATGCTACTCGCCTAAAAACTACGACGAGGCGTTTCGAGGACCTGTTACGTTCAGAAATGCACTCGCGCAGTCAATCAACGTGCCTTCGGTAAAAGCTCTTTATCTCGCGGGACTTACCGACTCTCTGAATACCGCACGCGACATGGGATTGACAACCTTGACAGACATCTCCCGGTACGGACTTACACTGGTCCTCGGTGGAGGCGAGGTGACACTCCTTGACATGACGAGCGCGTACGGCGTTTTTGCAAATGACGGTGTGAAAAACTCCCCTACGGGGATACTGCGCGTCGAAGATGGGACAGGAAATCTCGTGGAAGAATTCACGGAGAGACCGGCGGAAGTGCTTTCCTCTTCAATCGCTCGGCAGATATCCGACATACTCTCCGATAATGAGGCACGAACGCCGGCGTTCGGAGCACGTTCTCCTTTGTACTTTGATGGGTATGACGTCGCGGCAAAAACGGGAACGACCAATGATTCGAGAGACGCGTGGATTGTCGGATATTCGCCGAATATCGCCGTCGGCGCGTGGGCCGGGAACAATGACAACAGCCCGATGGAAAAGCAGGTTGCCGGTTTTATTGTCGCACCTCTATGGAATGCCTTTATGCAGGAGGTTCTTCAGGAACGTCCCCGCGACCTCTTCAAAAAGCCGGTACTTGAGTATGAAGAAGGAATGAAGCCGGTATTAAGAGGCGAGTGGAGAGGAGGTGAGCCTTATGTCATTGATTCTATATCGGGGAACCTCGCGACGGAGTACACGCCTGCGGAGACACGAGAGGAGCGGGTAATAGCTGATGTGCACTCAATTCTCTATTGGGTCAACAAAAACGACCCGAGAGGCGAGAAGCCGGAAGACCCGGGGCGCGACCCCCAATTTCATTTATGGGAACCCTCCGTGCGCATGTGGGTAGAGGAAAATGGAGTTGTTGAGGGGGGTGCTATCCCTTCGTCTTTTGATACGCTCCATACGCCGGAAAATCAGCCCACGGTAACGTTTACTAATATACATCCGACAGTGCGCTACCCGGCGGACACTCCCCTTGCCGTCCTTATTTCTTACTCAAGCAGATTCCCCGTGCAGAAGGTTGACTATTTCATGAACGGAGTCTTTATAGGATCCGTGTCGCGAGCTCCCTTTTCCCTCACCTTCTCCCCGAGAGCAATCCAGAATATTGAAAGTAAAAATACGCTACGGGCCGTAGTGTATGATTTGGTATTTAACAAGGGTAATGCCGAGACAGACTTGATGATTGATTTTTAACGCACGTCTTTAACGATAGTGTCTCCGAGCTTCTGATTGATTTCCTTTATCACAATCTCCTTTGAAAGAAAGATTTCATTCTTCACCACCTGATGTGATTTTACGTATACCGTGTTCCTGCTGTACATGAGTTCATCCTCGTTAATTGGAATATTTCTCCTCCTTAGCACTTCAACACAGGCTCTCACGACACTGCGTCCTGTTGGCTGTATCGCCGAAAATTTCGAAAAAAAATCCGAGATGCGTTTCATACCGGCTACTTATTCATCGGCATGACGATGTAGAGGAAAGATTCGTCCGACACTCCTTTCAGAATTATCGGTTTTCCGATGCCGGTAAAAAACATCGTGACGCTGTCTGAATGTATGGACGCAAGGCAGTCGTAGATGTACCGATAATTAAACCTCATATCGACGCTCTCACCTTTCACGATGGCATCAATTGCGTCGCTCGTTTCTCCGACATCGCTGTTGTGGGCGCTCACAACGAACGATTTTTTCTTAGGCTCAACCTGAATGGAGACTTGTCCAAACTTGTCTGAAAAAATATTTATTTTCTTAAACACGTTCAGGAGGTCTTGTTTAAGCATGATAACCTCTGATATGTGGCTTTTTGGAATAATCTGCTTATAGTCAGGGAATGTCCCGTCAATGATTCGGGACGTGATGAAGATGTTTTGGCATTCGAAAGATATTTGGTTATTTCCGACCTTCACGATAACATCCGACCCCGGGACGTGATTTAGAATTCTTACAATTTCAAGGGCGTTTCTTAGTGGAAGCAGGAATGACTCCTCGAGAGTATTTTTTTGTTTCGTGTGTATGGTCTTTTCGGCCAAACGAAATGAATCGGTCGCGACAAAAAAAAGTTTCTTGTCACGCTCGTACACGTATACACTGGAGAGTTCTGGTTTAATGTTCGAACGCGACGCGCTGTAACCGACGGATTGAATACCCTCCACAACATCGTCCGACAGAAGCGTGTGGGTGACTTGACCCTCGACCGATGGGAGCGAGGGAAAATCGTCAGGAAGGTGTGTTTTTAAGACCGTCCTGCT
>JACPLB010000004.1 GCA_016186705.1 Candidatus Kaiserbacteria bacterium | reverse complement strand
TCAAGCCCTGCATTCCGTATTTTTTATACAATGCACTTCCCACGCTATGTGCCAGTTCATGGCCGCCAATAACCTGCTCGCCATTCTCAAATCCGACCGCGTTAAGGTAGAACCACGCCCTCTCCGGTAATTGTTCCGCTAAAATTTCAATATACTTTTTTTGTTCGTCTCCGGACAATGCCCTGAACTCTTCTTCGTTCATGACGTTGAACAGGCTATGTATATACGACACGACGCTCTTAATGCGGGGTTCAGCGGAAAAGCTGCCCTGTTGTGCGTCAAGAAACCTAATTGAACGTTTTTTCTCCTGTTCCACAAAAACCGTCCCCGTTATTTCAGGGGAAAGGTGGTCGTGATAACTCCACATACCTTCAAACGCAAAAATAAAAGACCACTGTTCACCCGGGTTAAGTCCTCGGCACGCATCAAATAAACTGCCGAGACAGTCCCTCCCCGATGTTTGCGGATAGTTTCCGTGAGTAATGTGGTCACTAGACGCCGGCCAATGCTTTTGCTTTCCCGTATTTACCCAGGTTATCGTGTCTCCCGGTTCGATGCGTATTTCTTCTGGTATAAATCCCCTGTCGGTGACAACAACGACGTAAGGATTATTTTCATTTGCCTGTGTGATTAAAAATACCAGCATTCCCGCTCCGAGTATTGAGATAATATAGAATACCGGTCTTGTCATTGTTTTTGTTTATAGTGCGTCACAGATGGAACCCACTCTTTTTGTAATGTTTTTTTATTTTACTTTAGGATGCTCATAAAAGAAATCCCATACAATCTGCAAGACCTCTTTCGGTTGGTACGCACCAACCGGTTTAATGTATAAATCAAATGGCGGCCAGTAATGCCTACCAACGCCAAAATGATACTGTATCTCCTCTGCGCCGGACGGACATATTCTTCTGAAGAGGGTACCTTCAATGTCTTTTCCCTCAAGGATTCCTTTCACGGAATCAATACGCTCTGTCGAGTTCTCGCACTTATTCCAGACAAGGCTTTCTTTAAGGGACGCGGCAACAGTACTCTCGTCTGTCATAAGTCTTAGTGCCGATACCGGAGAGAGTATGTCGCAATTATGCCACTCCGACGGTCCGCTTGACATCGTTGCGATAGCGGCAAATGTATTTGGATGCGTGCACGCAAGGCGATAGGCAAGCAGGCCGCCGTTTGAAAAGCCAAGCATGTATACGCGGTCAACGTCTATTGTGTACAAACGCTCAATATTTTCTATCATCTCCATGACAAATGATACGTCATCAACTCCGACATCTTTTGCATACCCGCAACACGCACCGCCATTCCATGTCCGTTTTTTGACGACGTATCCCGGGGGATTCATTAGTCCTTGAGGATACAGGACGATAAAAGACGCCGAGGAAGCGAATGAATTAAGCATGATTTTGCGTTCCGCTTTGGTTGATGCCCCATGAAGCGCGATAACAAGAGGAATTTCTCTCCCTTCTTTATATGATCCAGGGACATACAAACCGTAACAACGAACCCGCCCGTCCTTTGTTAAGAGGGTATGCTCCTGTGTTCCCGAAGGAACATCGGCTTTTCCGGGGCATACAGCGTCTTCCTTAAGAAGTAAAGCAGAAAAACCGAGAATTAATAGCGTACTTACAAGAACTTTTATATGATAATTTTTCTCCATAGGAGTCGTAGATTTTTTTGGCACCTCTATCCCACGTATCACCAATAATCTTTTTTCTCTTAAAAATCGTAACTGTCGTAATAACCGATAAAATCCGCATACAGTAGCTCGTTTTTCATTGAAAACCCGACCGTTACAGGAATCGCAATTTTAATTTCGCGCGCATCTTTTGCCGTTATTTCCTCAAAAATAACAATACCATCCTCCTTTCTTGGATTCAGTCGTAGCATTTTCGTGTCATCGTCAAAATAAATTTGAATTAACTGCGCATTGCCGTATTGGTATGAGTCCGGCTTTTTCAAAACGAAAGACGAATTTCCATAATCAACGGATGCAATAACTCCAATTTCCCTGTAATAATCAGCGGTACGAACAGGAACAGTATCATTGATTGCCATCATGAAAATATAGGCGGCAGAGACGGCACCGACGATAATGCATATGGCAGATATGTACTTAAATTTCATTTTCATTTTTACCATCTCGGTTCTGCTTTGGGTATAATCTTCCATGCTCACATCACTCCGTTTTGGTATATGATATGAGAGTCGCGTGCAAATCATTTTTCTCGGGACGAACTTTGTACCATACTGTCATTTTTTCTCCAGATTGCAGATTTTCCAGCATGCTCCGGTGCGTAATAGCGGCGGTGATTCCGGAACCTAACGCATTGTACTGTCTCACTTCGGTTTGTTCATCAAAATAGACCTTTGTTTTTACGAGCCTACTGGGGTCAAGAATGTTCCTGTGCGTAAATATCATAAATCCTTCTTTAAAATTAACTGAATCTATAAAACCTCTTTTGGGCTCTTTAAACTCAACGACTCGTCCGTCAAAGATTCTTAGATTATCCTCTTTCTTGGCTGGAGGGCCGGGGCCATCAGTGTACGTATATGCTAGGGGAGTTTCTGTGGTAGAAAAAAACGAATACTGTCCCAGGGTAACTCCCACTGTCCATCCGATGAGAATTATGAGAAGTTGTTTCATACGGTTGTGTTAAAAAAGCACGTCTCCATGACGTATGTAAAAAGTTTCATAACGGTTATTTTTTATCAAAGACCTGGTTTCTATCGACTCTCCGACCCGTATATATTCGAGGGAACTTTTTGCATTTTTGCCTGAGGAGTAAATCACCCCGTTTTTTATAAATACGACCCCTTTTTCTATACGCGTATCACGGCCCAAAAAAACATTTTCTCTGCTCGTTCCAGATACCCATGGATTGAAATACTCAATAACGAGCATGCTTTTATCGTCATCAATCGCGCTTACAACGCCCTGCCGTTTTTGAAACAGCGCATTCTCCGAGGCGCGTATCTTTTCTACATATGCTTTAAGACCGGCAATTTCGGCATTGAATGGATAGAAGGCAAAAGCGTACATTGTCCCAAGTCCCGCTACACAACCAAAGACAAGATAAAAAACCGCTCCAAACTTTTTTCTTAATGGGGAATCCATGTCTGTTCGTATTATAATACATAGTAAAGGAATATGAACGCCGTACCTGAAAAGGCAAATCCCCAGGAGCAGTCGTATCAACCGCAGTCTGAAAAAAAATCTCTGGTCATTTTATTGTGCACGCTCTTTCTTCTGCCGATTGTATTTTCCCCACATAACCTCGTGGCCCCCGAGAACGTGAAAATTTTTTTCCTGTCCGTTTTCGTTCTTGTGTCTTTTTTCTTCCTCGCGCTCGCTGAATTTAAAAAACAGCGAATGCAGTTTTATAACCACCCCCTCTTTTTCTCCGCGCTTTTCACATTCGCCTTCCTTTTCTTGTCGGCCGCCTTTTCAAAGTTTCCAATTGCATCTTGGACAACATCTTCCGGCGGCTATCCGTTCCTTGTTTTTTTTACTCTTTTTACGGTACTCATCGCTTCCGCCTACCTTTCCAACACCCCCTCGCGCTCTTTGTACGCGGTTCAGATTATCGTTGTTTCCTTTCTCCTCACTTGTATTGTGACAATCCTTCAATTCTTTGCGTATGATTTTGAACGATTTGCTTTTACCCCGTCCTTTTTTGGTACGTGGGATGACCTTGCGGTCTTCTCCGGACTGGTCGTGCTCCTGTCCGTATCCATATTTAATTTCTCCACCTCATTGCTTGCGCGATTCTTGTTATTAATATCTTTTATTTTCGCCAGTCTTATCCTTTTTCTGACTCACCAGATTCCAGTACTCGTCATCCTTCTCGTTCTGCTCTTTTTGAATCTGATTATGAAAAAAAACTCCTTCCCATCAACGATTGCTTTATTTCTCATTGCACTTTCTTTGCTCGCCGCTACGGTTTCAATTTCCCCATTAAATCTCAATAGACTTTCTGTTTCAGAAAGACTCTCGGAAATAACGAACCTCCCCGTCGCTCGGGAGACTTTTAAAGAAGGCCCGATTCGCGGGCTTCTGGGAAGCGGTCCCAATACCGCTTTATACCAGAGGGATTTGTACAGTTTCAAGACAAAACCTCTCCAGTCGTGGAATACCGACTTCTTGACCACGTGGGGTCTGCTTCCTGTATTTTCATTTCTTATTTTTTTGTTTCTCCTGTTCTATTCCGGGACTCGTGTTATATTTGAAAAATTTTCCGGGACAGAGACCAAACAAAACAAAATAGTAATCACGTTTTTTTTACCCATTGCCTACCTGTGGATTTTAGCCTTTTTTTATCCGATGAACATTACGCTTCTTGCACTGACATTTTTTTTAACCGGAATATCTATAGCGATATATGCATATACCAAGAAAGGCATCACTTTCTTTTTTTTTTTCTAATTTTCTTTCGAACAAAAGATAAGAAAAACGCTCTTTATCGCTGTTCTTGGGGTCATACTGTCCGTGGGCGTTATCGGCATTTTTTTCTACGGGAAGGACACGCTGTCTTCCGCATACTTTAGGGAAGCTATTGCGGCAAAAGATGAAAAAGCAATTCTCAACCTTACTGCCAAAGCTCTCTCGATATCTCAAAGGGATATATACTACCGTTTCTTGTCGGCGCATTATCTTGGTAAACTTGAAAGACTTACAGAATCGGCCGTATCTGCAGAGGTTCGTAATCAAATAATTATTGAATATGGCACGCTCGCGGTTCGTAACGCACACATGGCGATTAAGACGGACGAGCGCAATTACAGAAATTGGTCTGAACTTGGGAGAATTTATCTCGTACTGGAGCAGTTCGGAGTCGAAGGGTCGTACGGGCGAGGTCAGGAGGCGTATTCAAGGGCACAAAACTTGAGTCCGAAGAATGAAACATTGCTGTTGGAGCGCGCAGAATTGGCGTTCCTTGCTCGTGACATGCACGCACAAGAGCTTCTTCAGGAACTCTTGAGATATAATCCGGATAATCAAGAAGCTCTCAAAAGACTGCGGGAATGGAATTTGAACAGTCCCCAATAGCGAGTTGTATCGGGGTATTGTTTTTTATACAATACGCTTTATGCGCACACTCCTCACATCGGGAATCCTACTTGGCGGCATACTTTTAATATCCGTTCCGCTTTTAGCTCTTGGACAGTCCGGCTCAACGAAGCTTACAGACTCCGTTACCATAGGCGGCAGTATTAACATTACCGGCTCTCTATCAAAAGGAAGCGGCACCTTCGTCATCGACCACCCGCTCGACCCGAAGAACAAGCTCCTCTACCACAGTTTCGTCGAGTCTCCGGACGTCAAGAATATCTACGATGGAGTTGTGAAGTTAAACTGGAGGGGGGAGGCAAGAGTAAAATTGCCGAAATATTTCAAAGCGCTCAACGGGGATTACAGATACCTCGCGACTCCCATAGGCCGCCCTGCTCCAAACCTCTACATCAAGGAAGAAATCAACAATAACCGCTTCACCATCGGAGGCGGCGAGCCGGGCACAAAAGTCTCCTGGCAGGTTACCGGCATCCGCCACGACCCATTTATTCTCGCAAATCCAATTGTGCCGGAAGTTGAAAAAGGACCCGATGCGTTAGTGGATAAAGGGGAGTATGCGCTCCCTGAACTCTATGAATAGTAAAAAAGACAACCTCACAATTTTTTCTATTGTATGCGGTATCATAATGATTTTCGTTTTTCCTTATGTTGTCCTGGGAATTACCCGCATTGAACAAAGCGTTACCGTGAGTTCAAACGTAGTTGTGACAGGGAGTATCTCAAAAGGAAGTGGCACCTTCGTCATCGACCACCCGCTCGACCCGAAGAACAAACTGCTCTACCACAGTTTCGTCGAGTCTCCGGACGTCAAGAATATCTACGCCTGGCAGGTTACCGGCATCCGCCACGACCCAT
The DNA here is from genome assembly GCA_016186705.1 of Candidatus Kaiserbacteria bacterium. Taxonomy (GTDB): domain Bacteria; phylum Patescibacteriota; class Minisyncoccia; order Phycocordibacterales; family JABMNX01; genus JABMNX01. The sequence continues at coordinate 85,519 of JACPLB010000004.1, read as the reverse complement.
TTATTCTCGCAAATCCAATTGTGCCGGAAGTTGAAAAAGGACCCGATGCGTTAGTGGATAAAGGGGAATATCTATTCCCAGACTTGTATGAATAAGAAACGCAGCCGGCATAACAAAAAAATTTCTTTTATGGTGTTACTGTGCGCCAGTTTTCTTTTTCTTACTGAAGCATCTGTCGCCCTAGCATACGGCCAGAGCTACTACTACGGCCAGAGCTACTACTACGGCCAGAGCTACTACTACGGCCAGAGCTACTACTACGCGCAAGGGACCTACCGAACAACGTTTACCACTCCTACCACGTTCACTCAAAACCTGACGATTGCCGGGGAGCTGAAAAAGGGGAGCGGTTCTTTCGTCATCGACCACCCGCTCGACCCGAAGAACAAACTGCTCTACCACAGTTTCGTCGAGTCGCCGGACGTGAAGAATATCTACGATGGAGTGGTTACGCTCAATGAAGGCGGGGAAGCCGTCGTGGAACTCCCGTCATACTTTGAAGCGCTCAATAAAGATTTCAGGTATCAGGTGAAACCAATTACCACATCGTCTCCCAATGTATATATAAAGACTGAAGTAAAAAATAACACGTTCACCATCGGAGGCGGCGAGCCGGGCACGAAGGTCTCCTGGCAGGTTACCGGCATCCGCCACGACCTGTATATCCTCAAAAACCCCATCGTGCCGGAAGCGAGGAAAAGCACACGCGAGTTCGTGGGGAGGGGCGAGTATCTTTTCCCGGAACTAGCCGATATGTACGAAGACATACCTCCATCATTCTGGAACAAAGCAGTGACTTTTTTTGAGCTCTTGTTTAACAAGTAGTATCGGTTTAAAACCCACTCGAGTCGGGAAGTCTCGGGTAAAAACTGAAATACACAGTGTTGTGATACACTGTATTTTTGTTTGTATAATAAAAACATGACTTTCTTTTTTCGAAATATACTGATTTTACTCATCTTTATTGTTGGAGGTACCCTCTTTTTTTACTTGCCATTGCCGGAAACTGCAGTCAAAACTCTTCTTAGCGAAGCTCATAGCATAAGCCCTGAACTTCTTCAAGCTGAACGAACGTATTGGAGAAGCAAAATAGACATACTTGGAGTTGAAAAGGCATATGCTCAATTTAAGGATACGTACGAAAAGCGGCATTTCGAGGACCAGCATACTGTCGCCCACATTATAGGAGAGCTTATCTACGAAAAAAAGGGTATAGAAGGGCTCGTGATATGTGACGACTCTTTTGCGTTCGGCTGTTATCACAGCTTTTTCACCCGCGCCATTAGCGAGAACGGAATTGAAATTCTACCCGCCCTTGATTCGGCATGCGTTAAAGAGTACGGTCGCTACGGCACAGGATGTCAGCACGGTATAGGACATGGAGTTATGGAATATATAGGACCGGAGCGCCTTGTTGAAGGACTTGAAGCATGTACATTAACTACTCAAGTCAAAGATTTATTTGGATGCACTTCGGGACTTTTTATGGAATATAATACCTCAACTATTTTTACTCCAGACAGCGTGTATCAAAAAGACCGCAAGTTTAATCAAAAAAATCCCTACGAGCCCTGCAGCACCACAGTGCCTTCAGAATTCAGAAACTCCTGTTATTTCGAGTTGAGTCAATGGTGGAAAAATATTTTAGGGGAAGACTACGGGCAGATTGGCAGTCTCTGCAATGATATAGGGAATCAGAAAAACAAAGAATCATGCTATATGGGTTTCGGTACTGTGGCGGGGCCGTCGGCTGATTACGATACTGCCGGCACAATTAAGATATGCAATGACATGCCGACAGAAGAGGGTATATTTTTCTGCAGAGCCGGCGCTTCCTGGGTCTTTTTTGCGAACCCTGAATACCGTGCGCGAGCTCCAGCTCTATGCGAAGGATTTAACAAAAAAGAGGAAGAAGAATTTTGCCTTCAAAAATCCGACTTAATAGGAACCGGGGAGAAAAATGCCTAAACACATGCTTTTTACATACGTACCGCGACCTGTCGTTCTCGGCATTTTTGTTTTTGCATTTTTAACGCTCTACATATTCTTTGGTGCAAGCAACGGAAGTGGTGTGTTTAGCGCTGAAGAAAGAGGGGAGCACGGCATCGTGCTCCGAGAGGGAGGTTTTTATCCGTCCTCATTAACGATACAAACAGGGGACAGCGTCTTCTTTAAGACAATGATGGCGGACAACTTCTGGCCGGCAAGCGACCCGCACCCGATACATACCTATTATCCAGAAAACGTCTTTGACTCGCAAAGACCCATAGCGCCCAATGAATCGTGGCAATTTATCTTTAACGAACCCGGCACATGGAGATACCACGACCATCTTAATCCATCACTGCGGGGAGAAATTACAGTGCTTCCTAAGGGCGGAGCTGTGTATACTGCATGTAAAAAAGAAACGGGACAATGTTTTGATGAAATTATACGAAATACTGTAAAGACACAGGGGGTCGGAGCTGCGTACGCGCTATTTGCGGAGACATATGAAAAAGGCGAATTGCCTCGCGCTTGCCACTGGACCGCACATCAAATAGGCGAGGAAGCATACGAGTTATTTAAACGAGGAGAAATCTTCTCCATAACATACGAAACATCATACTGCGGATACGGCTTTTTTCATGGATTTATGGAAGGTCTGCTTCGAGAAGATCCCGATGTTGAATATGCACTTTCATTTTGCGATGAAGTTGGGAAACAGTTAGGTCTTTTAGGGCTTCAGAATTGCTATCATGGTATTGGGCATGGATTTACCGAAGATCCGCCTGACCCGCGTGTACTGGGTAATTTTGAGGCAATGATAGCCCCCGGCATAGAGGTATGCGAATATTTGTTTAAGAGTTCATTTACAAACCTTAACCTGTGTTTAACTGGGGTGTTTACCGTTCCAGCGGGGTTTGCTGAAAAAGATGAATATGGACTGTCACTTGATCCTGAAGACCCGTTTGCCGTATGCAGAACACAGCCATATCGATACCAGAAAGCGTGTTATGGTGAAATTACGCCAAAACTTGACAGTATTCTTGAGGGAGATTTTGCTCAATTTCCTCAATATCTCAAAAATATTTCGGACGAAAATATACGGGACTTAATCATATGGGTCGCTCCCTCCGTCATGATTGCGCGCGACATTCTTAAAGACGACTTTAGCCGCTTTGCAACAATCTGCAGAAATAATTTCTCCGGTAATGAAAGAAAAATTTGCTGGGGCGGAACGATACTGGGGTTCTTTACCCATGGAGAGCCGGAAAAGCAATATAAAAAAGCAATTTCTTTTTGCGAGTCTTCTTCATTTGACTCTGCCGAAAAAGATTTTTGTTATGAGGAGCTGTTTCATCGCATGGATTCGGAATATATAAAAGAGAAAATGTACGGCGTCTGTAACAATGAGATTCCTAAACAGTACCGCGCCCGATGTTTAGCAGAACATCACACATCAGTCTACCGTGATATGCCATTTGAATAAATTATGATACAAGCGTCATCACAATATGAAAAATATGCAGTACTCCCTGTCGCGGCACTCGTCATATTGGTAATCGGCGGATTCCAACTCAATAGAGACAAAGATGCATTTCCATACGCCGCTCTTACCGAAACCGGCGTCTATGAAGTCAAACTTACCGAAAATGGATTCGAACCGTCCCGTCTCACCGTCCCTCCGGGTGCGACAGTAGTGTTCACCACAGAACTTGAGAAATATTTCTGGCCGGCCTCAAATCTGCATCCTTCGCATACGATATATCCAGAATTTGACCCGAAAAAGCCGATCGCGCCTAACGCAGAATGGCAATTTTCATTTGAAAAATCGGGCGTATGGGCATATCATGACCACCTTGCCCCGTATTTTACCGGGACGGTAATTGTTATCGATGAGGCAGAAAAAGTTTTTAACGAGAATTCGTGCGAGAGCGATACGAAATATGCCGCGTGTTGGCGTTCCACACTATTCTCGGAGTTGGAGGCGCATGGCATTGACGCCGTTTTTGATATGGTGCACACGTTCTATATCCAAGATGAAAAATTCAGAGAAGGTTGCCACGGAGTCGCTCATGATATCGGAGTAGAGTCTTATAAATACTTTATAAAAGACAGAGACTCTATTTTAACCGAGAAAGCGTCAGCGTGCGCCTACGGTTTTTATCACGGTTTTATGGAAGCGCTCCTAACGACTACGGGGGACATTAAAAAAGCCCGGGGCTTTTGTTTGTATATTGATACAAAAATAACACCGCACGCGCCGGACACGACACTGCAATGCTTTCATGGAATCGGACACGGCGTGGTAGACCTTGAGTTGAGACTGAACGGACCTCGGCAGAACGTGGAAACTCTGGCGTACGACGCCTTGAAATTATGCGAAGAAGCGTCAAAAAGCCCCGATGAATTATATCGTTGCACTTCCGGTGTGTATAATAATATCGCAAACGCATACATAGACAGGACGGATAGCATACAGAGCCGGAAAGATATTTTGGAGTTGTGCCGTACGCAGCCGAGCATATATAAAGAGAGTTGTTACGGGAATATAAACGCCCTTCTTTTGCGGTCGATGGAAAATAATCTTGACAAAGCGCTCCCGCTTCTTGGTGGGATAGAAGAGGAGTATAAAGAATCAAGTGTTCGCTACCTGTCAAATTTAAGCATTGTGTATAACGGAATGCTTGAGGGCAACGAATACTACAAAAAAAATGTAGCCATATGCCGTACACTCAAGGAAAATCTCCACAAGGCCTGTCTTCAGGGTTATGTCCACGGACTCTTGGAGCATGGCGTTCCCGGGTATGAATATAAAGAAGCTATTAATTTCTGCGCTTCTGATTATCTAGAGAACGAAGAGAAAAATACCTGCTTTAGTTATGCAATTTCCAATCTATCGGGGTGGTACGAAAAATCAAAAGCCGAAAATATTTGCAGTACGGTACAAAAAGAATATCAGCGCTATTGTGAACCTCTAAGATACTAAAAAATTAAGTATGTTCAGGACCATAAAAAAGAAAAAAGAAATCTTACTCGCTTTTGCCGGCGCCGGTTTTTTCATTCTCGTCTTCTTTCTCGCACAGCCGGCTCATTCTTTGGCGGAATACGCAGAAGAGATACTTTACACATGTTCAAATGAAGAATATCGTCCCGCATGTTATGACCGAGAAATTCCAAAATTGATGGACTTAGGTATTTCGATGGAAGATGCGTTTACAATCACCCGGTTAGTTCAAGAAAAGGACAACTCATATTTTTACTGCCATGTGTTGGGTCATAACTTGAGCGCCAAAGAAACCGCAAAAGACCCATCAAAGTGGAAAGAGGTGATAACCCGTGCCCCAAGCGGTATGTGTTCAAACGGCGGCATACATGGGGCTTTTCAAGAGCGATTTCGTGTAGAGTCTCTGCCCGATGCGACTGTTGCCGAACTGGAGTCTCTGCTTGCGGGTATCTGCCAAAAAAGAGACGGTTGGGACCCGACCCTTCTTGAACAAGCGACATGTACGCATGCAATAGGGCATTTGGCAATGTACGTAACTGGCGGTGACATCCAAAAATCATTAGAGTTGTGCAATCAGGCTTCTTTTAATGACGGTAGATACGATTTTAGACCTATTTGCTTTGATGGTGTGTTCATGCAGCTTTTTCAGCCTTTAGAGCCAGAAGATTTTGCCTTAATTGAGGGGAAACAACCTGTGTTAGAGACGGTAGATGCCTATTGCGAGCAGTTTAACGGTGCTCAATTTAAATCATGTCGCTCTGAAAGCTGGCCATTGTACGGGGAGGCCGTGGAAGCTCCAGAGGGAATTGCGCGCATTTGTTCGCCCATTGAAGATAAAGAACTTCAATTCCGCTGTTATTCAGGAATGTTTTATGTTGTAACCGCGTCCCGTCTGAATCTCGATGAAGGGAAAATGACCGATTTTTGCAGTCAATTTTCGCAGGAACGAAAAAATCAGTGTTTTGCGAATGCCGCTTCTCGAATGATTGAAACCGATTGGAGAAAAATTCCTGCTTCAGTTGCTTTCTGTGCGCGCGCGAAACGCTATGGAGCGGAAGATGCGTGCTACGAGGAACTTCTGTTATATTCAACATATAATTTTCATGCAGGTTCAAAAGAATTTTTTGAATTGTGCAAAGCGCTTCCTCAAATGTGGAAAAGCCGCTGTCTTGAGGCGGCATGAAAAACCGCACGCGGCTGTCTTTTACCTCAATTCTTTTTTGAGTTTACACGTTCTCTAAATATTCTTTTTATCTCTCTGCCTGTCTCCATCTTTTTAAGAATCTCCGGTAGAGTGAATGTGTTTCGTAGTGAATTGTTGTATGAGACAAGGTCAAAATTACCTTTTGTTTTCGGTTCGTACGTCAAGAAAGAGTCTTCCGCGGTACCGTAAAAATTATTGTTGAATACAAAAAATGTAATAAAAGGATACCCTCTGCTAATGAGTAAAGATTCTGCCGACAGCGGGCTTCCGGTCTCCTTTAACTCTTTAACTATGACATTCTGTTCAACAATGGCATTTATTAACCCATCCATGTTATGGCTTCTTGCTTTAGACAACAACAGCATCTGTTCAATAGATAGAATCTCTTCTCTACTGAATATGCTAAGGAGCGCTTTTTCACCGTGCGTAGAGACAAATTCAGAAAGCATACCCATAAAGAAATCAATATCGGGCTTGTAGAGCACTTCTCCTCCTGCTATCTTATTTTCAAAAAACGCAAGAGTCCCCATTTCTTCATAGTGTAATTCTTTATTTTTAAAGAGTGGGTTTTTGAGAAGAAGTGCGTACACGCCGAGGATTGTTGAGGCATCTGTCATATACTCTGCCATGTCCGGACATAAATACATGTTTGTTACCGGCTGGTAGAGAAAATCGGCACCGGCGTCCTTGAGAAGATTAAGGTAAGGGCCTCTGGCATTTCGGGCGTCATAAAAATAAATATCATTCAATAAAGTAAGTTCGAAAATATCTTTGCTTGAGTCCGTCTTTATTTTTTGCGCGTCGAAGTAAACGGGGGAGAATTCAGGGAAGCATTTACTATCAGGGAAAATAACAATAGGACTCTTTTCTCCGGCGGTTGTATTGTTATACAAAGACAAAATATCACGTATCTCCAACGCATTTTTAGATACTATCGGGGTATCCGTTGGACTTTCTTTGGACGTCTTTTTCAGAATATCGGTAAGGTCTATACAATATGAGATGAAACCCGTAAGACACAGCTGTCGCTCCGCACGTTTTTTTTCTTGCGTGAGGGCATACTCTTCCAGCCGGAAAAAGAAATTATACAGTAAGTCAATATTGGTATACCCGCTAAAGAAATAAAAACTCACCGAGTTATTTTTTGTGCCATTGTATTCTTGATTTTCCCGGTATCCTCGAAAATTTAGAAAAATGTGTTTCGCTGTTTTAATCTCTTTCCTGTACACTTTAAGTGTTCTTTTCAGCTCTCTATTATAAGAGTGGACGGATTCAAGTCCTGGATACTGCAACATCTGCTGTCTCGCTTTTTCAAGATTTGCCACTGACGCAAGGAAGTTCAACGGGTACAGTCCCGTTCGCACGATCCTCTCTTCGGCCGCTCCGAATAGGGACGCATATTCATCAAGTGAATGCTCTAAATTCTCCACGCTCTCTTTGAAAAGTATCGGGTCGGTTCCCTCAAGGGCGAATATCGGGTCAAGCCGGTTTAGAACAATATAATATGCCGTTCGCAATACAGGGACGCTCTTCAATAAAGACATTTGTTCTCCGTTCTGAAATACAAGTGTATCCCTTATCTCGTACACATTGCCTTCGAGTATTATTGAAGGAACGACAAACGTTTCCAATTGTTTTTGAAAGTATTCATACTGCCCGGCCTTATCTCGGTATATAAGCGCCGAAATTCCCATGCCCAGTATCAAAAAAATAAGCGCGCAGGAGAAAATATAACGATGGTTATTGAAGATGTCTACCGAAGCCATTTTTTTGCGCTTTGTTCATTATAGTATACATTGATTGCACGGGAGGATTTATACAATGTCGTAGCGGAATTATCAAATTTCAATGACAAAATTGACTACCTTACAATCACTGCTTGGGAGAATTGTTACCAGCCGAGAGTCTGATTTTTATAGAAAGATATGGGGCACGGCATATCGAGGAAAATTTAACGAATTGCCTGCCGTAACGGTTAACGATTTTTTACACACCCCCCTTGAACATCGCATGTACAGACATGACAAGGGACTCGTGAAAATAATCAAACGTACACCAATCCAGTTTTTGATACAACGGTCACTGGCGGAATTAAAAGAAGAGGGGTATGGGATAACCGGGGAACGACCGACGGTACTGTTTGAAGACCCCCACGAGTCGCTTGAAAAAACCTTATGGTGTTATGAACGTGGAGTGTTGCCGGCCATAGGAGAACATGCAAATCTTTCGATATCCTCCTTTTTAATCGATCGTTACAAAAGCGATTCGTTATTGTGCGATTGCGTCATACTTGAGAAACTTCTTACGCATTCCGCCGCTATCTCATCCCACATTAATGTATTCAATATAATTGATAATAATTTTAAGTTTGAAAAACTTAGAAAACTAGCACTTCCTCATAAGCTTAATTGTATTCTTGGGCTTCCTGAAACGGGAGCCTTTGCGTCTTCTTGCAAAGAGCATTTAGAAAAGGGGGAATTAGTCTTTCATCCAAATGAGAATAGTATTATTGAATTCAATAAGACAATAATTGTGACAAAATTGATACTTATGCCGACTCCGATTATTCGTTACGTTACAGGTATTTCGTTTGTACTACGAGCTCATACGTGCAACTGTAAAGAAGACATAAGTTTTTCCCTCGTATAAACGTGTCCGTGCATTATTTTATGACAACAAACAAAGAACAATTAAACAACGTTGGATTCAAAACTCTCAATGACCTCAAACGCAACCGTAATGCGAAAGACTACATTATACGCATTACCTCCGGCACGTCGGGAAGTAATCCCGTGGCTCTTGCGCGGACAAGGAGTAATAAAGTTGGGACTGGTCCACTTTTCTTTTACCAGGGAATGCGGCGAGTAATTGCTTTTTGGGGAACATTAAATGCGCGTCTCTCACGTGCTACTCAATTTCTTTTCTATCCAGAAGATGGCGATTATACGGTACTTGCCGTAGACAGTCGAGATTTGCGCCCCGACCTCAATGATATTTTTCGTGATTTTAAACCGGAAGGGTTGTGCGGCTTTCCTTCTTTTGTGGTTCGCGCGCTTTCTTTTATTCACGATACCAAAATATTGCGTGATATACGCGCGGTAAGTTTCTCTGGCGAAGCATTGAGCGAGGTGCAAGAATCTTTCTTGAGACACAAACTTCCAAATGCCACACTAGAAAATCACTATGCTTCAGCGGAAATCGGCTGCATATCCGGGAAGCCATGCGGCTATCTTTTGAGGAATCAGTATCACCCGCACGGAAGGGTGACTCTCGAGAATGTCAATCTCGACAGTGACGGTGTCGGGGAGCTCCTTGTCTCGTACCATCTCGGTCCGTCGGTGTATGTCAACCGGTATGCAACCGGAGACGCCGTTCGCTTCCTAAATACCAAATGCGCGTGCGGGAATCCGATCACGTTTGAGTTGCTCGGACGGAAGAACTTTGATTTTATTAAATTTCTCGGTGCGACATTTCTCCGAGAAGAATTCGAACGAGTTATGAGTGAACTTTCCCGATATGTAAAAGATTATCGCGGGGAAGCTCGAGAGATTGCTCTTTCGGACACACTTGTAGGTGAGCTTACGTTGAAAGTCGTAGGGACACCAGCATTTCTTGACAAAAAAGACCGAAAAGAATTTCTTCGTGATGAAATTTCGAAAAGACTCTTTGTAACACCAAGCAAGACATACGCCAATCTTGTCGCTGAAGGGCTGTTTTTACCCTTAAAGATTGAAATAACAGGCAGTTTTGAACACTGCATAAAAACAGTCAAATTAAGAAGAATATAAGATAAAACTCGATACGGCAGATTTATATTCACGGTAAGATGAATATCCATAAAGGTATAGGTGTATAACGACATATGCAATCACGCCGTGCCTTATGATAAGATATATATGTCTTAACATGAAAATATCAAGGGAATTCAAAATCATTTCTTTGTTTGTCCTTGGCGTCATCGGCGTCTCGTCCCTCTTATATAGCTTGATTATCAAATCAGTCTATTCCACAAGAGCAATCACTGTCGCAGAGAGTGCCCGTGATAACGCGTGCGTCCTAGGGAGTCACATACAAAACAATAAAAACACCCTTCTTTTCGTTAGTTGCGGGGGTTTTCTTGAATAGTGTATATAGTATATTGAGACATTTTGGGTGTTCTCTACTAGTATTATATAATGAAGATGTTGTAATACATGCTTCAGAAGCTTATACATTTCATTACATACCATAACGCGGTTCCAATTATATTTGGGGTTATTTTCCTCGGCGCCGGCGCGGCATTTGCGGCAAGTCCTGACGCCCGCGACGCGGTTCTCTCAAGTCAAACAATTGTGCGTTCAGTTGACAATAGTTTTATTGTCTCTGCGAATATAGACACCTTTGATCCGGAGCTCCGGGTCGTCTCGGTTGAAGAAGACAATACTTCATACTATGTTACATACACGTACAATACGATTGCCGTTAAAGATTACGTCTGGAAAAACGACACGGTAAAAGAAGTGCTCACTGTGTCAAAGGTAGCGCTTGGGAGGCGTGACTTAGGGCGATATGTTGCAGAACAGCTCGGACAAGTTGTCGATGCGAAACTCTCGTATTTTAGGGAAGCGCAGACGGTAGAGAGAAATAAGGGGGTGACGCAGAAAATCGCAACGACGGAATACTCCGGTCTTGTTGGGAAGCTGTTAAGCCCGAAAGAGGAAATTTTCGAAGGATATGTCCCGGTTATCTCTGAAGAGAAACCGCCAGTCGCGGCGGGAGTTTCTCCTCCCCATGTCGCCGAAGTCCCTCCTCAAGAGGAGGCGGTAGCAACGACACCTCCCGCCCCAAGCAGAGAAGAGATAAGGCAGATTGTAGAGGAGGCGGTGCGAGAATTGCTTGCCGAGAGCGATACCCAAACCGCTTCGACTGTGACTTCTTCTTCAGATACCGCGCCGCCGGTCATCACCGTTAACGGAAATAATCCTGCGGAAATTTCTGTCGGCTCATCATACGTTGACCTTGGAGCAGTCGTAACGGACAATGTAAGTGACAATCTCGGCATTCACTTTAAAGTCAACGGTGCAGATGTAACGAATGTCAATGTCGATACGTCATCTGACGGAACGCATATCATTACCTACAGCGCGACCGACCAGGCGGGGAATACCGGCACTGCGGAGCGCACTGTAATTGTCGGCACCGGAATTACTTCAACCGCATCAACGACCCCGGTTTCAGACGAATCTGCAACAACAACGGAAACCACTCTTGATTCTGAAAACGCCTCTCCTGAAAGCTCGACTCCGTCGAGTACAGAAGAAACCGCAACGACAACTGAATCTCAATAAAGACACCTGCGTTCTAGAGAGGGTACATCTCATGTAAAGGAGGCGCTTGTTTCATTGTGGTATACTGTACACAATAATTTTCTAGAAATGTTTTCCCTAGTGCATACAGTATGTTTTCGTTACCACGTCTCCGTTTTTGTCGCAGTGTTTTTGTTCACACTTCCATTCATAGCTTTTGGACATGGTTTTGGACAATCGTATGAAGAGGTCGTAGACGGTTACCAAGTTGATATCGCCTACGACCCCCCAACGATCGCTTCCGGCGAGTCCATGCGTCTTGACTTCGCCATATATGACGAGAAGAGCGGAGTACCGATAGAATTCTCCGACGTATGGCTTCGTATCGAAAAAGAAAAGAGGACCGTCTTTGCAAGCGGCATTCATCGCCCTGAATTCGGCCCGATCGGAGTGCTCTACACGTTTCCGGAAGAAGGGATATACACTGTTTCCGTCCGATTTCAGAGAGATGAAGAAGCGCTAACAGAAGTAACGTTCCCTCTTGAGATTCTCAAAGGGGAGGGCTCCTCCTTCGGAAACACTTTGTTTCTTTCCCTCCTCAGCTTCTTTCTCGGCGGATTGCTGGCATTCCTTTTTGTCCGCAATAAGGCGTAATGAAGCAATGATATGAAAAAAGCAAAAAAACGAAACAGTATACGTGCCATAAAACACCTTTCTCCATTTCCGCAAGAAACGTACGAAAGGAACGCCTTAATTTACAGAATTTTAGCCAATCATAAACGCCTTGAAATTCTAAATATTCTTAAAAAGAGGGAATTAACAGTTGAAGAACTCCGAAAGGCCCTTAAGATTCGCAAAGCAAACCTTTCCCAGCATTTAGCCATCCTCCGCGCACATTATCTAGTAAAGGTGCGGCGGGATGGAAGAAATATGTATTATACGGTGAGAGACCCTCGCATTATTGAACCGTGCAAGATACTACATCAATTTTGGAAAAAAGAGGTCTAAATATATAAACCGATAATACAGCAGTTGCGTCTTATCCACACTTCGTTGTTTGGAAAAGGGGCTATCGCTGTCGTATAATATATTCACAGATGCGAAACAATGCAATAATTAACACCCCTGCCGTGTGCGGGGATTTGCGCAATCTGCTTTAAGCAAGCATGTATGGCATTCGCAACTGAATGGCGCACACTGAGAAGCGCCATACTTCACTTGGGCATCAGCATTCTTTTACTTTCCGCCTTTTTCTTTTTCTTCGGGTTTACGAATGTCAAAATCGGCGGTATTTTGTTCCCGTTTCCCGTCCCGGACAAGCAGTCTTTTTCAGCAATTCTTTTTGAGAAGATGAAGAATGATCTGATGCCTGACAATGTTGAGCTTGTGGTTACCAACCCCATAAGCGCATTTGTATCACAGGCGCTGATTGCCACACTATTGTCACTGCTTCTCACACTCCCGTATTTTTTGTACAAAATAACCACTTATATGATACCGGCACTACATCTTCATGAACGGAAATTATTGAGCATGACACTCTTTCCGTCAATGCTTTTGTTTCTTCTCGGAGCATTTTTTGCTTACACTGTTATTATTCCGCCGACGCTCTCTTTTCTGTATACCTATGCATCAGCAATCGGAGCCACCTTGCTCTTCTCCGTACCCGAATTCATCAGTCTTGTCTTTTCAATCGTTATTGTCACTGGCGTATCATTTTTATTGCCGGTGTTTATGTTTCTCTTAAGCCGCATAGGATTAACGCCCGAACATTTCTGGAAAAAACAGTGGCGGTACGCACTCATATCATTTTTACTATTTTCCGCCATCATAACACCGGATGGAAGCGGAGTCTCAATGGCATTCTTGTCCCTGCCCCTTGTCACTTTATATTTGGTCGGAATTATTATCAGTAAATAACACTTAATATATGTTTGGACTTGGATTGCCGGAAATCTTAATTATCGTACTTGCCATTGGCATTTTGTTTTTTGGCGGCAAGAAGATAACGGAATTTGCCCGCAGTTTAGGAAGATTCAGTGGGGAATTCAAAAAAGGGAAAAAAGAAATTGAAACGGAGCTGGCAGATGATAAAAATTCAGACACACCGTCCCATCAATAGGTGTTGGCGAGAGTCTGCTTTGCTGACTTGAACGCGTAAGTACATACGTATGGAGACAGGAAAACGTAAGAATATACCACCCATCTCGGGAGAAAGAAGAAACTTTTTAAAAATTCTGCTTTTTGGATCGGTTTCTTTTGTTCTTGGAAACATTCTTGCCCCGTACCTTAGTTTCTTCAATAAAAAAGAAACACTCGACATTAAGATGCTTAAATATTTCAAGGTTGTTGAGAGCGACTCAGAATTAAAATTGTATAACAAAAAAGGAGAAGAGGTTTTAAGTATTGATAAAAAGGATTTATACTATGGCAATTAAGTTTACATCTCCAATCATTGTGCGCGCCGAGAGCGTAAATGCAATTGGTTCAATCGGAGGCGGTACTCAAGATATTAATATTGCCCTCGGAAATGTTGTTACAGGAACAATAGACACGTCTACCACAACGTTTACTTTTTCCGGCGCTCCCGCGTCGGGCACGGCAGGAAGTTTTACCCTTATTCTCACAAACGGCGGGTCGCAAACGGTCAACTGGCCGGCGTCAGTTGATTGGGCAGGAGGAACAGCCCCAACCTTGACTGCCGCCGGCGTTGACATCCTCACTTTTGTTACGATAGACGGCGGTACCATTTGGTATGGATTTGCCGCAGGTCTCAATATGAGCTAGATAACTTTACAGATCTCCCATGTCTCCCTTTGGAACGTCATTCAAAACACTCCTCGGCGCCGCCGGTGGGGGTTCGATAGAAAATTATTTTGGGGATGGCAGTGACGGTGATGTGACGATTTCCACGAATACAACAATCGCACCTGTAAGCAATGTCGCTCTAAAAAATTATAATTCTCTGATAATCAATTCCGGAGTAAATTTAACTTCCGGCTCTGCGTGCGCAGCCATGTTGATTTACGTGAAGGGAAATTGCACCATCAACGGGACATTGCACATGAACGGCTTGGGGGTATCTTATACTGCAGAAGATATTGATGTCTCGCGGTTTGTCGACCCCGGAGCAAATAACGGAGCAGCGGCGGACACTTTATTTCCAAGCGAATCAAATCAGCCGACCACGGGAGTTCCAACGGGAACTTTTTCAAAATACCGATCAGCGCAGCCAGGCGCGGCAAGCGGAGCAAGTGGAGTTACAGACCAGACTGGAGGCGGTGGAGGAGGAAGTGCTGGCACTGCCGGAGGAGGGGGAACAGGAGGTGCGGGAGGCAATGGCGCCGCCGGAGGAGGTGGAGGACCAGAATCTGGTTGCACAGTTGGTCAGGGCGGTTCGGGAGGTGCAGGCTCAACGGCAAGAGGAGGTGCATTAATTCTTATTGTTGGAGGCAATCTGACAATAGGCGCAAGTGGTATCATTTCTGCTATCGGAGGAGACGGCGGAGGGGGAGGTAACGGAGAAAACGCAAGCGGAGGGGGAGATTGTCAGGGAGGCGGTGGCGGCAATGGCGGCGGCGGGGCAGGAGGTGGACGTGTTATATTACTTTATAAAGGCACTTTATCAAACAGCGGTTCCGTATCTGTTGCGGGAGGAGCAGGGGGAGGTGGCGGAGCCGGTGGAAGTCCCGGAGGTTCCTCTGGTTCTACAGGTCCGTCAGGCGGAAATGGGGTATCTACTCTTGTTCAGGTCGTGTAATTTTTAGATAGATTAAGAGTCTAAAAACGTCGTTTTTAAAAACCTCTACGAAACCTTGTTTAGTATTTGTAAGCCAATTCAAGGCATTCCCCGCATTGCCTGTCTTTACAAACGGTAAAAATAGACTTGACGATTTGGCATTCTCCAGTTTTTAAATCCTTGACACTGTGGATTATATCTTTTGTGGTGAGCCCTTTGTCCCATTTCCATTCGCCGCAGTAGTTGCAGCGCGGAATCGGAGATTTGTCGGTTTTGTCAATTGTCTCCATCTTTGATTGTTTTTCGTCCCAATAATTCAAGAGCGCGTTCGTAGCCTAATTTAAATTCCTGAAACCTGTGTTCTGGATAAAGCAGTGGATAAACATCCCTAACCCTTTTTCTGAATATGAACTGTATTCTTTTTTCATGTTCCCAGCCGTGATACTTCGGGCGTTTTTCTAAATCAGGGTAGTAATGAGAATAAATTTTATTTCTCAATTCTATCGCCTCCTCATTATTAGTTATCTTTTTATAATTTTTTAGTGCTATTTCATCGCCGATATTTGCCAGTAACAGCTCACTGCTGGTGAAATGGTCATAAAAGCCTCTCAGCAAAGTTCTTAGCTTGTAGCTGTCCGAGAGAAAATGAAAAAAATGATCTCCCTTATTATGGCTGATTATTGTGGACGATGAAACAGAGGATCCCAAAGTGCTTATGCAATAGCCATTCAATGATTTGATGATGTAAGACGCTATTTCATACACCTGGTGGACAACCAAAATATTAAAGATAACACCCTTTCTTTGGGTTTTAACAATCTCTTCATAAAATTCCGCGCTGTTCATTCTGTAGATGTACTTGTCAACATTGAACTTGTCGCAGAATCTTTTCGCATAATCTATATCGTGCTTATTTGAAAAGTCAGTAAACTCGCATATAAAGGCCGTAAAGGGGATTTTTAACTCCAGAAATGTTCTTGCAATAATCTCCCCGTCAAGACCTCCGCTCATCAGGACAAAAATGTATCTTTTCTTTAAGATTTCCCTGAATTTCTCGGCGTAAAGCAATAATTCCTCTTTTAGATTTTCAACCTTACGCTTTACAGGCTTTAATTTAATCCAAAAATCATTACTAAAGTCAGGAAGAGGGTCCCTAGAATCTTTGGAACTCCATTTGCCCCATCCGTAAACAATATCTTGTCCGCTTTTATTCTTGTTCCTTAACACTGTCATAGACTCTGAAAAACGATATATTTTAATACTGTTTTGACTATATACCTTTTTCTCCTTAATCTCTAAGGTTTAAAGACTTTGTCAAGTTTTTGAGGATAAGCAAGTATACATCGAATATTTCAAGAAAATGATATAATAAAGATTATATGAAAAAGAAGATTGCGATTAACGGGTTCGGAAGAATCGGGAGAGCGTTTTTTAAGCTTGCCGAGGGGAGCACAGCGATAGAAGTCGTCGCGATAAACGATCTCGGGAATCTAGAGAATCTTGCATACTTACTCCAGTATGATTCCGTGTATGGTAAAAGTGATTTTGACATACACACAGAGAAGGGCGCACTTGTTGTGAACGGACGGAATGTTACGTTTCTGCAAGAACGCGACCCGTCAAAGCTTCCATGGAAAAAACTTGGCATAGACATTGTTCTTGAATCAACCGGTGTCTTTGACAGTTATGAAAAATCTAAGGTGCATCTTGATGCGGGCGCAAAACGTGTCGTTATCTCAGCTCCGGTAAAAGACGCGCCTCCACAGGGCATTGTCGGCGCGACAGTATTGATAGGGGTGAACGAAGAAAAACTCAAAGTATGCGATATCAGTTCAAACGCATCGTGCACAACAAACGCCGGAAGTCCTCTCATGCAGATTCTTGACGAGGCAGTTGGCATTGAAAAGGCGCTTCTTAATACCGTGCACGGCTATACTGCGTCCCAGAGTCTTGTGGACGGACCAGCGACGAAGGACTTCAGGAAGGGGAGGGCGGCGGCGCACAACATTATTCCGTCAACAACCGGCGCCGCCATTGCGACGACGAAAGCGATAACGTCTTTGGAAGGAAAGTTTGACGGCATCGCGATTCGCGTGCCGGTCGTTGTGGGCTCAATTGTTGATGTGACATTTATCGCGAAACGCGCTGTTACGGCGGAAGAGATAAATGACATTCTCACAAAAGCGTCAAAAGAAGTCCGTTGGAAAAGAGTCTTTTCAGTTACCACCGAGCCGATTGTCTCATCTGATATTATCGGCAGTCCCTACGCGTCCATTGCAGACCTCTCGTTTACGCGAGTCGTCGGGGAAAATCTCGTCAAAGTGCTCTCGTGGTACGACAACGAAATGGGGTACGCGAATGCGCTCCTAGAGCACGTTGAAATATCAGCCAACTATCTCTAAACGAAATGAAAGTCATACTCGCGGCAGACCATCGCGGTTTTACACTCAAAGAAGCGCTTAAGAAACATCTAGAAGAGGGAGGGTATGACATCGGCGACATGGGCGCGTCCACACACGACCCACATGATGACTACCCTGATTTTGCGTATAATGGGGCGCTCAAGGTCGCCGAGAACCCTCTCGAATATCGGGGAGTTTTTCTCTGCGGTTCCGGCATAGGGATGGATGTCGTTGCCAATAAAGTAAAAAGTGTGCGAGCGACAATCGCGTACTCGCCCGAGTCCGCACGGCACGCGCGGGTAAACGACGATATCAATGTTATCACCATTGCTGCTGACGTTATGTCGATTGAAGAAATAAAAAACATTGTCAAAATTTTTCTCACAACTCCTTTTAGCGGGGAAGAGCGGCATGTACGAAGGCTTGAAAAAATATCTCGCATTGAAAAAGATAATTTCAGATAACTATGGTCGAAATAATTCCGGCAATTATGCCAGAGAATCTTAAGGACTTGCGCGGAAAAGTTGCGCGGGTAAAAGGGCTCGTGCCGCTTGTCCAAATTGACGTCATGGACGGGGAATTCGTGCCGGAGAAAAGCTGGCCGTATACCGCTTCTGGCACAAAAGAATTTCAAGACTGCGTGCGACAGGGAAGTCTGCCGTACTGGGACGAGATTGAATACGAGGTTGATTTGATGGTTGCTCGTCCGGAAAAAGTTGTTCAGGAGTGGATGGCTCTTCAAGTACGGCGGATTATCATTCACATTGAGAGCACGAACAGTATTCACGACATTATTTCACGCATTGAGAAAGAGTGCTCACGCGAAAGCGAAGAGGGAATCTGTCATACTGAACGCGGACTCGCGCTTTCTACCGCGACGCCGAATGAGACGCTTGAGCCCTACATCCACGACATTGATTTCGTACAGCTTATGGGCATTGAAAAAATCGGCTACCAAGGACAGCCGTTTGACAAACGAGTACTCGAAAAAATCAAGAGTTTGCGGCACCTCCACCCGCACCTTATAATAAGCGTTGACGGCGGAGTAAATATGGAAACGGCGCCCGCGCTCGTCCGCGCGGGCGCGACGCGGCTCGTGTCCGGTTCAGCCATCTTTACAAGCACGGATATTGGTCGAACGATTACAACATTTGCGCACCTTTCATAACGTATGGCAAAACACATAAACAACAGAGGTCAATTCCAGTCCGACAAATACCCGGACCTTGCCCCCGACAAGCTCATTCTTTCGTTTAGGGACACAGAAGCGCGTTCGGCGCTCAAGCTTTTCGCGGAGACGACGAAGCACAAAGACCTTGCCGAGAGCATTACGGAGCGGCTCACAACGATTCTCGGGGAGTAACATGGCAAACATCAGCGAATCAAAAGTCTGTGAACTTGAGGTGAAGGCAAATGAAATTCGCACGACTTTGATTGAAATGCTCACGGAAGCCGGTTCGGGACACACCGCGGGTCCCTTGGGTATGGCGGATATCTTCACCGCTTTTTATTTTCATATTCTCAACCACAATCCGAAAAACCCCTTCTGGGAAAAGCGTGACCGCCTGATTCTCTCAAACGGACACATCACGCCCATCCGCTACGCCGCGATGGCGCACGCGGGGTATTTCCCCATAAAAGAAACAAAGACACTCCGAAAGTTTGGCTCGCGGCTCCAAGGGCATCCGGAGCGGGAGAGACTTCCGGGGGTTGAAACGACATCCGGCCCTTTGGGTTCAGGGTTGGGGCAAGCGGCGGGCATCGCCTATGGCGCACGGATGGACAAAAAAACCTTCCGCGTCTATTGCCTCATGTCAGACGGCGAGCAGGAGGCGGGGAACACGTGGGAGTCCGCGATGTTTGCGGGGAAAAACAAGCTCTCAAATCTGACGGCGGTCATTGACCGAAACAACATCCAGATAAACGGCATGACGGAAGACGTGATGCCTCTTGAACCCCTCAAAGACAAGTACGAGGCGTTCAATTGGCACGTCCTTGAAGTTGACGGGCACAACATTGAAGCGTTTGTTGACGCCGTTGAAGAAGCAAAAGCGATTTATGAAAAGCCGACAGTCATCATTGCTCATACGATTCCGGGAAAAGGAATTAAAGAGATTGAATTTGACTATACCTGGCACGGGAAGCCGCCGAAGCCGGAGGAAGCAAAGCGATTTCTCTCGGAGCTTCGCACACTCGGGGGGAAAATAACATGCGGGGACTTATGATTGAGGCTCGGAATACTCTCTTCAGGGTACGAGTCGGGCTCCCGGCGAGAGCCCGCTCTCAAGTCTCGGTCTCGCTCATCCCGCGAGAGGCGGGACACCATACCCGCGAGACCTGCGAAGTCCCTTCCAGACAGTAATCCTCATTTAAACGAAAATACATGATACAGAAAGACGCAAAAATTGTAGAACACTGGTTTGGTTTAGAAAAGCTTGAGAGTGCGTCAACGCGCGATGGATTCGGAAAAGGCGTTGTTGAGGCGGGAGAGAAAGACGAGCGGGTGGTGGTTCTCTGCGCCGACCTTGCCGAGTCAACGCGCGCCCTGTGGTTTCAGGAGAAATTTCCTGAACGATACATAGAACTCGGCGTTGCGGAGCAAAATCTCGCGACCGTGGGAGCGGGATTGGCAAATTACGGAAAAATCCCCTTTATTACCTCATACGCGGCATTCTCGCCGGGACGGAACAATGAGCAAATCCGGACGACCATATCCCTCAATAATCTGCCCGTCAAAATCTGCGGCATGCACGCGGGTGTTTCGGTGGGTCCCGACGGCGCGACGCACCAACAGCTTGAAGACATCGCGCTCATGCGCGTTCAACCGAACATGACGGTTGTCTATCCGTCTGACGTTGAAGAAGCGAGGAAAGCAACTATCGCTTCGGTTAGTATTAATGGTCCGGTGTACCTGCGATTTGCGCGCTCTAATACGCCGGTTTTTACCACGAAAAATTCCCCGTTTGAAATCGGAAAGGCGGAACTTGTATGGAAAGCAAAAAAACCAGAAGCGACGATTGTCGCGTGCGGACCCCTCCTCTATAAAGCACTCGTTGCGGCGAAGGAGCTCAGCGAAGAGGGTATTAGAGTTCTCGTACTCAATAACCACACCATAAAACCGATGGATAAAGAAGCGGTCGTACGGTGCGCACAACAAAGCGACGCGGTGGTTACCATTGAGGAACATCAGATTATGGGCGGCATGGGCTCAGCAGTCGCGGAAGTGCTCGCGCAAAAATATCCCGTACCAATTGAGTTTGTCGGCGTCAACGACTCATTCGGGCAGTCCGGCGAGCCGGACGAACTTGTTGAGCACTACGGCATGGGAGTCCCCCACATCAAAGACGCGGTTAAAAGAGTCATACAGCGAAAAGGTCCGTAAGCAGATATGTCTTCAAAGAAGAAAGCGCAAGAACTCCTTGCCATTGCGAGTGTTGAGATAAATGGGAAAAATCCGTGGGATATACAAGTTCATGACGAACGATTTTATCGCCGCGTGTTTGCCGGCGGCTCGCTTGAGCTCGGGGAAAGCTACATGGACGAATGGTGGGACGCCAAGGAACTTGACGCATTTTTTGACAGAATATTTTCGGTAGAGCTTAACCGGAAGCTCATTACACTACCGCTTCTGTTGCATATTGCACGAGCCCGATTGCTTAACCTCCAAAGTACCTCCCGGGCTTTCAGAGTCGGCGAAAGGCATTACGATGTCGGCAACGACCTCTATATGCGGATGCTTGATACGCGGATGGTGTACACGAGCGGGTATTGGAAAGACGCGATAACCCTTAATGAAGCGCAGGAGGCGAAACTTGATTTAGTCTGCAGAAAACTCAACGTACAGAGGGGTCAGCGAGTTCTTGACGTCGGGTGCGGATGGGGAAGTTTCGCAAAGTTTGCCGCGGAGAAATACGGAGCGGAAGTCGTCGGCATTACCGTTTCAAAAGAGCAAAAGAAACTCGCGGAAGAGAATACAAAGGGGCTTTCGGTTGACATACGTCTCTCCGACTACCGGGACGTTAACGAGCAATTTGACCACATCGTGTCTCTTGGGATGTTTGAGCATGTCGGCTATAAAAATTATCGCGAGTATATGAAAGTTATGCGTCAGAATCTAAAAGACGGCGGATTGTTTCTGCTTCACACTATCGGAAGCAATCGTTCGGTATGGACGACCGACCCATGGATTGAAAAGTATATTTTTCCCGGAGGCATGTTGCCGTCCGTGAAGCAAATAGGGAAGTCCATTGAGGGAGTATTTGTAATGGAGGACTGGCACAATTTCGGAGCTGATTACGACAAGACGCTTATGGCGTGGTTTAAAAATTTTGATATTGCGTGGCCGGAACTTAAAAAGAAATACGGAGAGCGGTTCTACCGCATGTGGACATACTATCTTCTCGCGTCCGCGGGGTCGTTCCGTTCGCGGAAAAATCAGCTCTGGCAAATTGTACTCTCAAAAAAAGGAGTCCGAGGCGGGTATCAATCAGTGAGGTAAATTACGCTCAATATTAAAAACTTTAACGGCGGAGCTTGGAACATAGCTCCGCCGTTACCTTTGTTCTCTTCCTCATTTCCCGTCGTGATTTTTCAAGAGCCACCAGACGAGGGTCCCTAGAAGTCCGCCTCCCATCAACCCTCCAACGACACTCAAACCCTCGGCGGTGGTATTGGGGGAGAGATCGAAGGGCCCAAACCAGATATGCCCGAGCGCGTAGGTAACGACAATACCTGTGACGGCAAAGACTACAGTGATAACCAACGCACTGCCTACATCTCGAACTGTTGCTACCATGGCCAATACCTCCTTGTGGTCTCTGGCTGGTGATTCTGTATGCAATGTAACATAAAATAAAAGTTTTGTCAATCTTCTATGTAAGTACCTACAAAGGAAAACGCCCCATGTAGGTGGTGCGTTTTTTCATGGCTTATTTCAAAGATATTTTAGAATCTTTCTGCTTTGTAGTCTTTTGGCGCTTTCGCGAGATACTCTTCAATTTTGTCGCGGGAGAGGAGCCCTTCCTGTGCCCCGATGTATTGAACGACTGACATTGAGTTTACTGGTCCTCGCAGGAGCGCGTCGGAGAGAGGCATTCCTGAGGCGAGCATCGCCGTCACGGTTGACGAGAACGAGTCGCCGGCGCCGGTCCGATCAACGGGCGGTTTCGGGTCTGGATACATCGGCACATGTAAGAAATTCGTTCCATCATAAGCGAACGCTCCCTTACGCCCGTCCGTAATGACAACCATCTTTGGACCAAGGGCATGCATTCCCAAAAGTAACGCTTTTATGTCGTCCGAATCGCTTTTAAGAATCATGCGCGATTCGTCTTTGTTGCAAAAGAAAAGCTCGGAGACTTGGTAAATATCTTTAAGAGCATCCGTGCCGAGTTTAATCTGAAACGTGCCCGGCTGAAACGCAAGTTTCACGCCCGAATTGTTTTTTATATACTCCGCGATGGCATGATGGTACGGGAGCGAGTTTTCGCCGAGAGAAGAAAGGTACAACCACTTCGGCGGCGTTACAAATTCGGGAAGCCGGTAGGCGTACTCCTCGTGTTTGACGAGAATCGTCCGCTCGTGTTCGTAGAGGAGTACATAGTGATAGTTTGATTCTTTTCCTTTTTCAACAGTAACAAATTCCGTCTCAACGCTCTCTTTCTCGAGCCGCTTAAGCATCTTCTTCCCGTTAGGGTCGTCTCCCATGGAAGTAACGATTGCCGAAGAGAGACCAAGTCTGTGTGCGGAGACGGCGGCGTTCGGGCTGTTGCCAACCGCCGGGACTTCCGTGACTGATTCGTACGGAATCTTCGCTCCGAAATCAACGCACAGCTGGCAATTTTCATCGTTAATATCGCAATTCACCCGCGCGTCTTTGAGCCGAATGAACGCGTCCGTCGTGATATCTCCTATGGCGATAAAATCAAGCCCTTTCATATCAACACATCTTACCACGCCATGTTACTATGTGTGTATGGCAAAGACGCTTCGAGAGTGCATTAAAGACGCCGAGTCGCGAAAGGTCGCCATCGGACACTTTAATATTTCCGATTCCGAGGCGCTTCGCGCCGTCTTTGACACTGCGAGAAAGCTCAATGTGCCGGTCATCATCGGTACGTCCGAAGGAGAAAGAGAATTTATCGGTCAAAAGCAGGCGGTTGCGATGGTGAAAAGCTTGCGGGAAGAATTTGACTACCCGATATTCATTAACGCCGACCATACCTATTCTCTCAAGAAAGCGAAAGAGGCGATTGACACCGGGTATGATGCCGTTATTTTTGACGGTACAAAATTGCCGTTTGAGGAGAACATACAGGAGACGAAAAAAATAGTTGCATACGCCAAAAAAGAATCCATGAACCGAGAGCAAAGCGTTCTTATTGAAGGAGAGATCGGTTTTATCGGCACTTCATCAAAACTCCTGAACGAACTCCCCGCGGGCGTTTCAGTCGGAGAAAATATGCTGACAAAACCGGAGGAAGTGGCGCAATATGTCAAAGAAACTGGCGTTGATTTGGTCGCGCCGGCGGTCGGCAATATCCACGGCATGCTGAAGCACGCGAAAAATCCGCACCTTAATATCGAAAGAATCAAGGCGCTTCGTGCCGCGGCAAATATCCCGCTCGTGCTTCATGGAGGCTCCGGTATTCCGGATGACGACTTTAAAAAAGCAATTGCAGCGGGCATCTCCGTTATTCATATCAATACCGAGGTTCGCCTTGCGTATCGCGAAGGCATTGAACGGGGGCTTGAGAACGACAAAGACGAAATCGCGCCGTATCGGCTCATGAAAAAAGGGGTTGAAAATATGGCAAAAGTCGTTGAGAAACGGTTGCGTCTTTTTAATAATATGTAATGTAGCTTACGAGAGCGTATGAAAAAAGTGTATGTGACCAGAAAAATTCCGGAATCAGGCATTACACTGCTTCAGCGTGCCGGCTACAGCGTTGTTGTAAGTGAGAAAGACGGAGTACTCACGAAAGATGAACTTATCGCTAAGCTTCAAAAAGACTCATACGACGCGATTCTGTGCCTTCTTACCGACACAGTTGATGGAGACGTCTTTGATGCGGCACCGAACGCGAAGATTTTTGCGAACTACGCCGTCGGATACGACAACATAGACATGAAAGAAGCGCGGGCGCGCGGCATTACCGTGACGAACACGCCGGACGTGCTCACCGATACCGTCGCGGAACACACGATTGCCCTTATGCTTTCTATTACTTCGCGCATTGCCGAAGGAGACCGATTTATGCGCGCGCGGAAATATGACGGGTGGGCGCCGTTGATGCTTCTCGGTACCGACCTCAAAGGAAAGACGCTCGGAATCCTCGGTACAGGCCGCATCGGAGCGCGTGTCGGGCATATCGCGTCGCGCGGTTTGGGAATGACATTGTGTTATTACGACATCAAGAAAAACGAAGCGTTTGAAAAAGAATATGGGGCGGAATTCAAATCTACTGTTGACGAAGTGCTCCGCGTTGCCGACGTTGTAACGGTGCATGTGCCGCTCCTTGAATCAACTCGCCATTTGATAAACAAAGAACGCTTGTCTATGATGAAAAAAACCGCGTACCTCATTAATTCCTCTCGCGGTCCGGTTATTGACGAAAAAGCTCTCGTTGAAGCACTTCGGAATAATGTCATCAAAGGGGCGGCGCTTGACGTGTTTGAAAACGAACCGGCACTCGCTCCGGGACTCTCCGAGCTTGAAAATGTCGTCGTAACTCCGCATATCGCGTCCGCGACGGAAGAAACACGAGGAAAGATGGCTGACATTGCCGCGGAGAGCATTGTTGATTTTCTCTCCGGAAAGAAGCCGGAACATACTATTGGGTAAAAACAAAATGCGACCCAACCGGGCCGCGAAAGTTTTTTACGTTGAAGCTGGGGTTCATTAGGTTTTTGGGTTAACGGCATTTTTGTTCCCAAAATCTTCCCAGCTTCCTGTTGTTATGGTTATAACGATTCCCCACAGGAGGATCAAAACATAGATAATTGTCCAAATGACCCATCCAGCTGCCGCTTCAACATCACTTTGTTTGTTGGCCCGCTTTTCTTGAGCAATTTCTATCTGCACCCGCTCATTCATGTTCATAACTGACGCCTCCTTTTCTTACTGTAGTATCCCGGTAATTGCTTTGTTCCGCAAGCTCTCTGTTGATTTTATCCATAAAACACGTATACTTGAGCGCTATGACAGAGACACTTGCGGTGCGGATACGGAAGGGAAAAAAGTCCCTTAAAGAACTCCGAAAAGGCAAAGAAATGCCGGCGGTATTTTATGGTCCCAAGGAGACATCGACTCCCATCGCCGTTGAGACTCATACGTTTAAGAAAATCTGGCGGAATGCCGGAGAGTCAACCGTCATTGAACTTAAGGGCGACGGTATTTCAAAAGAAGCCCTCATTTACGATGTGGACTTTGACCCGATAACGGGCGAACCGCGGCATGCCGATTTTTACGTCATGGAAAAAGGCAAGAAAGTGACGGTTGAAGTACCGCTTGAATTTATCGGCGTCTCGCCCGCAGTAAAGGAATTAGGTGGGGTGCTCGTCAAGGTTCTTCATGACATCAAAATTGAAGTACTTCCGAAAGATTTGCCGCGGCACATTGAAGTTGACGTGTCTCCGCTCGTTACGTTTGAAAGTAAAATTTTTGTAAAAGACATCGTGATTCCGGCACGCGTGGTTTTATTAAGCACCCCGGACGAAGTAGTCGCGCTTGTCAACGAAGTGAAGGAAGAGGAGGAAATCGTACCGGAGCCGGTTTCCATTGAGGATATTGAAGTGGAAAAGAAAGGAAAACAGGAAGAAGAGACGGAGTCTTCCGCTGACGCGCCTGTTTCTCCGGCTGAGCAAAAAATTGAGAAAAAGGAGAAAAAGTAGGTAGAAAATAGCTTTTCATTCATCACCTCGAAAAGGTTTTGTTATACTACATCATAATGACGGTACAACGCCCACAGGCTTTTCTTGTCGCGTTTATTCTCGCACTTTTGCTTTTTGTTGGAGCGGCGCCGTTGCTTCTTTATGCCCAAACGTCACCGGACGAGCAGGTAGCACAACGCCGCGCCCAGCTTGAAGCCGAACTTGCGGAAATTGAAAAAGAAATCGAAGCGCAGAGGGTTCTTCTTGAGGGCAAGCAGAAAGAGCGGGTGTCTTTGGAGCGCGACGTCGCGATTCTTGACGCGGGCATCGAAAAGGCGAAACTCTCCATTCGCGCCCGCGAACTTGAAATCAGGAGGATATCCCAGGATATCAGCGGAAAACAAGAGACTATCGGCAGTCTTGACCAGAAGCTCCTGCGCGAGAAATCATCGCTCGCCCAGCTCATTCGCCGAACAAATGAGATTGACGACTATTCTCTCGCGGAGGTGATTTTGGGCAATCAGGACCTCTCCGATTTCTTTCAGGACCTCGATAACTTTGACGCCATAAAAGCCGGACTTAACGTTTCATTCAGGGAAATTGAGCTTACGAAAGCGGATACACACGCGCAAAAAGAGGCGCTTGAAAATCGCCGTGCCGCCGAGGAAGAGCTGAGGAAGATTCAAGAGCTTGAAAAACAGAAAATAGAAGCTCAAGAGCGCGAAAAACAAAGAATCCTCACGGCGACAAAAGGCCAGGAAGCGGCGTATCAGGGGCTTATCCACGATAAGCAGCGTTCGGCGGGTGAAATTCAGGCGGAGCTCTTTACGCTCCGCGGCACTGCCGCCATTCCGTTTGCGGAGGCATACAAGTACGCGCTTGAGGCGTCTTCAATCACGGGCGTGCGTCCGGCGGTCATTCTCGGCGTCATTGCGGAAGAATCAAATCTTGGAGAAAATGTCGGACAATGCGTTCTGACGAATGAGCCGAGTAAAGGCGATGGCAAAGGGGTTAATACCGGAAGGGTTTTCAAGGGTGTCATGAAACCTGACCGAGATGTTGATATTTTCATCGGTATTGCCGAAAAACTCCGCATTAACCCGTATGGACAAGTCGTCTCATGCCCACCGTCCTATGGTTACGGCGGCGCGATGGGTCCCGCGCAGTTTATTCCGTCAACATGGGTGCTCTATGAGGCGCGCATCGCGAAAACAAGCGGACAAAATCCGCCAAACCCATGGGAGCCGCGGACGGCGTTTATCGCCTCGGCACTCCTCATGATGGATAACGGAGCGGACAGGGGAACGTTTTCATCCGAGCGGCTTGCGGCACTTCGCTATTTTGCCGGATGGACGAATGCTACGAAACCAGCATATGCGTTTTACGGCGACGAAGTGATGGAACTTGCGGGGAAATACCAAGGACTGATTAATGTTCTTGAGAGTGCCTAAAACGAAGACCCCGCGCCGGAGCGCGGGGGAACGTGTATTTTTTAAATGTGCTTCCAATCTTGGTCAAGAAGCGCATAATTTTTGCAGGGGAACGTGCACGTACATGTGACTCATTCTGCCCTGCATTCGGATTCGAATGAGGGCGGTTTTATCAGTCGCATCGATGCTTACGACCATTCCCTCTTGTCCTTTGTGCAAGTCAACGTATCCCGTCGAGTCTTTGGAAGGCTCCTTCAGCTGGACGAAGTGTCCTACAGTAACATCGTGTCCTAGGTTGGCAATTAAGGTTGATGCCTGTGTCATTGTCCGTCTCCACGTAAAAAACAAAAAAACGATGATTGTTACAAGGCTTTCGTCATCTTATTCCGCCTCACGTAAAATTGCAAACCCCTGATTTCTCTGATATTCTTCTGAAGATGAAAAAAGGTATTCATCCCGAAAATTATAGAAAAGTCATATTCCACGACAACTCGAGCGGGGAACGTTTTCTCATTGGCTCAACGGTAGAGACGAAAGAGACGGGAAAATGGACTGACGGCAAAGAATACCCGCTCTTTAGTGTTGAAATCTCAAGCGCGTCGCATCCGTTCTATACCGGCAAAGAAAAAATAATGGACACTGCGGGTCGCGTGGAGAAATTCAAGGCGCGCGAAAAAGCTGCTGCGGCAAAGAAAGCGCCACGGGCAAAAAAATAACTCCGTCTTTTCAGCTTTTGCTTTGATGCCGGGGCGTTGTATCCTATGCACGAAGACTCTCTTAAAGATTATCGCGAGAATAGAAAAACCGCTTTTTTGGTGGAGCAATTTGAGCGTGTGCGGGAAGAAGAGGTGAAGATGCTCGACCTTATGTCAAAAGACCCGTCAATGAAAAATCTCGCGGAAGAAGAATTGCAGTCAATCAAAAAACAGCAGGAAGAGCTTGTACGCGAAATGGAGCGAATCGCGAAAGCAGACGTGGAAGAAGAGCGGTTTCCAAACGAAGTGGTGCTCGAAGTTCGCGCCGGTGCGGGCGGAGAAGAAGCGGCACTTTTTGCCGAAGAGCTCTTCTTAATGTATAAACGATACGCGGAAATGGAAGGATGGAGTCCGCGCGTGTTAAGTGAATCAAAAAGCGCTCTCCATGGATACAAAGAAGCGTCAATGGAAATAAAGGGCAAAGATATTTTCCGAAAACTTCGGCATGAAACCGGCGTGCATCGGGTACAGAGAATTCCCCAGACGGAGAAATCCGGACGCATACACACCTCAACGGCGTCAATTGTCATTCTCCCGATCCGGAAAAAGCAGAAAGTTAAGATTAATCCGGCCGACATTGACATTGAGTTCTCGCGTTCGGGCGGGGCGGGCGGACAAAACGTGAATAAGGTAGAAACGGCGGTGCGCGTGATTCACCGGCCTACCGGCATTGACGTTAGGTGTACATCCGAGCGAAGTCAAAAGCAGAATCGCGAAAAGGCACTTGCGATTTTGGAGGCGAAATTAGAGCAGGCTGAAGCGGAAAAAGAGATGTCTCGAACTACGGAAGCGCGCCGCGAACAGGTAAAAACCGCCGACCGCTCGGAAAAAATCCGCACGTATAATTTTCCGCAAGACCGCATTACCGACCATCGCCTCAAGAAATCATGGTCAAACATTAGTCGTGTCTTGGAAGGCGACATCTCCACGATTCTCACTTCGTTTGAGGAAGCGGAGACTCGCAACTGACATTTAAATCATATTGCAGAAGCATCTCGTTTCTGCTAAACTCTTTGGGTACTATTGATATGGACACAGGAATAAAAATGAGCGGGAGCGGCACCATTCAGCGCATGTTTGAAGCAGGCGCGCATTTCGCGTACAGCAAAGCACGGCGCCATCCGACGGCACAGCCGTATATTTTTGGAGTAAAGGATAAGGTTGAAATCTTTGACCTTGAAAAAACGGAGAAGCTTCTTCAAGAGGCGATTGAATTCATCATTTCGCTCGCGAAAGAAGGAAAACAGGTTCTTTTTGTTACCGGGAAAAATGAAGCGCGGGACATGGTAAAAAACACCGCTCTCTCGCTTGATATGCCGTACGTCGCCGGACGCTGGATTGGCGGCACTCTGACTAACTTTGATGAAATTAAAAAACGTATCGCTCGCCTTGAAACCCTCATTGGCGAAAGAGAAAAGGGTGAACTTGCGCGGAAATACACAAAACGCGAGCAGTTACTTTTAGGCAGAGAAATCGCGTCCCTTGAAGCCGCGTTCGGAGGTCTGACTCCGATGAAAGAGTTGCCGGCGGCGCTCTTTGTGATAGACACAAAACGCGAGCACATTCCCGTTGAAGAAGCGAAAAAAAGGAACATTCCGGTCATTGCCCTCATGAACTCCGACTGCGATGTTGGGTCGGCGGAATATCCTATTTTTGCCAATGATGCGGGAACACAAAGCATCGGTTTTTTTACGCATGCACTCGCGGATGCCTATAAAAAACACAAGGCAGTGCCGCGTGCGGCTCTCGAAAAGAAAGACGAAACTGAAAAATAATAGTAGTGTTCTCTCTGTACAGTGACCATGGCAACAATGGACCAGATTAAATCACTGCGAGACTTGACTGGGGTGTCAGTCATGCAGTGCAAGGCGGCGCTTGAGGAGGCGGACGGAGACATGGAGAAAGCAAAAGTGCTCTTGCGCAAAAAAGGAGGCGATATCGCCGCAAAGAAATCAAATCGCGAGCTCAACTCCGGCGTTGTTGAAGCGTACATCCACACCACCAAGAAGGTCGGAGCGCTTGTCGTGCTTTCATGCGAGACTGATTTTGTCGCGAAGAACGATGAGTTCGTGGCGCTCGCGCGTGATATCGCGATGCAGGTAGCGGCCCTGCCTCCGGAAGAGACAGGTGAAGAAAGCAAAGGCCAAGCGCTCCTTACACAGCAGTTTATTAAAGACCCACATCTGACGGTAAACGACCTGATAGAATCAGCAACGCAGAAATTCGGCGAACGGATAAAAATTTCCCACTTTTCCCGCTATAGTCTATAAATTAAACAGCGTATGTTCAGCGTGGGCATCTTCTTCTTTTCACTCATAGGGGTCGTTTCACTTGTCGGTTTCCGTATGTGGGAGATACAACAGGAAACACGGCTCTTCAACATTCAACGCGCACGTCTTGATGAATTTGTACGTCGCGTTCAAACGTATGTACGCACACGCATGCCGGTGTTCGGACACCTTGCTTTTGCACGGATGTATCATACTGTTGCGCATCGCCTCGCGCTCTTTATGCTCAGCGTACTTAAAGCGGTAGAAAAAAGAGTCATTCGGCTCCTTGAATACTTGAGAGGCAAACGGGATATACAAAAAGGAGTTACCCAATCTGAATTTCTAAGAAAAGTTTCAGAGCACAAACGCAACCTTGAAAATCCTTCAAGAGATGCTATAGAATAAGCGCACGGTTGCAGAGCGCAGAGGAGCACTCAAGAAAAATCGTATCCTTGTCACCTAACGTCCTATAACCTTAAGCCATATAAGCTAAAAGCTAACAGCTAAAAACTGCGTAACGCCACCCTAGCTCAGTTGGTAGAGCAACGGTTTTGTAAACCGTAGGTCGTCGGTTCGAATCCGACGGGTGGCTCATGGAGAAAACAGGGGAACTGTATCTGCCGCACGATTTTCATGTCGGGAAAGCACACGAGTTACACGGCACAGACCGCATTGTATACCGCCTCTTTGAGATTTTCCCCGGATTTCTTTCCTGGCTCACTCTCGGCGGGGTCGTCTTCCTCTCGTTCTTTGCTCCCGCGACAGCGGCATACCTCATTATTGCTTTTTCCTTGTTTTGGCTTCTGAAAACCGTGTACCTTTCCATTCACGTGCGGCACAATTGGAGACGCCTTACCCATAATATAAAGACCGACTGGACGCTCCTACTCTCTCGATTGAAGCACGACTACCTCTGGCACCTTGTGCTCCTCCCGTATGACAGAGAAAATTATGAGACGGTACGCGGCACAGTCAAAGCGCTTTCAGAGGTCAATGGAAATAGAAAACGCATGATTGTCGTTCTTGCTCCGGAAGAAAGAGCAGGGAATGAAGCACGGCGCATTGCGGAGCGCCTTGTTGAGAAATTCAACCCGATATTTGGGCATATGCTCATCTCCGTTCACCCGAAAGATATTCCCGGCGACACAGCCGGCAAGGGGTCGAATATCGCACATGCGGCGGAAACGGCTCGCGTCAGAATTCTTGACCCTCAAGGCATTTCCTACGAAGACGTGATTGTTTCTGCATTTGACATAGACACGATAGTCTATCCGCAGTATTTTGAATGCCTCATGTGGTATTTCTTAACCACGGAAGAGCCCCATAAGGCGTCATATCAGCCGGTGCCGCTCTACAACAACAATATTTGGGAAGCCCCGTCATTTTCAAGAGTTGCCGCGACGTCAGGCACATTTTGGCAGATGATACAGCAGGAACGTCCGGAGAAACTTGCCACGTTCTCGTCGCACGCGGTTAGTTTCAAGGCACTCCATGAAGTCGGCTATTGGCAACGCAACATGGTAAGCGAAGACTCGCGCATTTATTGGAATCTGCTTTTCGCGCACAACGGGGATTACCGCGTGGTGCCGATTTCGTACCCAGTCTCAATGGACGCGAATCTTGCCAAGACAACATGGCAGACGTTTAAAAACATCTATAGGCAAAATAGGCGCTGGACGTACGGCGTTGAAAACGTTCCGTACATTCTCTATCACTCGATAAAAAACAAAAAATTTCCTTTTTTCAAGAAGTTGCGCCTTGCGTGGGTGCAAATTGAAGGATTCTGGTCGCTCGCGACTCATCCGATAGTACTCTTCTCGCTCGGCTGGCTCCCGCTTCTCGTCGGCGGACGCGAATTCAGCACGACCATTCTTTCGTACAATCTTCCTATTGTCGCGCGGACATTTCTCACACTCGCCATGGGCGGATTGATTGTCTCCGCAATCATATCAACCGCGCTCCTTCCAAAACGACCGGCGCATCACGCCCGAACAAAATATATCGGGATGCTGGCACAATGGATACTCGTACCCGTTACCATGATAGTATTCAGCGCCATTCCGGGTCTTGACGCTCAGACACGGCTCATGTTCGGAAAGTACATGGGTTTTTGGGTGACTCCCAAATACACGAAGTCTTTGGCAGACTGACATTTCAAGGCGTGCCAGGCGGGATAGCATAGTAAAGGTTTATCGGGGCAATCCCCGCAAAATGCGGGGCAAGTCCCGAGGTATTGAACCTGTGTTGAATCGCCAATAAAAAAGTACCTGCGCCCGTTTGGCGTCATGTATCTCACGGGGTATAGTAGTCTGTGATGAAACCGCTTTCTAAAAATGTCAGGAGAACGTACTTGGTGCTTCTCATACTTCTCTTTGTGGTGCTTGTTCCCGTGACAGTACTCTACTCCGCCGGCTATCGAGTGGGGGAACATTTTACCATCGTCAAAACCGGAGGCATTTACATCGGTCTCAATGAACCGGGAGCGCGTCTCTTCTTAAACGGGAAATTCATAAAGAGAGCGAGTATCCTCAAAAACGGATTTTTTCTTCAGGACCTCACCCCTCGCGTGTACCACGTTGCGGTTGAGAAAGACGGGTTCCTCAAGTGGGAGAAGGTGCTTGAAGTAAAGCCTCAGCATGTCGTTGAGGCGTCAGCGTTCATTCTTCCGCAGGAGGTTCCTCTTGAAGACATTCTTCCCGTGAGTGCGGAGAGAAATGGAAGTGTAGGGAATCAGGAATACGTTTCTATACAGGCGCTTTTTGCTACAAGCACGACAGCAACGAGTATTTCTCTCTACGATATACCGGGCATTTTCGCCACCTCAACGCAAGGGAGGCGTATAACGGATATAAAAAAGAAAGGAGACATCGTTTTGTGGCGGGAGGGGGACGGCGTATTCGCGCGCTGGGTAAGCGATAGAGGGAATGCTCCCTCATACTTTTGCGAAGGACTCCGATGCGACAAGGAGATTCGCATTAACAAGACTTCGATAGATTTCTTTGATTTCTATCCGAACTCAAACGAACTCGTTGTCATAAAAACGCCTGAAGGAATTCACGTTACCGAGATTGACCCGCGTATTCCAAGAAATATAAAACCGCTCTACCTTGGGAAAGATGCTCGAGTGCGCGTTCTCGGAGACGCTATTTTCATAACGGGAGAGGAACGTTTATTCAGAGTCGCGCTGTAGCGCCTTTTGTCGCGGCTTATTTTTGCGTATAATCATGCCTATGGCGACGCAGAATACCTCGTCTTCTTCCAAGGAGCACATTCATCCGATAACAAGAATGATTCGCGAAATCAACGCGATTTTTTACGATATGGGCTTTGCGCTCGCGGAGGGACCGGAAGTTGAAACCGAACACTACAATTTTAACGCCCTCAATATTCCCGCCGACCATCCGTCGCGCGACATGTGGGATACTTTCTGGCTCAAGCCGCACAGCGCAAAGCACCTCCTCCGGACGCATACGTCTCCCGTACAGATTCGTTATATGGAATCCCACACACCGCCCTTTCGGATTATCGCACCGGGGAAAGTATATCGGCACGAAGCAACCGACATGACGCATGAAGCCCAGTTTTACCAACTGGAAGGACTTATGGTGGGGAAGGATGTCGCGCTCGCGCACCTCCGCGGCACACTCAAAATTTTCTTCGAGAAGTTCTTCAGAAGCGCCGTTGAAATCAGGTTCCGTCCGAGCTATTTCCCGTTTGTCGAGCCGGGAGTTGAAGTTGACATGCGCTTAACGGGTACGAATGCGCCGGAACGCCTTTCGGGGAAATGGATTGAAATCATGGGGGCAGGCATGGTGCATCCGAAAGTCCTTGAATCCGCGGGAATTAACCCACGGGAGTGGAAAGGATTCGCGTTCGGCGCCGGCATTGAACGGCTCGGCATGCTGAAATACGGCATCGATGACGCTCGACTTTTCCATACGGGTGATTTGCGATTTATAAATCAATTCTGATTTTTTATGAAAGCAAGTTATCGCTGGCTGCAATCGTATTTTGAAAAAGAACTCCCGTCTCCCGAGATGGTCGCGGACACGCTCACGTTCCATGCTTTTGAAGTGGAGCATGTAGAGAAGATCGGAGATGATACTATCTTTGATATAGACATTCTGCCGAATCGAACACACGACTGTCTGTCGCATCTCGGTGTTGCGCGAGAACTCTCCGTACTTTTAAACATGCCGCTTAAGCAAGATGTGATGCGCGAAAAGGAAAAACAGCTTCCTTTGTCACGCACGCTCTCGGTCTCCGTTGAAAACCCGCTCATGTGCCGCCGCTACATGGCTGGGGTTATCCGCGGTGCGCGCATTGCTCCATCTCCGCAATGGCTTCAAGAGAGACTTCTAAGTATTGGTCAAAAATCCATCAACAATGTCGTTGATGCGACTAATTATGTTATGTTTTCTCTTGGTCAACCCCTCCACGCGTTTGACGCGCGGAAGCTCGCGGAGGAAAATGGAATGCATATTATTGTCCGCAGCGCAAAGAAGGGAGAGACGATAACTCTGCTTTCCGGGGAAGAGCACACACTCTCTCCCGACCATCTCCTTATTGCTGACGGACACTCCGGTCTTCCTCTCGGCATCGCCGGGGTAAAGGGAGGTGTTACAGCCGACATTGATGAAAAAACGGAAGATATTATTATTGAGTCGGCGAACTTTAATCCGACAAGCATCCGCAAAACGTCGCGCCATTTTGAAATTCGCACCGACGCGTCAATACGTTTTGAAAACGAGCTTGCGCCGGAGCTTGCCTACTACGGCATTACCGAAGCGGTAAATCTCATACTTGAAATCGCGGGAGGGGACGTCGAGGGATACGTTGATGCGTATCCGAAACGGATGACCATGCAGTATAAAGTCGGAATGTCGCTTAGCGAAGTAAATCAACTCCTTGGTGCGTCAATCACAGCAAAAGAAATTGAAAAGACACTCACTTCTCTTGGATATGTTTATGAAAAGGTCTCTCCGATTGAAAAAGTGCTTTCGCTCGCCCCCTCTCTGAAGGGCATACCATATACGCCGATTGGGGCAATTCGATATGACAACGGAAAACAATTCAGCTGTTCCTCATTTACCAATTATCTTTTTGTTGAGGGCGGCGTTGCGCTACCGAGTGTATCAATTGACCAGTATGCATACGGGATGCCCGTTGGTGCTTCAGATATCCAGCCAGGAGACCTCATTTTCTTTAATAGCAAAACGGGAGCTGTACGATACGAGACAGTGGGATACATGAAAGGCACCGCAGTGCCCGAAGGAGTCGACCACTGTGCGTTATATATCGGCGAAGAGAACATGATACACGCCGCTCGCGAGCAGGGGATGGTCGTTGAAGAGAAAATATCAGATTCAAAGCAATATAAAGACATTATCGGTTACCGCCGGATGACCGACAACAAAAAACGCTATGTCGTTAAGATTCCATTTGAGCGTTTGGACGTGCGTGTTAAAGAAGACCTTATTGAAGAAATCGGGAGAATCTACGGGTATCAAAATATTCCCGCTCTGATTCCGGAACAAAACAGCATACAGCCGGACATAAACAAGAGTTTCTATTACGCAGAAAAAATTCGCCGCTTTCTTACTGACAGGGGCTTTACAGAAGTGTATACGTACTCAATGAGGAATTTTGGGCAGATAGAAATTGAAAACCCGCTTGCCGGCGATAAATCATTTCTGCGCGATGGATTGCACTACGGAGTGGAAGAGGGTATTGCGCGCAATCAAAAAAATCTGCCGCTCTTCGGCGTAAACGACGTTAACTTATTTGAAATCGGCAAGATTTTTAAGGGCAGTACGGAGCACCTGAAAGAATATACAGCTCTATGTATCGGCTCGAGCGCAAAAGAAAATGCGGAAAAAGCCGTACAAGCTCTCTCATCAGAACTCGGGATTGTCTTAGGAGGCGTATGGTCAGGCGGTGTATGTGAGTGTAATCTTGACGTAGTGCTCGACGCACTTCCCGAACCGACGTTTTATGAAGACATTTTTGAGCACGAAGGCTTCTCGTACCGCCCATTCTCGATCTACCCGTTTGTCCTTCGGGACATTGCCGTATGGGCGCCTGAAGAAGTGGATGCACAGGAACTTGAAAGCCGCATAAAAGAGCATGCGGGGAATCTTCTCGTACGCATATCGTTTTTTGACGAATACAAGAAAGACAAGCGCGTCTCTTACGCGTTTCAGTTGGTATTTCAATCCAGTGAAAAGACACTTTCCGACAAGGAAGTAAATGAAATTATGGAGAGCGTAACTACGTCGCTTCATCAAAACAAAGGGTTTGAAGTCCGATAAGCGCGGAGTGAGCGGGGGATAAAAATGCCACAGGCGGTATGTGGCGTTTTTCACGGCTTTAAACATAGCTATTTTGACTTCCTCAATTCACCTGTCTGCCGAAACAGGCAAGCAAAACTCCTTTATTTCGGGTGTGTTTTTTGTTATACTTAGAGCACTGAGGACACCCTCCTCTTTTTAATTTTTTTGCAAAAAATGGCTGAAAAGAAAGCAAAAAAGAGCACTCTTACGAAAAATAAAGTGAAAAATAAAGGCAGTTACAAAGCCGAGGACATTACGGTGCTTGAGGGGCTTGAAGCCGTCCGTAGACGCCCCGGCATGTACATCGGGACAACCGGTCTCGATGGCTTGCATCATCTCGTGTGGGAAGTATTTGACAATTCTCGGGACGAGGCGATGGGAGGATTTGCCAATCATATTGAAGTCGCGCTTCTTCAGGGAAATCGGGTTCGCGTTGCCGACAATGGGCGCGGCATTCCGGTTGACACGCACAAGAAAACAAAAGTGTCGGCGCTTGAGACGGTGATGACGACGCTCCACTCCGGCGCGAAATTCGGCGGAGAAGGATATAAAGTTTCCGGAGGTCTTCACGGAGTCGGTGTTTCCGTGGTGAACGCGCTCTCAAAGCACGTGAAAGCGATTGTACATCGGGACGGCGGTATGTATCTGCAAGAGTATGCTGACGGCGGAAAAACCAAAGCGAAAGTCAAAAAAGTAAAAGCGTCAGATAAAACCGGAACCGTCATTACTTTTGAGCCGGACCCTGCGGTTTTCAAGGAAATTATTTTTGACTGGAATAAAATAATCTCCCACTTTCGCCAGCAAGCGTATCTCGTCAAGGGACTGCGCATCACAATTCTTGATATACGCGCATCAGAGAAGACCTTTGATGAAGACAATACCCTCTTCCTTAAAGCCCTTGACATTGAATGTCCGTCAATGTCGTTTTATTTTGAAGGAGGGCTTCTCTCGCTCGTAAAGTTTCAAAATCGGCACCAGAAACCGGTTCATAAAAATATTTTTTACATTGAGAAAGAAGCGGACGGCGTTTCCGTTGAAATTGCTCTCCAATACGTTGACGATATATCTTCACGAATCTCTGCGTTTGCAAACAATGTCTATAATGCGGAAGGGGGCACACATGTCACCGGCTTTAAAACCGCGCTTACCCGCACTCTCAACAGCTACACGAAAAGAAATGGCGGAGCAAAAGGTAACGGGGAAGCGTTTACCGGAGAAGACGTGCTTGAAGGGCTGACCGCGGTTGTGTTGATAAAAATGGCGGAGATCCAATTTGAAGGTCAAACGAAGGGGAAACTGGGAAGCGTCGAGGCGCGCGGCGCAGTCGAGAGCGTCTTTAGCGAAGCATTTGGGGCATTTCTTGAAGAGCATCCGGATGACGCAAAAATGATTCTCGCAAAGGCAGTACTCGCTCTCAAGGCGCGAAAGGCGGCGAAGGCGGCAAAAGACAGCGTATTGCGCAAGGGCGCTCTTGACGGCATGACGCTTCCCGGCAAACTCGCGGATTGTCAGACGAAAAGCGCCGAAGAATCGGAACTTTTCATTGTCGAGGGGGATTCCGCCGGCGGCTCATCAAAACAGGGGCGGGACCGTCGCACACAAGCAATTCTCCCGCTCCGCGGGAAAATTCTCAATGTTGAGCGTGCACGTCTCGACAAAATGCTCTCGTCAAACGAGATAAAAGCTTTGGTTGTCGCGCTTGGCACTGCCATCGGCGACACATTTGATATTACAAAACTTCGATATCATAAAGTTATTATCGCTACGGACGCGGATGTCGACGGCGCGCACATCCGTACCCTTCTCCTCACTCTTTTTTATCGTTACTTTCGTCCTGTTATTGACGGAGGGTATCTGTATATCGCTCAGCCGCCACTCTATAAAATTAAAAAGGGACGAGAGGTATTTTACGCGTACTCCGATGACGATAAAATAAAACTTCTCGGAAAAGAAGAGCTCCCCATTGACGAGGTTTCAAGCGGCGTAGAAGTTGAAGAGGATACTGGCGACAGCGCTGATGTCGAAAAGAAAACAACGGCGCCTCGGACTCATATCCAGCGATACAAAGGGCTTGGCGAGATGAATCCTGAAGAGCTGTGGGAGACGACCATGGATCCGGCGCGCCGCGTCTTGAAGCGGGTAACGATAGAAGACGCCGAGGAAGCGAATACTATCTTCGACACTCTTATGGGAACCGACGTCGCGTCACGTAAGTCGTTCATCCAGTCAAACGCGAAGCAAGCGAATCTCGATATTTAAAGCAGAAAATCGCGCCTTATTTGGAAATCACAAAGGTTATTTGCCTAACATTGTTCTCTTCACTGGCTTCCTTGATGCTGTATGTCGGGTCGACGTTAATCGTCACAACTCCTTCGGAGAGGTTTTTGTTGAGTTGGTCAAATCCAAGCGTAAATTCAATTCTCTCTCCCGGCGCGAGTGTCTGTTGGGACGTTGAATGGAAAATATGCATGGGAAATGTCGGGAGTACGGCGTTAAAAGTCCAGTTGTCAGATGTTTTTGTGCCAATATTGCTTACTTCAAATCGAACGGCAGCGCGGTCACTCACGCGTACTGAATCTGCCGGCACAAACTCGTTTTCACTATTGATAATGCCGATTCTTAGAGCGCTCACAGTAAGATCCGGCTCTCCGAGCGGATTTGATGTCGTCCTGCTGTCAGTGATGGGAAAAATCGTGTCAGTGCGTTCTCCTGCGGCAACAGAAGCAGCCTGTCCCGCCCCTGTACTTTTCGTTGAGCCGCTTTCGGAAGAGAATTCGTTAGCAATGGTTAACGTGAGCTCCCGCGACGCCGCAATATCTCCGCTCTCGCGCACCGAAGAAATAATTACCGGTACTTCGATGAGTCTCTTGTCCTTTGAGAGGGGAATAAGACGGAGCACGTCGGTATCGCTTGTAAAAGAGAACGGAGCATCGCACGGTACCGCTTCATACACCCCGCCGTTGTTTGACAGTTCAAAAGAAAATCCTTCCTCGCATGCGTAGCTGAACGTGTACAGAACGTTCACAGGCTTGTTGCGGTAGGACCACGTCAATTCAAAAACATTGCCGGTAAGGATAAGAGAATCCGGAGTATTGATAGTAATTTCCTCATGCCGGGGGATGAACACCGATGTGAGCGTTGTCGTAACAGCTGCAAGGGAAGAAAAGATGGCTGGCGTCAATCTGACGACTTGAACCGTTCCCCAGAGCCCGAGAGAGAGTACGGCGAGAAAGCCAACTACCGCCAAGCTGCGGATGGCGATTTCTTTTACTTGTTCTCCCGGATGATTCATACCCGATAGGTGTAGCACATGAAAATAAAAATGTCAACGTGTCGTCTATGATATCGTGTAGGTAGTAAAAAGAAGAAAACTCGCAATTTGACAAATCTACAAACGTAGTGTACAAAGGTACAGCCCAGAGACATGATACGTAACGGCTCTAGCTTCACAACACACGCGACTATTCTGTTTAAGCAGAAGTGGGAGTTCCTGTATTTATTTCTGCTCATGTTCTTTTTGTCATTCTTAATTCTCTTCTTGATTGGATTTGTTCCCGAGTACACTCCTACATCCGCACACACGCCGGTAACAAGCGCGTATGCCGAAACATCCGAGGTTGTGCAACATGGGGAATTAGGAGAGCCTGTTCGGATTACGATCCCGAAAGTTGGCATAGACGCTCGTGTTGAAAATCCCGAAAGCCGCGACATTGAAGTGCTTGACCGGGCACTGAGCCGTGGAGCGGTGCATTACCCGGGTACAGGAACGTTAGAAGAGGACGCGAACATTTTCCTCTTTGGGCACTCGAGCTTTCTGCCGAACGTTATAAACAAAAATTATCAAACATTTAACAATCTCGGCAAACTTGCGTACAGAGACGAGATATTTGTTGACTCAGAGAATACACGATATGTGTATCGCGTTACGAGCGTAACGCTTGCGGAAGCAGACGAGATTAAGGTTGACATCCGGCGCGGTGTGAGAAAACTGACGCTCTCAACCTGCAATTCGTTCGGCGCGGAGAGCGAACGGTACGTGGTTGAAGCGGATTACGCGGGGAGTTATGTGCTTGCGATATAATTTCGTTAGCAGATAACTCTCTAAGTAGGGAGTGTTCGTTAGTTCTTTAACACGTAACCTGGCCAACCCAACAGACAAGAAAGGACATCACAATGGTCCAGAGTACTCTGAAAGCGCTTGCTTTCATGGTTGCGGCTTCGTTCACGCTTGGCGCGTGTTCGTTCGCCGGCAACAATTCCGTTGCCGGCACATGCGTCGGCAATTGCCCAGACTTCTCGGTTAACGGCAAAGGGGACGCGCAACCGTGGCGTTCCGCCTCGACGGAACACCTTCCGTCGGGTAAAGACGGACCGCCGCCTGTCGAGTTTTCGGACAGTGCGGTCAAAACAGTCACGACACCCGGCGCGGAGAAACCGCAATCCTGTCCGTTCGTCTGGAAGAGCTACGGGCACGATCCGTGGTTCGACCCGACAAATAAGGACCCGGAAGGCCTCTCTGACGCGATGGACCTCATCAAGAAAGAAATGAAGCTTCCCGATGAGGTGGCAAAGAAACTTCTCGAGCTCGCGAAGGCAGACAGCGGCACAAGCGGCTCGCTTAAGAAGGGGGACACACTTGACGTCATGGTCTACGGACGTGGCGGCAAGGACAAAAAGAAAAAGCTCAAACGCTGTGTTGAAGTCGCTTTCCAAGAGGGGGCGTCAACGCGCGAGTACGTTTTCGTTCACGAGAACGTTAAGTACATCCTCGTGAAACCCGAGCGTTGCGTGAATTGGGCGCTGAGGACGGCAAAGACAGGAGGAGCGTCATGAAGCGTGTCCTCAACCTGACACCGCTCTTCAGCGTACTTCTGGCGGGATTGCTCACCCTCGGTGCATGCGCGACGGCGGTTGATTCTATCGTACGTGCCGACAAATGTTCTCAAGGTGAGGCTCGCGAGGGTTTCATCGCCTATAAGCTCTGCGTCTGGCAGAACGTCGGACCAGCCCAAGGCATGGTTTGGGGGAGCAGCAACAGCAGGGACGATATTCGTCAAAGTCTCTACAAGGAAGGGGCGCTCCACGTCGGCGAATTTCCCATTACCGTGGGGCTTCGGGGACTCAAGCCGAATATGCGCGTCGTGCTTTTCGGCACCACGAAGACTGGCGAAGTCACGAAGCGCGAAGAAACATCCTCGCAAAACGGGGAAATAAATCCCGTCCTCCGGACGCACAATGGCGAAGGGACGCTCTGGGTGTCGCAAGACGCTCTGACGAGCAAACACTTCGTCAAGATCTGGTCTTCAAAGCCGGGGGTGAAACTCGAGTACAATAATCCGAGCGAAAAATATTTCACCAAGCCGGGCGAAGACATCGATTCGCAGGGGAAACCGAAATACCCCGCGACTCGGTTGAACACAAAGGTGCCGCCGCAAAGCTAGCGACGGCATCGCTTAAAGTGTGGAACGCGGCTCGCGTGTGAGCCGTGTTCCAACACTTTTTATACAAATAATATGTCTCAGCATATTAAAAAAACTCAAAAAAACATTTCATTGCTCATGAGACGATTCCTTCGTAAGATTGTTGCCGTTTCCATTTCTTCTGTTGTTTTCTTTTTTTCTTTTTTTCACACAACCCCTGACTATAAATTAATTCAAAATCACAAGCCGATTGGTTTCAGCATCAATCATGTATTTGCTCAGGGTGATTCGGGTGGAGATTCCGGCGGTGACTCTGGAGGGGATTCAGGAGGAGATTCAGGTGGTGACTCAGGAGGGGACTCTGGAGGAGACTCTGCCGGCGACGGTGCAGGAGCAGGTGATGGGGGAGGCGACTCTTCCGGTGATTCCGGCGCGGGTGCTCCTGGTGGAGGTAGTGGCGGCTCTGGAGGCGCAGGTGGAGGTAGCGGCGACGCAGGAGGCGACGCAGGTGATGCAGGAGATGCGGGCGATGCAGGTGACGGAGGAGGGGATTCAGGAGGCGACAGTTCCGGTGATAGCGGTTCGTCCGGCGGCCCGGGAGGCACCGGCGGAGCGGGAGGTCTTAATGCCCCGAGCGTCTCTGTAGATTCTCTTCCGGGAGTTTCCGAACAGCCGCTTGCGTTTATTACCTTAAGCCAGATTCCGTATACCGGCTTTAAAGCGGGCCCGATTGTTACGGGTCTTTACTGGCTTGTGCTCATGCTCTG
This sequence comes from Candidatus Kaiserbacteria bacterium, assembly GCA_016186705.1. Taxonomy (GTDB): domain Bacteria; phylum Patescibacteriota; class Minisyncoccia; order Phycocordibacterales; family JABMNX01; genus JABMNX01. The sequence goes on along the minus strand of JACPLB010000004.1, from coordinate 42,054 downwards.
GAGCGGTTTTTTGGCATACCTTTTACTTACTCGAAAGTTCGGTGCAAAGCTTTTCTATACTTTAAAGCATGTGTTTAGTGCGGGAGAAACAGTCCGAGTACATGAGGAGAAGCATGCTGAATATGTCCCTGACAATAACGACAGCTTTGACAATGCACTATCCGACATGCTCACCTCTCCGCTCGAAAATGGTGCTCCAGATAAGGGAATGTCTTACGCAAGCGACACGCTGATACTCGAAACCGGACCTGACGGCACTTCGCCTCGACTTGAACTGAAACGTTCATCAAACGTGAATAGTGCCGTTTCGGAAAGGGAGACTTTTGTTTCGCGTCCTGCTCCCACGCTCGGTGCGCTACGGGCGGGTGTTGAAGGGAAAGAAACAAGAACGGAAACAGGAGAATCTTCGTCCGCCCAGTTGATTAAAGCTGTCGTTCATGGAGATACCAATCGGGTGCTCGACATCATGCAGGCGTATAAAGCAGAGAAGCAGGACATGCCGGAAGTGTTGGTGCGCATGCTCTGCGAACTTGACCGTCTCTACTGCCGCCGCATCGGCGAGAATGAGACATTGAGCGACGAGTCTATTGAAGATAGTTTTGAAAGGTGGAACAACAAAGATATTGAGCGACTGATTCATATTCTCTCAACAGGCATTGACCAGAATTATCTCACGCAACACACGAGCGCGAAGATGGCACTCCTGCGCGCCGTGGAGTACGCGCGAGAGAGGAGGAGAACTTAGCGGTGTTATTTTTTTGATTCAACTTCTGCCGCAAGCCGTTCAATGAGTGCGTCAAGGGCGATTGCGCCTATCTTACCGCTATCGCGGCTCTCAAGCGTCACTCGTTTACTCTCCACTTCTTCGTCCCCGATAACCACGAAATAAGGAGTTTTCTCTAGTTTAACTAAACGTATTTTTTTCCCAAGCGTCTCCGAACTGTCGTCAATGTCAACACGGAGTCTCTTGCTCTTCAGTGCCTCTGTGACTTCGCGCGCATACCCGATGTGTTTTTCGGTGATAGGAAGAACCACGACCTGCACCGGCGAGAGCCAGAGCGGAAAGGCTCCTTTAAGATGCTCTAGCAAAACGGCGGTAAATCTCTCAATAGATCCCATAATGGCGCTGTGAATGATGGCTATACGCTCTCGCTCTCCTCGTTCGTTTATGCACGTCAGGTCAAAACGCTCTGGAAGATTAAGGTCGAGTTGAATGGTTGCGACTTGGTGCTTTCTTCCAATTGAGTCGGTTGCCATGAAATCAAGTTTTGGACCATATAATGCCGCCTCTCCCAACACTTCAATAGAATCTGCGCCGCGCTCCCTCGCTATCTCGCGGAGCGCATTCTCAGCATTTTTCCACACCTCCGGAGTCCCTATATATTTTTCAGGGGTGTTCGGGTTATGGAAAGAAAGCCGTACATTGAGAGTAAAACCGAATGTTCGGTAAAACGTGTCAACAATATCCCAAATGTGCATAAACTCTTCTTTTATCTGGGGTGTCCTGCAGAAAACATGGCTATCGTCTTGAGTAATCGATAGGACGCGCGTCAATCCTCCGAGTTCTCCGGATTGCTCGTCTCGGTATACCATCGTTGTTTCGGCGTATCTTTGCGGCATCTCACGATAACTCATCGGTCGGCGCGCAAATATCTGCGTGTGATGTGGACAGTTCATTGGCTTGAGTGCGTACTCGCGCCCTTCTCGCGAAGAAAATTTGAACAAATCATCTCCAAACTTTCCCCAATGCCCCGATGTTTCATAGAGGTCTCGCTTTGTAATGTGAGGGATGGTGACGCGTTCATAACCATAGCGCGCGCGAAGTTCCCATACATAACGGTCAAGTTCTTGCCGGATGAGCGTTCCGCGTGGAGTCCACAGTGGAAGCCCCGAACCCACAAGGTCGGAGAACGTGAAAAGGTCAAGTTCCTTCCCGATTTTGCGGTGGTCGTGGTCCTGGAGTTCTTGAGGCGTATTTTTATTCATTATAGGACTATACTACCTTCTTCAATGTTTTTAAATATTCCATAATGCCGGTCATCTTGCAATCATGCAATTATCTTTTCACAATGCTTTCAGAGCTTCCGCGACAATGCCGACTTCGCCGTTTCGTGCGGAGAGCCGCCCTTTGACCCCGATACATTTTTCGGGAGAAAGGAATTCTTTGTGCTGTGCGTAAAGCTTTGGGAATATAACAACTTCTATGTTTCCGCTGAAATCGGCAATTCGCACAAATGACATTTGCTCTCCTTTCTTGGTCAGAATTGGTCGCGCCTCCTCAATAATTCCGTATACGACTGCGGGCATGCCTTCTCGAAGTTCTTTTTTAGTCTTTTCAATGTCGCGCTGCTTTTCAAGCATATGTTTGAATTTCTGAAGAGGATGTCCGGACACATAGAGGCCAAGCAGTTCCTTTTCCCACATAAGCTTCTGCGAGAGATCCACAGGCTCTGTTTTGGGGAGTGTGAGCGTATCATGTCTCTCGCCCGCTTCACCGAAAAGAGAGTCTTGGTTGCCGCGTGTTTCGCCGGACTCCCGCGAGTAGGCAAGAAGCGATTCAATGCTCTGAAGCATTGCTCCGCGCTCCTCAAACTGGTCAAGTGCTCCTGACTTGATAAGCGCTTCAAGCGTCTTTCGATTCAGATTCTTGTTCTGCGCGCGTTCAAGGAAGTTGGCAATTGAGGCATATGCCCCATTTTTCTTTCTCTCGTCAATAATGCTTTGAGCGATTCCTTCACCGAAATTCTTGATGGAATAGAGTCCGAAACGAATTTTCACATTTTTTGGATTTTTCGCGGGAACGACGGAAAAATATCCGAAGCTTTCGTTAATGTCAGGCGGGAGCACATCAATTCCCATGCGTACACACTCGATAATTGATTCCGAAATCTTCTCGACATCGCCGGAATCCGCCGAGAGCACTGCCGACATGTACTCGACGGGGTAATGCGCTTTCATGTACGCGGTCTGATACGCGACACGTCCGTAACTTGCAGCGTGGGCTTTATTGAATCCGTATGCCGCGAACGGCTCAATAAGTTTCCACAGTCTCTCCGCTTTCTCTTCCGTCATACCGTGCTCAATGGCACCCTTAATGAGTTTTTCCTTTTCCGCTTCCATCACTGCGGGAATCTTTTTCCCCATGGCTTTCCGGAGCGTGTCTGCCGCGAGCCACGAGTAGCCCGCAATGTGAATTGCGATGAGAAGCACGTCGTCCTGGTACGTAATAACGCCATAGGACTGGGAAAGGATGTCTTTCATGCGGGGGTCGAGATAATCAACAAGCTTTGGATTATGCTTTCGCTCAATGTATGACGGAATGGACTCCATCGGTCCTGGCCGATAGAGCGCCACCATCGCGTTAATGTCATAGATTGACGTCGGTTTCAGTTCCTTAAGGAAGTGTGTCATACCGGAACCGTTGAGCTGAAAAAGCCCCATCGTCTCTCCGCGCGCGAGCATTTCGAATGTTTTTTTGTCGTCAAACGGTATGCGTTCGATATCGATGTCAATGTTATAAATTGCCTTTACGCGCTCTACCACATCAGCGAGGATGGCAAGGTTTTTAAGCCCGAGGAAATCGAATTTCAAGAGCCCCGCGTCTTCAACGGCGTGCATGTCGTACTGCGTGATAATTTTTCCTCCTTTCGGGTCGTACTGAAGGGGGACAAAATCAGTGAGTGGGCGGGGAGCAATAACGACTCCGGCGGCATGGATGGAAATATGCCGCGCTCTACCCTCTATTTTTTTTCCAAGGTCGATGACCTCCTTTACCTCTTTTTCCTTTTGGTACAGCTCCTTGAGTTCGGGGATAAGCTCAAACGCCCGCTTGATAGTCATGGGAAACCCTTGAGAGCCGAAAGGAATGAGCTTTGCGATTCGGTCGCCGAGAGCATACGCGTGTCCGAGCGCGCGCGCAACATCGCGCACGACACCGCGCGCCATCATCGTTCCGAATGTGCCGATTTGGGCAACCTTATCCTCGCCGTACTTTTCTTTTGCGTACTGGATGACTTCGTCTCGGCGATTGTCGGCAAAGTCCATGTCGATATCGGGTGCCGACGGCCGTTCCGGATTCAGGAATCGTTCAAACGGAAGTTTGTACTCGAGAGGATTGACAGTGGTAATTCCGGAGAGGTAAGTAACTAATGACCCCGCCACCGAACCGCGGATTGTCGTAAGAATCTCTTTTTTGTGGGCGTAATTGAGGAGGTCTGCCACAACAAGAAAATACGGCGCGTACCCTTTTGCTTTAATAATGCCGAGCTCATACTCAAGCCGTTCCGTTATTTCTTTTGTTTTTTTGAGTCCTCGCCGCTTGATGCCGCTCTCGGCAAGTTCTCTCAGCGCGTCGTCATGCGTCGTATGTCCGGCCGTGTCAACTTCAGGGAACACCCATGTGCCGAGTTTCAGCTTTATATCGCACATTCCCGCAATGTTTACGGTATTTAAAAGTGCTTCAGGGGTATCCTTAAAGTACTCAAGCGCCCTCTCTTGTGAAATAAAAGAGAAATCGTCTTTGCTGTGTTCTCTCTCTTCGGTAAGCTCTGTCCCGGTTTGAATCTTCTGCATTGTCTCGCGCGCCAGACGGTCTTCGGTATTGATGTAGTACACATCATGTGCTGCGACAAGAGGAATCTCGCACTCCTCTGAAAGTTTCTTTATTTTTTCCATGAGCTCCTCATGGCCTTCAATTTCCGGATGATGGGTAATTTCCAAGAAAAGATTCGTTCCGAATACGCTCTGGTACCACAGAAGCGCTTCCTGCGCCTTTTTTGCATTGTTGTTTTTGAGCGCATGCGATGTTTCTCCGGAAAACGACGGGATAATAGCAATAAGATTGTCTTTGTATGATTCAATGAGCTCGCGGTCAATGCGCGGTTTGTAATAAAATCCCTCTAAGAAAGATTTCGTAACAAGCTGTATCAGATTCCGATAACCCCGTTCGTTTTTTGCGAGAAGAACAAGCCGCGCGGAGCGATTATCAACCCGTGCCTCCTTATCGCGGCGCGTGCGCGCCGCGACGTACGCGTCAATGCCAATAATCGGCTTTACGCCCTCGTCCCTGCATCTTTTATAGAACTGGATCGCGCCGTAGAGATTTCCGTTGTCAGTAAGAGCAAGCGCCGTCATCCCGTCTTTTTTTGCCGCCGCAACAAGCTCCGGTATTTTCGGAAGCGCCTGGAGAAGGGAGAAATGAGAATGAGTGTGGAGATGTATGAACTTTCTGGTCATATGTTCAATAAAATGTAATGCCTTCAGTATATCATTCCCGAACACGATGATGTTCGTGCGACTTTGTTATACAATAAGCGTCAAACGAAAATGAAAACGCACCGCTATATTATCGGCATAGATGAAGTCGGGCGCGGCCCGATTGCAGGTCCTGTGACGGTGGGGGCAGTCTGCATTCCTCGGACGCTTGGCAGGAGGCATTTCAAAGGAGTAAAGGATTCAAAGAAGCTTACGCCGAAACAGAGGAATCTGTGGTTTTCCCGAATACGGAAGATGAGAAAAGTACACTATACCACTTCGTCGGTAAGCAGCCGCGTCATTGATGAAAAGGGGATTATGTATGCGATACGGCGCGCTCTCCATCGCTCCATTGCCAGGTTAGGTATTAATCCACGCACATGTCTCGTTCTTCTTGATGGGGGGCTTGCGGCGCCGCAAAGATTTGTATACCAGAGAACGATTGTAAAAGGGGATGAAAAAGAGCATGTAATAGCGCTTGCGTCTATTATCGCGAAAGTCACACGCGATAGAAAAATGTCGACACTTGGAAAGAAATATCCCCACTACGGCTTTGACGCGCATAAGGGGTACGGAACCAGAAAACACTACGCACGTCTCCGCGTGCACGGCTCGTGCGTTCTCCACAGGAAAAGTTTTTTGAAGATTTGACAACGGGCATGTTTAGCGTTACTCTGTAGAAGGTTTTGTTCTGTCGCAACTTCTAACCTGTGGGGGTCTACAATGGATGACGTGCCTTCAAGGAAGACAAACGGCAATCCTTTCTATCGGGGGGATGACCAACTTGTCGCACTAACGTACGAAAAACCGGAGGAGATTCTCGACATTCTGTCGGCGGGGGGTACAAAAAAAGTGCCCAAGGGCACTATTTGTGCATTTTGCTCACGCTCGGAGAACGGTCAGTGTTCCCTTAATTGCTGGACGCCTAAGGGTGCCTGCAAACGTTTCTCTCTCGTCCGAGAGGACATTGACGTCATATCGAACAGGATAGAACACAGACTCCGGAGCTCGCTCAGGCTTCAGTCCAGGGCAGCGTAAGAAAAATTTCCGGTGTTCAAACAGGGAGGGCGGCGCGAAAGCGTCGCCTTTTAGTTTCCACGTCTTTCACGCGCAACATTCTGTTGCTTTTTAGAGAGGAATTTGTATAATCATCGGGTATGACAGTACGAATGCGAAGCAATAGGTCGCACACCGGCAATCGCCGGAGTCATCACGGACTCGAAGAGCCGCGTGTTTCGACGTGCTCACATTGCGGCGCAAAGCACCTTCGTCATCGTATGTGTTCGGAGTGCGGGCACTATCGCGGCCGCTTGGTCATTGACGTTGCCTTGAAGGCGGCTAAGAAGGCGGAGAAGCAGAAAGCGAAGGAGCGCGGACGCAGTGCGGAGGAATCGCGGAAGACGGAGGCGGAAACGGAAGAAGTGAAGCCGCTTTCCCCTGAAGGACTCTCAAAGAAATAATTTTTTGAGACGTGTTCGATTAGAGAGTTCTTTTACAGTTTTATTTTCATATGGCAAACAGGCACTTGTCGAGAAGTATTGTTCTTCAAACTCTCTTTGAGTACGATTTTGACAGTGTAAAAAACAAGAAGACCGACCTTGAAGAAGTGCTGTCGCGAAACGTTAAGGAATTCGCTCCTGGTGTGAGCGACGTTTCATTTATGAGACAGCTTCTCAACACTGTCATCGCGAAACAGCCCGACATTGACGATATTATCGAAAAAGCAGCGCCGGAATGGCCGATTGAAAAGATATCAGTCGTAGATAGGAATATTCTCCGCCTTGGACTCGCCGAACTCCTGTTTGCAGACCGCGAGGAAGTCCCCGCAAAAGTCGCTATCAACGAAGCTATTGAGCTCGCAAAAACATTCGGCGGCGATAACAGCGGTCGATTTGTAAACGGTGTATTAGGTGCGGTGTATAAAGAGCTTGGCGAACCGGGAAAGAACGAGGTCTCCAAGAAAAAAAGGCGAAAGGAAATCGCGTATGAAGATATGCCGATTGAACGTCTCGGCGGTGCAGTCGTGTATTCTGTGGACAAAAATGAAACGTACCTTGCGTTGGTGCACGACGTGTTCGGTCACTGGACGCTCTCGAAAGGGCATATACAAGAGAATGAAGAAATCAAAAAGGGTATCAGGCGCGGAATTAAGGAAGAACTCGGTCTTGATGTCGATGTAGGTGAAAAACTCGGCATGAACGAGTATGTGGCGACTCAGCCGGAGAAAGGGAAAATACGCAAACAGGTTATCTACTACCTTGCCAAGGCTCCGTTTAAAGATATCGCGCTTCCGGAGGGTAAGGGCGGGCTTGACGACGCGAAGTGGTTCAAACTCTCAAGTATTCTTGACCTTAATTTCTATGACGACATTCTTCCGGTGATTACAAACGCGATTAACCAATTGGTAAAAAAAGACGCATAACCCATATGGAACGCACTATTTCAGATTTTGAAGCGACGCTCGGCGTCTCATTCAACGACAAGAACCTCCTCCGGCAGGCGTTTACGCACCGCTCGTACATTAATGAACACAAAGAAACGGGACTCGAGCATAATGAGCGGCTCGAATTTCTCGGGGACGCGGTTCTTGAACTTGCCGTAACTGATTTCCTCTTCAAGAAATATCCCGAAAAGACTGAAGGAGATTTAACTGCGTACCGCGCTGCGCTCGTTAATACAAATACGCTCGGAGATGCATCGCTCAAACTTGGCATAAATGACTACCTCCTTCTTTCAAAGGGTGAAGCACAGGATACGGGACGCGCCCGTCAATATATCCTCGCGAACACGTTTGAATCAATTGTCGGGGCACTCTATCTCGACCAAGGGTATGACGCGGCGCAAAAATTCATTGCAGACAGCTTGTTTGACTTGACTGAAGACATTGTCTCCCAACGTCTCTGGCAGGACGCGAAAAGCAATTTTCAGGAAAGAGCCCAGGAAAATACGGGTATTACTCCGCGATACGAGCTTATTGAGGAGAAAGGACCTGACCACAACAAAGAATTCGTCGTTGGCGTGTATCTGAACGCGGAACTTGTTGCGTCAGGAAAAGGGTCTTCAAAACAAGAAGCGGAACAAGAGGCGGCACAGAACGCGCTTAAAGTGAAGGGGTGGTAAGCGAAACCAAACGGGAAATCTTGACTGGAAGCTCTAAGCTAAAAGCTGTAAGCTATATCTCATGTATCTCAAAGGAATTGAACTTTCGGGGTTTAAATCATTTGCGAAAAAGAGCGAGCTTTCGTTTGCGTCACCGATTGCCGGAATCGTCGGTCCGAATGGCTCGGGGAAATCAAATATCGCGGAAGCGTTCAGATTTGTCTTAGGTGAACAGTCCTTTAAATCTATGCGCGGGAAGCGCGGAGAAGACCTTATGTGGGGCGGGTCGCAGTCGGCCCCACGAGCCAATCGGGCTTCAGTGAAAGCGACTTTTAATAATTTTCCGGTTGGCGAATCACGGCTTTTTGACATTGATTTTGACGAAGTGGTGATTGAACGCGTGGTATATCGTGATGGCATCAATGACTACCTGATAAACGGAACTCGGGTGCGCTTGAAAGACATCGTAGAGCTCCTTGCACATGCGAATATCGGCTCAACGGGGCATCATATTATTTCGCAGGGGGAAGCCGATGTTTTGCTCTCTGCGAGCATTAGGGAACGTCGGGAGATGATAGAAGACGCCCTCGGTCTTAAAATTTTTCAGTACAAGAAAAAAGAGAGCCAGCGTAAGCTTGAGCACACCGCCGAAAATGTCGCACACGTCGCTTCTCTTCGGAAGGAAATTGCTCCGCACGTGCGCTTCCTGAAGAAGCAAGTCGAAAAGCTCGAGAAATCGGAACGGCTTCGCGGGGAACTGAAGAAGCTTTTGCGTGAATATCTTAAACGGGAGGAACTGTACATCACGTATACCAGAAAGGATATTGAGTCGAAAAGAGAGAAACCGCGCACGGCACTCTTGCAACTTGAGAATGAATTGAAAAAGGCTCGTGCTGTCCTTGAGAAAGCGACAACGCCGAATAATCGCGGGAAGGAAATTCTTGATGCGGAGAAAAAACTCTCTCTAATACGTTCGGAGCGCGAAGAACTCTCACGAGAGATAGGCCGCCTTGAAGGTCAAATTTCATTTGCGGAAAAGCACCCTACCCGGAGTAGAGAAGTTGGTATTCCGCTCTCCGATGCCCGGGCTCTTGCAGGCGATATTGAAAGAGCGCTTGATGAAGCGGAAAGAAGCGCCGCCATATCGGCTGTGAAAGAGGGGTTTAAAAAAATCAGGACACTCCTTGTTTCTTTTATTCATAAGTATTCACAAGAAGGCACTTCTCGTGAAGATACCGCTCCGGTGGAAAAGCTGAAAGCCGAGAAGTCCGGACTTGATGTCCGATTTAGAGATGTCGAAGAGAAGGAAAAAGAAACTGCACGTGTATATAAAAAACTTCAGGAAGAAATCGAACTTTCAAAAGATGAAGGCAGGGACGCCGAGCGAGACGTGTTTCGCATCACTACGGAAAAGAGCAAGGTTGAAGGGGTCCTTGACGGCCTTTTGCGCGACGAAAAGATATTGCGGCATGTAGAAGAGGAATTCAGGCGAGATATGGAAGAGGGTGCGGCGCTCGCGGGACGGGACATCTTGGGGTACTCGTCAGTTGGTATTGCAAATGAAGAAGTGCTTCAAGAGGCACGAGAAAAACAGGAGGAGCGGAGACGCGCAATCGAGAAAATCAAAATTCGCGTCGAGGAATTCGGAGGAGGTTCGGGGGACGACGTGCTGAAAGAATATCAGGAAGTGCATGAACGCGACCAATTTCTTGAAAAAGAAGTTGCCGACCTTGAACGGTCTGCGGAGACTCTGAAACGCCTCATTGCAGAGCTTGATGAGAAGCTCGCCGTTAAATTTGAAGAAGGAGTCAAAAAAATTAACAAAGAATTTCAGCATTTTTTTGCGCTTCTTTTTGGAGGAGGAACTGCGTCACTTAAGGTATTTGAACAGAAAAAAGAGAAACACACGGACTTTGAAATTGAGGAGCAGGGCGACGAAACCCTGTCCGAAAACGGAAATGAAGAAGTGGAAACGGGAATAGACATCCTCGTGTCGCTCCCCCGGAAGAAAATCAAAGGGCTTCAGATGCTCTCAGGAGGGGAGCGGGCGCTTACCTCAATCGCGCTTCTCTTCGCGATGTCGCAAGTTAACCCACCTCCTTTTCTAGTACTCGACGAGACGGATGCGGCGCTTGACGAGGCAAATTCGCGTAAGTACAGCGCGATGGTAAAAGACCTTGCCAAAAAAACGCAGTTAATCTTGATTACGCATAACCGGGAAACAATGTCTATCGCGGGAGTGCTTTACGGTGTCACCATGGGGTCGGACGGTATGTCAAAATTGTTGTCGGTTAAATTTGAAGAGGCGGTACAGGTCGCCAAGTAGAATGAATAAACTTCAGGTTATTTACATACACGGCGGAGAAGGGTGGAGCACCTACGAAGAGTACCTGACGTACCTTAAGACGACCGATGTCATCGTCGACCCGCGCGGAGAAGCGCCGAAGCGTTGGTCGAAAACTCTCTCCGAGCGGCTCGGCGACGATTTTCAGGTACTCTCCATCCAGATGCCGTCAAAACAAAACGCGAAATACAACGAATGGAAAATATGGTTTGAGCGACATTTCCAGTTTTTTGACAATGAAGTTGTTTTAATAGGACACTCGCTTGGCGCAAACTTTCTTGCGAAATATCTTTCGGAGAACACATTTCCTCGTCGCATTCTCTCGCTTCATCTTGTCGCTGGCTGTTTCGGGGAACCAGGTTGGTTTGAGTTACCGAAAGACTTATCAAATATTGAAAAACAAACAAAAGACATTGTTATCTACCACTCTCACGATGACGACGTTGTGCCGTTTTCTGCGGCAGGGAAGTATAAAGTATCCTTGCCGAGCGCAAAAGTCGTTGAATTTTCAGACCGGGGACATTTTCTTGGGGAGGAATTTCCAGAATTAGTCCAGAATGTAACAAATTATGAAAAAGATAATATATAAACTCGTCAACCCCATTCAGCGCTTATACTGGTTTATCTTTCGTCCAAAAACCAGAGGAGTGAAATGTGTCATACAACACAATAGTAAAATTTTAATGATCAGGAACACGTATGGTCACAAATTCTGGACATTTCCCGGAGGGGGAATTCACACAGGAGAAACTTTAGAAGATGCAATAAAAAGGGAAGTTAAAGAGGAAGTTGGAATTAATGTTGAAGAGTTGAATCGGATTGGTGAGTTTTTAACCACGAGTGAATATAAACGAGACCGAGTCACAGTTTTTAAAGCCAGAAGTGAGAATGAAAAGTTCGAGATAGATAAAGGTGAAATTTTAGAAGCCATGTGGTTTCCTTCAAATGACTTACCGCAAATTTCTGAGTATGCTAAAAACGTTATATCTGTATGGAAACAGAAAGAAGAATAAGAAGTGTCATGGGTCATAAGAACAATGATTAACAAAAAATTAGCAAGAGATATTTTAGGGCGAGTCAGAATAGATCAAATGATGCGGAAACGATTTATTGCTGGAAAAGTTAGATGGGACAAGAGAGTTGATAAGAGGAATACGACGTGGCTAAAAAGAGTTATGAAACAATATGGTTTTCCGATGATATCTTTAGTAGGCAAGAAAGCATCTCATGGAGCTTGGCTTCTAATTCAGCACGCAGATCACGATTTGAGGTTTCAGAAAAAAGTTTTAGCGACGCTAAACGAAATATACAAAAAGGATAAAAAAGAAATAAACCCGGCCGATATCGCTTATTTAACTGACAGAATTTTAGTTCATGAGAAGAAACCACAAGTTTTCGGAACACAATTTACCAGAAAGAGCGAAAAAGAAGAATTTAAGTCATTCCCAATCAAAAATAAAAGAAATGTAGATAAGAGAAGAAAGAAATATGGTTTATCGAGCTTAGATGAAAATGAAAGAAGAATAAATAGAGAGTGCAGGAAATTAGAAGATAGAAAGTTGCATAGGATAGGTAAAAAGGCGTAGAAGTGCCATGGAAAGTAGAAGACAGAGAGCTTCAGCAGTGATTTTGCAAGGCGACAAAATCTTGTTGATAAGGCGTATAAAACCAGACCGGGATTATTATATATTTCCTGGCGGAGGAGCTGACGAGGGAGAAGAAGTAGAAATGGCCCTTGCAAGAGAGGTAAAGGAGGAATTGAATCTGGATGTTATAAAGTATAAGTTCATTTTCTCTATAAAAAATCTTAGTATTCCTTCTCATATTACTACCCACAAAGGGAATCGAGATGAACACTACTTCTTGATTGAGGCACACTCTGGTATTCCAGAGATAAGTGGTCCCGAAAAAGAAAGAATGAACGAGCAAAATCAGTATCATATTGTCTGGCTTGGACTGAATGAGATTAAAAAAATGGAAAATGTATACCCGCGAGAAGGAACTCGTAAATTAATAGATTTCCTGCGGGCTGGTCAATAAGCAACAGAAGTGCTATGAAAGACGGGAATTACAAAGCAGTATTATTTGACGCAGATGGACTTGATGGGTCGGAGCGTACCCTAAAAGCTAGAACCTAAAAACTAAAAGCTGTTTTATGCAGGTTTCCAAGTAATGGTCTTCTGGTCGAGGTTTGCTTCAATGAGCTTTATTTTCAACGTATCACCAAGCTGATAGACCTTTTTCTTTTTTTTCCCCACGAGCGCGTATTTCTTTTTCTCAAACATATAATAATCGTCCGCCAAATCACGCAAGCGAATCATACCCTCGGCTTTTGTTTTTGTTTCTTCCACAAACACGCCGAAATCCGTAACTCCGGTAATGACACCGTCAAATACTTCACCGATATGGTTCTTCATGTACTCCACCTGCTTGTATTTTATTGAATCACGCTCTGCCGAAGCCGCTTCAACTTCGCGTTGGGATGATTCAATCGCGAGCCGCCGGTATACGTTAAGCTCGGACTCCGGTATTTTTGAGTTATCGAGATGGCTTCCCAGAATACGATGCACCATCATGTCCGGATAGCGCCTGATGGGGGAAGTAAAGTGAGTGTAGTATCGGAAGGAAAGTGAAAAATGCCCGATATTTTTCGTTGAATAAATCGCCTTTGCCATTGAACGAATGGTCGCGGTCTGAATAAGGCGCTCTTCCGGTTTTCCCTTGATGTCCTTAAGGAGGCGGTTGATGTCTTTTGAGTCCACCATGCCCTTACGGACTTTCAAATCGTACCCTATGGCGCGCAGAAATACGGCAAGCTCTTCGATTTTATCTTCATCGGGTACATCATGGATACGGTAAATCAGGACTGTGTCGCGAACGCCATGTTTTGTAGAGTGGTCGTACAAAAATTTTGCAACCTCGCGATTCGCGAGGAGCATGAAATCCTCAATCAAAAGCATCGTCTCAAGCCGCTCTTTTACCTTGACGCCGGTCGGTCTGTTGCGCTCGTCAAGTTCAAACACCACCTCATCCGTTTCAAAGGCGATAGACCCCTCTCTGAACCGCTTTCCGCGGAGTTTCCGCGCGAGGACTTCAAGAATCTTTAATTCATTCGAAAATGGCCCATTTCCCAAGTCAAGCGATTTTTGCGCCTCTTCATAGGTGAAACGCTTGTTAGAATTGATGACGGTTCGTCCAAACCAGCGTTTTTTCACAGTGCCGTCTCTATCAAGCTCAAAAATCGCTGAAAATGTGAGCTTGTCTTCATTTGGGTTAAGACTGCACACGTCGTTTGAGAGTGCTTCCGGAAGCATTTGAATGGTGCGGTCAACAAGGTAAATGGACGTGCCGCGCTCCTGTGCCTCTTTATCAATCGCGCTTCTCGGGCGAACATAATGTGTAACGTCAGCGATGTGAATGCCGACTTCTGTCGTGTTCTCATCGATGCTCCGTATCGAAAGGGCATCGTCAAAATCTTTCGCGTTCGCGGGGTCTATGGTAAACGTTGTGACGGCGCGCATATCTCTTCGTTTCGCGGCTTCTTCCGCACTCACTATTTTCTGTTTTTTAATCTGTTCGGCTTCTTTTTCAACTTCCGTCGGAAAGTCAGTGTCAAAATTGTGCGCAAGGACGATTGCCTGCATTTCCGTCTCGTGTTCGCCTTTTTTTCCGATAACCTTGAGGATTTTCCCTTCAGGGTCTTTTCGAGGGTCGTCCCATTTAACCAGACGAACCAATACTTTTACGTCTCCAGAGGTACGTTTCTCGGAGTCCTCTGCCGTTTTCGGTATCAGGATGTCAGCGTACATGCGCCGGTCGTCGGGGACAAGATAGTAAAAACCGTTTTCTTCTTTGAGCACTCCGACAAACTCCGTGCGTGCGCGCGAGATGACGCGCACAACTTCTCCTTGCGCTCGCACCCCCTGTCGTTTTGGATGAATGAGCACCTCAACGGTATCCCGATTGAGAGCCGTATTGAGAAGTTCTCTCGGGATTTCAATATCCTCCTCAAACCCCTCAACGGGGAGATATCCCACTCCGCGCGAAGTAACGCTGATAATTCCTTCCGTTCGCGTCCGCTCGTGTCTCTTTTTTTTCGGTTCGCTTCCCTTTTTTGCCTTCATGAATGTAGGAGAGAGTATAGCACGGTGACGCTTTATTGACGCTACAGCGGAGTTCTGGTACATTTATGCTCATGTTAAAAATCAGACTGGCACGAATCGGGCGGAAGAATGACCCATCGTACCGCGTTATCGTTACGGAACATGCACGCGGGCCACAGGCAGGAAAATCCATTGAAGTACTCGGCAATTACAATCCGCGCCTCAATACCCTTTCACTTGAAGGCGAGCGTATTGTGCATTGGATGGGGAAAGGTGCTCAGGTATCCGATACGGTTCACAATCTCTTGGTAAGCCAAAAGATTATTGAAGGAAAGAAAATCAATGTTCTGCCTCGGAAGTCCCCCGTTGTGAAGGGGAATGATATGGCGAAAACGGTAATAAAAGCCGGAGAAATGGCAGAAACATCTACGGTGGCCGCTTCGACGGAAAGCGTTTCAGAGAAAGAACAAAAACCGGTAGAGACCGCGGAGTCTCCACGGGAAAGTATTCAAACAGCTGAAAAAGAGAAAGAGGTGAAAAAATAAACATTCTGCGGGTACTTTTAACTTGTACGGTTTTCCGCACCTTCTCCACAAAAGCTCTCCATTCACGGGGGTTGACGGAGTAATTTTATTTTCACATAGTAGAAGATGGCATATCGGACTTCCCGTTCGAGATGTATTAACAGACTAGCGGTACAGACGTATGGAACGAGACAGAGAATTTCTGGAGTATGTTGTGAAGATGCTCGTCGATAATCCTGACAACGTAAAAATTAATCGCGTCGTTGACGAGATGGGGGTGCTTTTGACGCTCGACGTACATCCGGATGACATGGGAAAAATCATCGGACGCTCGGGTAACACCGCAAAGGCAATCCGCACGCTCCTTCGCGTCGTCGGCATGAAGAATGACGCCCGTGTCAATCTTAAAATAAATGAACCGGCGGGAGGAGAAGGCAGGCGAGATGCGTCTTCGCGCGACACAACAAAATCAGTTGATGAGGTGATGGAAAATTTGAAGCTGTAAGGTAACCCTGAACGTTAAGGTTTAGTTCACAACTTCGCGGTTTTCCGCGATGTTGTGCGTTTTATCATTTTTCTATAAGCTAACAGCTACAGACTAAACCCTGATCAATGACTCATTTTCACATCATCACACTTTTTCCCGAAAGCATTGAGGCGTACATAAATTCCTCAATTATCGGACGGGCTCGGCGGGATAAGAAAATATCGGTGACTTTCTATAATCCACGAGATTTCACCAAGGATAAGCATCGCCGCGTTGACCGAAAACCGTACGGCGGGGGTCCGGGAATGGTGCTTGAAGCGGAATCGCTCTTAAAAGCGGCGGAAAATGCGCTCCGGGGAAAGAAGGACGCCCTTGTTATCTTCTTTTCTCCTGGAGGTAACTTATTTACCAATGCGCGGGCGCGGGCATACGCGAAGAAATACAGGCACATTGTCTTTTTGTGCGGACACTATGAGGGCATTGATGCGCGGGTGGCGCGCATCCTGAAGGCAAAGAGTATTTCAATCGGGCCGTACGTGCTTACCGGCGGGGAGTTGCCCGCGGCGGTTCTCATTGACGTGATATCTCGCCAGATTCCCGGAGTGCTCGGCACATTCGAGTCGCTTGAGGAAGAGCGCGTAAGCGGAAGGGAAGTGTACACGCGTCCCGAAGTGTTTGTGCATAAAAGAAAGAAGTATCGCGTTCCGAAAGTACTGCTTTCGGGGCATCATAAGAATATTGAGGAGTGGAAAAAGAAAAAATCCTCATAGGTATTTGAAAAAAGTCCGGACAATTTGATATACACAGGTATACATAGGAGGGTTCTTGACAATAAACGTCCTTTCGCGTACACTTGTTTGGATACTTTGTACCGAAAGATTGAGTAACGGAAGCCCGTTTTCATACAATAAGTGTCGTACTAAGTACTAAGGGCATATTAGTACGCATGTTTTATAGTTCAACTTAATACATTGTCTGCGTCATCGAGATAAACTTCAGCGATGAAGTCTATCTTCGTGTTGTAATTTCTTTTTTCCAATGCTACACAAACAAGAAAAGAAAGTATTCGGTCGATTCAAAGAATCGCCCGTCGAATACCCTCATTTTATCGAGGCGCAACTTGGCTCTTTTGAGTGGCTTGTCAAAGAAGGCATTAAAGAAATTTTCAAAGAGTTTTCACCAATTAAGGATTATTCTGAAAAAAAATTCGACCTTGAATTTTCAAAAATAGAGCTTGGCGAACCGAAGCATAATGAGTATATCGTCAAGAAAAATATGCTTACCTATGAAGCGCCGCTTCGGGCAACGGTAACGTTAAAAAATAAAACAATCGGCGGTTCGAAAGAACAGGAGATTTTCCTTGCTGATTTCCCCATGATGACTGACCACGGCACGTTCATCATTAATGGTGTTGAGCGGGTCATTGTCCCTCAACTCGCCCGCTCATTCGGCGTCTTTTTCGGCACAAAAGAGCTTCGGGGCAAACAGTATTTTGGCGCGAAGATTATACCGGCTCGCGGGGCATGGGTTGAGATTGAAAGCGAAGCTGATGGGGCTGTTTATGTAAAAATTGACCGCAAGCGAAAATTCCCAGTCACGTCACTCTTGCGCATCATGGGAGCGACGTTCGACAAGGACATGTTCGACCTTTTTAAACAGAACTCCAACGCCAAGAAAGTTCTCGAAACCACTCTTGGGAAAGATATTGCGACAACGGTTGACGGAGCGTTTATAGAAATTCATAGACGTTTGCGAGACGGGGATTTGGCGACAGCACAGAATGCCAAAGACCACATTGCGTCAATTTTCAGTAAGGAAAGATACGACCTCTCAAAAGTTGGCCGCCGGCATTTTAACCAGCGCTTCGGCATGTCGGTTGACGCGCGGGAGCTTGAACGGCGCACGATTTCGCTTGACGATATCGTGCTTATTGTCTCAAACATCATTACGCTGAATAACACGCAAGGAGCGATTGCGGACGACATTGACCACCTCGGTTTTCGCCGCGTGCGCTATATCGGCGAGCTTCTTCAGCAGAAGATTCGGGTTGGTATGTCTCGCATGAAGCGAAATATCCAAGACCGCATGTCCACCGTCGAGGCGGAAACGACGCTTCCAATACAGTTCATCAATCCTCGTCCGTTCCAGGCCGCAATCAAGGAATTCTTTACGACAAACCAGCTCTCCCAGTTCATGGGACAGCAGAATATTCTCTCCGAGATAGAACATCTTCGAACGCTTTCAGCGCTCGGACCGGGAGGGCTGACGCGCGAGCGCGCTGGCTTTGAAGTGCGCGACGTACACCCGAGCCATTATGGGCGTCTCTGTCCGATTCATACGCCGGAAGGTCCGAACATCGGTCTTATCCTTCACCTCGCGACACACGCGCGGATTAACGAATTTGGAATTATTGAAACTCCGTATGTGAAAGTAAAAGATGGAAAGGTTACCGGTGAAATCGTGCACCTCAACGCCCTTGAAGAAGAACGCCGGAAAATCGCGCACGCCGCGACACCGTATGATGAAAACGGGGTTATACGCGAAGCGACGGTAGAGGTTCGTGTCGCTGGAGAGCCGACAATGGTAGCGCGCGAGGAAATTGAATTTATTGACGTTGCCACAAATCAGGCGTTCTCCATTGCGCCGTCTATGATTCCGTTTCTTGAGCACGATGACGCGAACCGGGCACTCATGGGCTCAAACATGCAAAAACAGGCGACACCGTGCATCATTCCGCAGGCGCCTCTCGTTGCGACCGGCATTGAAACACATGTCGCTCGTGATTCCGGCAGGCTAGTCTTTGCGAAAGACGCCGGAGAAGTAACATATGTTGATGCGCGAAAGATTATCGTTAAAAACACCAAGGGTGAGAAGAAAGAGTACCCGCTCGTGAATTTCCTCCGGACAAATGATTTTTCAGTCTTTCATCATCGGCCAACTGTCTCTGTCGGAGACAAAGTTAAAAAGGGGGCGCTCCTTGCGGATAATTCATCAAGCGACCGAGGACAAGTCGCATTGGGGCAGAATGTCCGAGTCGCCTTCATGTCATGGTCGGGAGCGAACTACGAGGACGCAATCATCATTTCTGAACGGTTGGTGAAAGACAGCAAGTTTACGAGCATCCACGTGGAGGAATTCAGCGTGAGCGTTCGTGATACGAAACTCGGTCCCGAGGTAACGACGCACGACATACCGAACGTTGGAGAAGCGAAACTCAGAAATCTCGATGAAGACGGTATCGTTCGCATCGGCGCGGAAGTCCGTCCGGGAGACATATTGGTGGGGAAAGTAACGCCAAAAGGGGAAACACAACTTACCCCGGAAGAACGCCTCTTGCGTTCGATTTTCGGCGAGAAGGCGAAAGATGTGAAAGACACATCGCTTCGCGTCGAGGGAGGCAAGCGCGGTCGTGTCGTCGGTATAAAGGTATTTTCACGCGACAATGGAGATGATCTTGATTCCGGCATCATTAAGCGCATCCATGTTGAAGTGGCGCAACTGCGGAACGTATCAGTCGGAGATAAAATGGCGGGGCGGCACGGCAACAAAGGAGTCATTTCGCGCATCTTGCCCGAAGCGGACATGCCGTATTCTGAAGACGGGGAGCCGATTGACGTCATTCTCACGCCGCTTGGCGTTCCGAGCCGCATGAACCTCGGGCAAATTCTCGAAATGCACCTCGGGCTTGCGGCGCACACGCTTAAGTACCAGGCGATTGTCCCTCCATTTGCCGGCGCGACGGGAGAAGAAATCGAAAAAGAACTCGAGAGTGCTGGTTTCAGTAAAGATGGAAAAATCAAACTGTATGACGGCCGTACTGGGGAATCATTCAGTCAGAATATTGCCGTCGGCTACATGTATATTCTCAAACTTCACCATATGGTTGAAGACAAGATCCACATGCGCTCCATCGGTCCGTACTCCTTGATTACGCAGCAGCCCCTTGGCGGAAAAGCGCAAGCTGGCGGACAGCGGTTCGGTGAGATGGAAGTCTGGGCGCTCCTCGGGTACGGCGTTGCGTACACGCTTCGGGAAATACTCACCATCAAATCAGACGATATTATCGGACGTTCCGCGGCTTTTGATTCGATTGTGAAAGCGGAGCGCATCAGTCACCCGCACACACCGGCGTCGTTTAGCGTGCTTCTCAAACACTTGCGCGGGCTTTCTCTTGATATTGAACTTAAAAACGATAACGGACGCGAAGAATAACATGAAGAGGGACTCCCACACAAACCAGTATTTTGACATGATTACGCTTAAACTCGCGTCTCCTGAGCGGATTTTGGATTGGTCGCACGGAGAAGTGACAAAGCCCGAGACTATCAATTATCGCACCCAGCGAGCCGAGAAAAACGGTCTCTTTGACGAAAAGATTTTTGGTCCCGAGAAGGATTTTGAATGTTACTGCGGAAAGTACCGTGGAATTCGCTTTAAAGGCATCGTCTGCGAGAAATGCGGAGTCGAAGTGACGCGCTCAATTGTTCGCCGCGACCGAATGGGGCACATTGAACTTGCGACGCCGGTGTCGCACATCTGGTTTCTCCGCAGTATTCCGTCGCGTATCGCGCTCATTCTTGGGCTCTCGGCGGGCGAGATTGAGAAGGTCATCTACTTTGCCGGCTACATCATTACAAAAGTCAGCCGAGAGGAAAAGACCCGGCTTCTCAAAGAGCTCGATACCGAGTATAAAACGAAAGTAAAAGCGGCAACCGATTCAAAGACAAAGACGAAACTCAAAGAGCTTTTAGTACAGACAAAACGTGACATTGAAAGTGTTACCGAGGGGGGTGTCCTTGACGAAGTCGCATATCACACTTTTTCGGTGAGATTTGGGGGCCTCTTTGAAGCGGAAATCGGCGCCGAAGCAATTTACAATTTGTTTAAGAATCTTGACCTCGGGAAACTCGCAAAGACGCTTGAAGAACAAAAAGAAAAAGCGGGCGCGGTGGAGAAGGTGAAACTCAACAAACGCCTCTCTCTCATCTCCTCAATGATACGCGCAAAAGTGCGTCCGGAATGGATGTTTCTCGTGCGCCTTCCGGTTATTCCGCCCATGCTCCGGCCAATGGTTGCGCTCGAAGGAGGTCGCCATGCATCATCCGACGTCAACGACCTATACCGGAGGGTCATCAATCGAAACAATCGCTTGAAGAAACTCAAGGATATCCAGGCGCCTGACGTCATTTTGCGCAATGAAAAGAGAATTCTCCAGGAGGCGGTTGACGCGCTTTTGGATAATTCAATACGGCATGGCAATACCGCCTTTTCCGCGATGAGCCAATCACAACGTCGTCCGCTCAAGTCGCTTTCCGATTACCTAAAGGGGAAACAGGGATATTTCCGCGGAAACCTTTTGGGGAAACGAGTCGATTATTCCGGACGTTCCGTCATTGTCGTCGGCCCGCACCTGAAACTTGACGAATGCGGATTGCCAAAACATATGGCGCTTGAACTTTTCCGCCCGTTCGTTATCTCCAAACTTCTTGAAAAAGAACTCGCGTACAACATCAGGGGTGCGGGGCGTTTGATTGACGACGGCATTCCTGAAGTCTGGGCAATCCTTGAAGAAGTCATTCAGGACAAACACGTACTTCTCAACCGCGCCCCGACCTTGCACCGCCAGGGCATCCAGGCGTTTCGGCCGATTCTCATTGAAGGAAACGCCATTCAGATTCATCCTCTTGTCTGCTCCGCGTTCAACGCTGACTTTGACGGCGACCAAATGGCAGTGCACGTGCCGCTCTCGGAAGAGGCACAGCTTGAAGCGGAAAAAATCATGTCCGCGAATCACAACGTACTCAAGCCCGGAAGCGGCGAAGTGGTAACGAATCCTCGGCAAGACATCATTCTCGGATGCTACTGGATGACGAAAATAGTCTCTGGAGAACGTGGAGAAGGCAAGCATTTTTCTACTCCGAATAGCGCCATTACGGCGTATGATTTCGGGGAAGTTGGATTTCGGGCGCGCGTAAAAGTGCTTCCAACGGACAGTAAAAAATACAAGGGATTCAAAGGAAGCGTTTTTGAAACGTCCGTCGGGCGGTTGCTTTTTAACAGCGTTCTGCCGAGCGACTATCCGTTTATCAATGATGAAATGACGAACAAGAAAATGGCAAAACTTGTCGACAGTCTGATTGAACGGTACGGGCTTGCGCAGATTCCCGATATTCTCAATAAGATAAAAGAATTCGGCTTCAAATACGCGACCTCCTCGGGTATTACATGGAGTCTCTCTGACCTGGTCATTCCCAAAGAGAAAAAAGAGATTGTTGCCGAAGCGAAAAAGAAAAACGCCGACATCATTTCCCAATATAATGAAGGACTGCTTTCACGAGGGGAGCGGCATCGCATGTCTGTCGGGATATGGCTTGAAGCAAAAAACAAGATTGAAGCGCTCCTTCCGGCGTCTTTGGACTCAAAGGGGTCTGTTCATGACATGCTCATCTCCGGCGCCCGGGGTTCCGTAAGTCAGCTTAATCAAATGGCGGGCATGAAGGGACTTATCCAGAACCCTCGGGGAGAGACAATCGAATTCCCGATTATCGCGTCAATGAAAGAAGGGCTCTCGCCGATTGAATATTTCATTACGACTCACGGCTCAAGGAAGGGATTGACCGACACCGCGCTTCAGACCGCAAAAGCGGGATACCTTACGCGGCGGCTTTTTGACGTTGCACAAGACGCCATTATCTCCGAGGACGATTGTAAAACAAAAGAAAGCGTTCGAATTACAAGACAGAGCGCGTCCGGCATCCAGGTTTCAATCGCTCGCGACATTGTCGGTCGCTACCTTGCGGAATCGGTAAAAGATAAAAAGGGCGCGGTGCTCTATAAAAGAGGTGACCTTATTTTACAGAAAGAGGCACGAGAGATTGAAGAAGGCGGGGCTGAAGAAGTATTTGTGCGCTCTCCAATGACGTGCAAGACGGCGCACGGCATATGCCGCACCTGTTATGGCACTGATATGTCAAAGAGCGAAATTGTTGACATCGGTGAGGCTGTCGGAACTATTGCCGCGCAAGCGATTGGCGAGCCCGGAACCCAGCTTACAATGCGCACGTTTCATGCGGGAGGTATTGCGTCGGCGGGCGGAGACATTACACACGGTTTGCCTCGCGTTGAAGAAGTCTTTGAAAAACGCATGCCGAAGAACGCCGCAATAGTTGCCCATCTCTCGGGTACGGTGACGGACATTCGCCAAGAAGGCAAAGAGAAAGTCATCGTGCTTGTACCCGACGAAGGTGGGAAAAGCGCGAAAAAGAAGGACACTGAGTACCCCGTCCATTTCCTGCGAACACCCACAGTTGTAGAGGGGGACTCCGTCAAGAAAGGCCAATTTATGACTGACGGCTCTGTCAATATCGCTGAGCTTTTCAAGTATGCCGGCAAAGAAATAGCGCAAGCGTATATAATTAACGAAGCGACAAAGATTTACGAGCTTCAAGGGGTTACTATCTCGCGAAAGCACATTGAAGTCATTGTCAAGCAGATGTTCTCTCGTCGAAAGATAAAGAGTCAGGAGGATTCTTCGTACGCCGTGGGAGATGTCGTCGAAGAGGCGGAACTTTTGGAGGAAAACAAGCGTTTGAAAGACGCAGGAAAGACCCCTGCTGTTGCAGAACCGCTTGTGTTGGGTATTACCGAAGTGTCCCTCTCTCGGAAAAGTTTCCTTTCAGCGGCTTCGTTTCAAAATACGACCCGCATTCTCATTAACGCGGCAGTGCGCGGGAGCGTCGACAAACTCAAGGGACTCAAGGAGAACGTCATCATTGGGCGCTTAATTCCTGCGGGGACCGGTTTTAAAGGAAGCCCGAAAGAAGAACTCATCAAGAAACTTCAGGAAGAAATAAAAGCAGCATCGGAGGCAGAGGGGTAATGCGTTTGCGCAAAATTCTTTGCGCACTACTATATAACATATACTCCCTCGTGCGGAACCGCGACAGTTCAGAACCTCGCTTCCGCTACTCTACCTGCGGGGCGGAGATATCATAAAACTTCTTATGTCATCACCTGTCGAGCAAATAAAAGAACGGCTGGGCATTATCGACGTCGTTTCTTCGTACGTGAAGCTTCATAAGGCGGGCAAGAATTACAAAGGACTTTCGCCGTTTAGCAACGAAAAAACTCCGTCGTTTTTCGTTTCGCCGGAGCGCGATATGTACTACTGTTTCTCGACAAGCCAGGGCGGAGATATATTCACGTTCGTTGAAAAAATGGAAGGAGTTGACTTTAGCGGGGCGCTGAAGATTCTCGCCGAGAAGGCCGGCGTGGAACTTGTGCGTGAAAGTAAAGACACCCGTGACAAGCGCGAGCGGCTCTACGACATGCTGAAGAAGGCAGACGCGTTCTACCGGCATGAAATAAAAAGACATCCAGATGTCATGCTGTACTTACAAGGGCGGGGAGTGAGCGATGAGACAATGCTCCGATTTTCCATCGGTTACGCGGAGTCTGAATGGAGGAACCTCTACGACCATCTGAAGAAAGACGGCTATGGGGAGCGTGAGCTCCTTGACGCTGGTTTGATAAAAAAAGCGGAACACAAGGAAGGCGCGCGCCATTACGACACGTTCCGCGGAAGAATTATGTTCCCAATCCGCGACAGTGCGGGACGCACTGTCGCCTTTTCAGGGAGGATTTTTCCCGAAGTCTCGGGTAAAGACGGCGTCGTACCGGCAAAGTATATCAATAGCCCCGAGACACCCTTGTACAACAAATCGCGGATTCTCTACGGGTACGACATTGCCAAAGGAGCGATTAAGAAATTCAATTTTTCAATACTTGTTGAGGGACAGATGGATGTTGTCCTCGCTCACCAGGCGGGCTATCCGAATACGGTCGGCGTCTCGGGAACCGCGCTCACGAGAGAACAGCTCACGCTTCTCAACCGGCTGTCGAAAAATATCGTCATGGCGTTTGACGCGGACAGAGCGGGTGTCGCGTCCGCGGGTCGAAGTGCGTCACTCGCGCTCTCTCTCGGTATGGACGTAAAAATTGCCGCCCTCCCTTTGGGTGTTGACCCTGCGGAGCTTGTGCGTGCCGACCCGCGGAAGTGGAAGGAAGCGATAAAAAAATCGGTGCATATTGTTGAGTTCTCTCTCGCGCAGTTGCGGACCTTCGGCTACGATGACAGGAAATTTAAACTTGAGGTGGAGAAAAAAGTCCTGCCGTTTCTTGCTGAAATTAAAAGCGCCATTGACCGGGAACACTTCATACAGCTGGTCGCGCGGGAAGTCGGAGTCTCCGAAGATGTCATTAAAGCAAGTATGGAGCGTCTGAGGAATGAACTTAGGGAGCCGACATCTCGTGTCGGAGAAGGTAAAAAGGAAAAGATACCTCCGCGTGACACTCCCGAAAATAAACTCGTTCATATCATACTTTGGCAAGAGTCTCTTAAAAAGCCCATCATCGATATTCCGACTCTCAAGGATGCCCTGAAGAACGCGATTGGAGAAAAAGCGCTGGAGAGTCTCCGTGTGAAAGCGGAGAAGGAAAAAGAGCAGTATATATTTAAAACGGAACTTCTCTATGAAGAAGAACATTTGCTAAAAGAAGACGTGGACGACTTGCTTCGCTATCTTTCGTATCGCGAGACGCAAAAAGAACTTGAAGAAACAATTGCGGCGCTTCGCAAAGCCGAGACCGGAGAGGATAGGGAGACATCGTCCCGGCTACTCACAAAAAGTAAGGAGATAGCCGAGAAACTCAAATTATTTCTTGGCGCATAGCATTATACGTGTAACACTGTTTTAGTATGAGAAGTAAAAGGAAAAAGGCGGTTAAAAATGTTCGCGTCAAGAAAACGGTACGGAGACCGAAGAAGAAGCGCGCGTGGCAAAAAAGAGAACCTACGAAGAAAAAAGGTCCGATAGTGAGAACTCTTCGAAAGGGTGTGAAGAAGTCGATGCAAAAATCACCGACAGTCTCGGAGAAAGGACTTTCGGGTAGGAAAAGCAAAGCACGGGAACAAAAAGCCGAGCAGCTCCTCGCGCGCGGACGTGAGCGCGGGTACGTCACGTACTACCAGATTCTCAAAGAGTTCCCGCACATTGAGGAAGATTTCCTTTTTCTTGAAGATATGTACGAACGTTTCAACACCGCAAGCATTGATGTGCTTGAGGGCGGAGGGCTTCTTGAAAGCGGAACCGAAGAGGACATGCTCGACAAGAAAAATCTGTATCGACGGCAGGACGGAGGGTACGACTCGATTCAGATGTATTTGCGGGAAATCGGACAATACCCGCTTCTGACGGGTGTGCAGGAGCGCGAACTTGCAAAGCGCATTACCGAAGGCGACCAGGAGGCGGTGAATCTTCTCGCCCGCGCAAACCTGCGTCTCGTTGTCTCCATTGCGAAAAAGTATGTCGGGCGGAGCCCTGATTTGACGCTCCTTGATCTCATCCAGGAGGGGAACATCGGACTTTTCAAGGCGGTTGATAAGTTTGATTACACAAAGGGCTATAAGTTCTCAACCTACGCGACGTGGTGGATTCGGCAGGCGATTACGCGTGCGCTTGCCGACCAATCGCGCACGATTCGCATCCCGGTTCACATGGTTGAGACGATTGCGAAATATAAGCAGAAAGTACGTCAGTTGAGCCAGGACCTCGGGCGTGACCCGCTTCCGGAAGAAATTGCCGCGGAGATGGGGCTTGACGTAGAAAAAATCCACAATATTGAAAAAATCAACCAGGACACCGTCTCGCTTGAAAGTCCCGTGGGCGACGAAGGGGATGATAAATCCACGCTCGGCGATTTTATCCCAGACGATAAAATTCTCTCGCCTGACCAGCTCTCCGCACGCCGCATTCTCGCGGACCAGGTGCGGGAGATTCTTGACGAACTTTCTCCGAAAGAGCGGAAAATTCTTGAAATGAGGCACGGGCTCGAGAGCGGCATCTACCACACGCTCGAGGAGGTGGGGAAGGAATTTGGCGTCACGCGCGAACGCATCCGTCAGATTGAAGCAAAGGCACTTGAGAAAATCCGCCAGCACGAACGCGCGAGCCAGCTTAAGAACTATTAAACGGCTTGTAGCTTGTAGCTGTCAGGTTTTAGATTTTAGTTTTAACTCACTAAACAAAAGGAGGTCAAGAGAGCCGGCTGTGTCAGTTTACATGTCCGCTTACACCTATTCTAATGTTCTTAAGAACATTAGAATAGGTGTCCGAAAGAAAACGGCATTTCGCTGCTGTATCTCATGGGATATACTTTGCGTAATGAAACGGAAACCTCCCATCGAGCACTGGAGCTACTCGTCCCTTATGGCGTTTCTGCGGAATCCCTTGGCGTGGTACAAACGCTATGTTGAAGGGGTCTACGATACTCCATCCTCGCCGTCGTCCTTTATTGGCAGGGCGGGGCACGTGGCACTTGAACATTTTTATAAGGGAGTGGCAAAAGAAGAAGCAATTCTTTCTGGACTTAACTACCTTAAAAACATACAGGATATTGAGATTAATTTTGGGAAAGCGCAGTCAAAACGGGCAAAAAAAATGAAGCGGGCGGGTATGGAGCGCGGATACCAGCAGGCGATTTCATTTTACCTTGCTCGTCCACCTCGCCATAAAGTGCTTGGAGTTGAAATAAACGCGCTCGCGAAGATAAAAGGGCTTCCGCTTCCGCTCAAAGCCGTGTCCGACCTCGTTGTCCAATCTCGCATTGACCAAAATGCGATTGACATCATTGACCACAAGTTCGTTGATTCATGGAGCTCCTACGGGAGAGGGAAAACACTCTTCATACTCCAGGCAATGTTTAACTATTACACCGTCCGTGAAGCGTTTAAAAAACCAGTGCGGCGGTTTGTCGTGTACGAATGCAAAAAATCAAGAAACAAAGACGGCTCGTCCCAGATGCGCCGATACATCATCAATTTTGAAGACTGTGCGGAAGAATTCGTTCTCTTCCGCAAGCTCATTAATGATGCGACGAAAGAAATTACCCGCCGCCGACTGTACCTTCCGAACCCTTCAGACATGTTTGAGGGGGAGAACTCTTTTGATATTTACCGTCTCGGACTTGTGGGAGAGTAACATCGGCATCGCACGTAAATAACCCACATAGATGTGGCGTTTTTTGTGCCTCAACAAAGCCGTTTTAAAGCGTCGGTACGATAGGCACCCCCTCGTGCCCGGAGCCATTAAGGAGGGTTTCAATAACGCGCCGCATCGCCTCAAGGGGCTGTGCACCTTCTATAGGCGCCTGTTCCGTGCCCACAATAACGACATTGTGTGGAGTACCTCGTCCACCTGCGGCAATGACTTCTTTGAGCTGTCGTTCCACTTTTTCCGCGTACCGTCCGCTGTCGAGGCAGGACTGAAACGCGGCTGCGTCTAGCCCAACATCTGTAGCAATTCTCGGAAGTTGAGCAAGGTCAAGGCCATTGTTTGAAGGCGTTATCTGAAACAGACGGTCTGCGTAGTTCCAAAATCCCTCATTGCCTCCGAGCTCCGCCGCGCACTCCGACGCCTCGGCTTCTTTTTGCGCTTTTGAGTGAAGCTGGGCTATCGGGAAGTGACGGTATACCCACGCAACGTCGCCCCGCGCCCCGTATTCGTTAATGATACTGTGCATGACGCTGTGAAAATTTTTACAGAACGGGCACTCGAAATCCGAGTACTCGACGACGACGACTTTTGCGTTTG
The DNA here is from genome assembly GCA_016186705.1 of Candidatus Kaiserbacteria bacterium. Lineage (GTDB taxonomy): Bacteria > Patescibacteriota > Minisyncoccia > Phycocordibacterales > JABMNX01 > JABMNX01. Next base: position 13,594 of record JACPLB010000004.1, on the reverse strand, counting down.
GATTGCCAAGAATATGGTCGTCGGAAGAGACGGGAGAGACTTGAGGACGCCCGCTTATCGTTCCTTGCGGCGCTTGCGTCTCCGGGCGGTTTGTCATGTAGAGCGCTCCGGCAATTAACGCTCCCGCAATGACGATTGCTACGGGGATGGTAAATTTTTTGCCTCCTTCCATGTGTTTTTAGGGTTATCTAAGGTATGATTAGTGTATCATATTTTGCATAATGCGATAGATATGGACATTATTTCGGGACTTATTCTTGGCGCGGTACAGGGGCTGACGGAATTCCTTCCCATTTCTTCTTCAGGCCACCTCATTATCGCCCGCGAAGTGCTCGGACTTCCGACCGAGTTCGGTCTCTCCGTGGACGCGGTGCTCCAGCTCGCGACGTCAATCGCCATTCTCATTTATTTTCGGCGCGAATTTCTGGATATGGCACACGCCGCGTTTAACTGGGTGCGAGGCTCCGACATTTCCTCAAAAGACAAAATATTCATTGGTGCGCTCGCTCTCGGCACCGTTCCGGCGGTAATCTTCGGGCTCTTGCTTGAAGATGTGATGCAAACGTCGTTTCGAAGTGCGGAGCTCGTTGCATGGATGCTCCTTTTCGGAGCCGCTCTTTTCTGGGTTGCAGAGCGACTTTCCACAGGTCATCGTGAATTGAACGTGCGGCGCGGATTTTGGATAGGAATGTTTCAAACGCTCGCGCTCATCCCGGGGATGTCGCGGTCAGGGTCGAGTATCGCGGGAGGTCTCCTTCTGGGGCTCTCCCGTGTTGAAGCAACGCGATTCGGGTTTATACTTGGTTTCCCGATTATATTCGGCTCCGGCATGAAGAAACTGCTTGAACTCGGCTCAAGTGGCGCCCTTATTGAACTCGGGGTACCTCTTTTTATAGGCGCTTTTACTGCGCTCGTGACTGGTTTTTTTGCGATACATTTTATGGTGCTCTACCTCAAGAATCACACACTCAATGTGTTTGTTGTATATAGGGTTATTCTCGCGCTCCTGATTTTCGCCGCTCTCGCCTAGGAGTTCAAAAGGGGAGAGAGCGGGTCATCGAAACGTTTTTTTCAGCTTCCCATTCTGACGCGTCGAGCTTTACCTCCTTCATTTCGGAGACGTCCTTGAAACGGATGAATCCGTGTGCGCGGACAAAATCGTAAATGTCCTTTGTTATCTTCACGTCATTGAGGCAATACTCCCGAAGTTTGTCGATTTCTCCGCTGTTCCACCACTTGATGGCGTCAAGCCCCTTGCCGCTTTTTCTTACCCCGAGCGTTCCTTCCGCGACAGCATTGAGCCGGATGCGTCTGCCGAGGACATGCTTGATTTCCTTGAGAAGGTCAATGCTTTTAATCCTCGTGAAGTCTCCGTGGTAATACTTGTTGAGAAGCGGTATATCGAAATGGTCCGAATTATATCCGATAAGCATATCCGTTTTTTCAAGGACAGGCCACAGTTGTGGAAGCTCTTTTTCAATGTATGAACTGTACTCGTTCGTCGCGTAATCGTAGATGCAGACCATGGAAATATCCAAAAGAGCGGGGTCTGCCTTCCCGATATCTTCAAAAATATTCTTTGTTTCAATGTCGAGGACTACCTTTCTCATTGTCGTGAAGTTCCTTCGTCTAGGGCGTGTACGGTGGATACTCTTCCGATGGTCATATGTGTGAAAAAATATAGTCTGCAATCGTCTCCTTCAAAAGAACCTTCTCCTTTCCGCCCTTAAGCTCTTTAATGGTAAATTCCTTACTCTTCATTTCATCCTCACCGATGCAGATAACGAAAGGAATGCTCTTTGCAGACGCGACTGCTACCTGGTCACCTACTCTTTTCACGGAGAGCGATACTTCGACATTGATGTCTTGCGCGCGAAGCTCTTGCGCGAGCGCCTGTGCGTACCCGCGGGCTTTTTCCGAGAGGGTACAAAGGTAGAGGTCGGTACGGGGAACGTACTCCGGAAGAAGCTCGTGCGTCTCCAAAAAATCTCGGAGCGTGATATCGCCCATCCCAAAGCCCACGGCGGGAATTTTCTTTTTGCCGAAAAGTTCAAGCAGGTTGTCGTACCGTCCTCCGCCGAAGAGCGAGCGTTTATTTTCTCCCGATGTATCAAAAACTTCAAACACAATCCCGGTATAGTAATTGAACGCGCGGACGATTGAGGTGTCCACGATGGCGTTTGTCACTCCGACGCCTTTGAGGCGCTTAATGAGAAGTTCGAGCTCGGTGCTGCTGCTCGCGCGTTTTATTTTTTCACGAAACGCCGATGTCTTGTCACCAAGAAGTTTCTCCAGCTCAATGTCAGAGTGCGGCGCTCTGTCTTTCTTATCGAGAAGAAGGAGAAGCTGTTTTTGTGTTTCCTGCGAGAGTGCAAGTTCGTCGAATAACGAAAAAAGAATACTTCGGTCGCTCACGCGTATTTCAAAATCACTCTCGTGCGCTCCGAACGCTTTCATAATTGACGACGAAAGCGCGATTATCTCGACTTCTGCTTCAATATCGGGAACTCCGAAGATGTCCGCGTTTAACTGCCAGTGCTCTCGCATGCGGCCTCGCTGGGGGCGCTCGTAGCGGAACATGTTTGCAATCGTATACCACCGAAGCGGGAAAGTAAGCTCGCGCTCCCGCGCGGCAACCATCCGCGCCACTGTCGGCGTCATCTCGGGACGAAGCGTTACCTCGCGCCCTCCGCGGTCGGTAAACGTGTAGGTTTGCTCACTGACGATCTCTTCGCTCGACTTGCTTTTGTAGAGCTCAACCGGCTCAAGCACAGACGCGCCGTACTCGCTATACCCGAAGCTCTCCGCGGCACGGGACATAGTATCAAACATGTACCGTTCGACGTACATGTCCTTCGGATAGAAATCGCGCACGCCCTTATACGCGCCGGTGCCGAGTGTCGTGTCTTTCATAACCGTTCAATTGTAGCGAAAAGAGAAGGTGTAAACAAGAACACAAGTTATATCCCGGCGCGCCCGCGCTCAACCGTTTTATCGATGTGTTTGACCATGAGGTTTTTTATCCGTTCCGGCTCCGCGACTCCTTTAATGACAAACCCCTCACTTTCTCCGGCGGTCTGCACGTGTACGTCTCCGAAATTGAGCACGGTGGCGACGATACCGTTGATTTCAAATGTTACGTCCTGAACTCGCTCCATCCGGAGCGTTGATATTTCGCGATGAAAAAGGCTCTTTTGGTCAATATCGACGATGCGCCGGTCGGTCACAATCCAAATATCAAGGTAGTGGCTTGTCCATGCGGTGAAAAACCACGCCCAAGCAAAAAGCGTCCACGCGCTTCCGAGGAATGTAAGAAGTACCGGGGACACCTCTGGAAGAGAAAATGTTGAAAGACCGGTATCGTTTTGGATAAGCTCCCACGCGAGAAAGGGGAGAAGGTAGATGATAATAATGCCCGCAGAGTCCCGAAACAGCATAAACCAGTGCTTGCGGGCTTTGATATCGATATGTTCTCCCTCCTGCAGATGTATCATGTTAGGAAATAAGTGTGGCAAATGACGTGAGCATGGTAATTAAAATAATCCCGCTTACCCCGCCGTAGATGACCGTTGCGATAAGAGACACGATGATATTCATTCCGTATCGGAACCAATGGTACAAAAGGAAAATGCTGTAGAAAAAAAAGATAAGCACGATGCCGAGAAATGCGTACCAGAGTATATTCGGGTTGTGGGGCAGAAACGGGAAGAGGGAAGATATGTCGTTCATACTCAATTCCCATTTTCTCATAAAAGGAAGTAGCACGCTACTTCTTGCGTGTCATGCATTAAAATCAGAAACGCCCCTGATGCCTGTGCGGCCCGGGGCGCTTCCGCGCTTGCTTACTCTTGTAAGCTGGAGTTTATTCCCTCTTAAGCACTATGTGGGACTCCCGCCCACCGTAGGTGAGACGTTGTGTGTCCCTGTTACTTGTTAAACGTGGAAATCTCCATTAAGAGTAAACCTCATTCCATTATTTAATCTGCTATGTGGAAGTCAATCCCGTAGTGGTTATAAAACAGGGGAAAACCTGTAGAAAGTGCAGAGACAACATTGTGCATAAAGAATTTTATCGTGTGGACATTGTTTTTTTATGCAACGTATGGCATTCGGGAAGAAGCGGTACAGACGGTTGACATTTTATTTACTTTATGCTTTAATCTACACCAGAAAGGAGGTGTCCCATGGAAAAGGACATCTTTCATATCGAACCAAGTAAGTTCGAGCTCAGTGGCGACTATCTTTGGGCGGCGGTTGAGCAGTACAAAGCGCATGTACAAACGCTCATAAGCTCCAGTGTCGCCCGTTGGGCAGTTCATTCGATCTTCATTGCCGGCAACACGCTTATCTTTGCTGGCTACGGCGTATCCAGCACGAACGGCAATCCGATGTTTCCGATAGCTCAAAACTATCTGATGGGGGCTACTGTTATCGGGTGTGTCTTCTCGTTTGTGTGGTGGGGTCTCATCTTTGCCTATCGTCTCATGCGCAAAGCCATTCTCATCACACTCGTTGAAATCGAGAAGAAACTCCCCTTACAGCTTTTCGCGACCCAATACGAGATGACGCGTTACAAGAAAAACGCGAAAGGCGAGAGAAAGAAGGTTCATTACTGCATCCGTTCGATGGACCTCTTGATTCCATGGGTTTTTGCAGTCATTCATCTGTCAATTCTCATCGGAATCATCAGCGGATTCTTCAAACTCGGCGTCGTCTAGAGTGGATGATGTCAAGTCCAAAAAATAAGGGCCGTCCTTTGCGGGACGGCCCTTCGATTTTTGAATGGCGGCTTAAGAGTTCACTTACGAGAAGCGAGAAGCTCCTCGACCGTCTCGATGAACTTCTCCGACGGCTTTGTGAGAAATCTACCGCCGAGCTCCTTCACGCGTGTTTCGAGCCCCGGATACCCGTCTCCGCTCTGGAGGATAACGGGTATGTGCTTGAAGCGTTCCTCGGCACGCATGCGTTCGAGAAGTTCAACTCCTTCCATTCCGGGCATGTTATTGTCCGTAATGACAAGGTCGAATTCCCACGAACGGAGGCATTGCATCGCCTCCATGCCGTCTTCCGCTGTTTGAACGGTGCACCCGCCAATGCTTTCAACGAGATTGGAAGTCGTTATGCGAAGGGGTTTCTCGTCGTCGACGACGAGAATATTATGTTGCTTTTTCATACCCATCCCTTTCAGAGATGTTCAAAATCTCGCTACAGAAACGTGTCTTGGTAAATAATACAACAACTGTTTTGCATTGTCAACTAAGGTGCGCTTTCCGCGGCTTAATTGCGTTTCCAAAAAAAATACTGCCGAGCCGCCTAAACCTGTCCGTAACGTCGGTTGTATAAAAAACTCTTTTTGATTGTGTCTTAAGAATTTTTGTTATTTCGGGGTGTTTTTTAAGATATGTCTCAAGTTTATCCGCGACAATATCGCCCTCGTTCACGATATGAATGCCGTTTCCTCGGAGGTACTTCAACGCTGTGCGAATATCTTCTTCAAGAATACTGTAGTGGGTGCATCCGAGAATCAGCGTATCGATTTTTTCCTCGACAAGCGGCTTCAGGTAATTCCGAAGCGCTCGTTGCAGTATCTTTTTGTCGTTCTCTCCCGACTCAACGATGGGAACGAGAAGGGGGCACGCCTCCTGGAACACTTTGATTTCCGAATTAATCTTCCTAAATTCTCGCACGAATGCGCCTGACGCGACACTTCCTTCCGTCGCGATGACGCCGACTCTCTTATGTGCGGTTATTGCTGCTGCCGTTTCAACTGCGGGAACAACAACGCCGAGAATTTTTCCGTGCGGATGATATTTCGGCAAATGCACCCGTTGTATCTTGGGAAGCGCTTCCGCGGATGCAGTGTTGCAGGCAATAATGATTAAAGGGCAATTGTGAGCAAATAAAAAATCAACCGCCTCGGTGGTGTACTTGTAGAGAGTTGCTTTTGAACGCGAGCCGTACGGGGTCCGCGCGTTGTCTCCGAGATATATGTAGTTGTACTGGGGCAGTTTCTTTACGATATGCCGGAGAATATCGATGCCGCCGAAGCCGGAATCAAATACGCCGATGTTCATACGTTTGAGTATAATGACTGCGGCTATTTACGCAATCTCTCTCACCTCGAACTTTTCTACCTCTGCACCGCCCTGCGTGAAATGAAATTCCCCCTCGATTTTTTTACCCGCAATGACTTTAGGGAGCCAGTGGGGGTCGTCAACCCACATACTGTTATACGGCAGGGAATTGACAGAATGCCATTTTGGCTTCATTTCTTCGGTTTCCTTTGGCTCTCCGCTCCATTTTTTAATCAAGAAGATATGCACGTTCTGATTCCACCGAGGTCTTTCCTTGAAGTAAAATCGTATATTCCCGGCATCTTCCAAGTCCCGCGGACGCACCGTAACGTCAATTTCTTCTTTTATTTCTCTCACCGCGGCTTCTTTGACGTTCTCTCCTTCATTGACTTTCCCGCCAACTCCGTTCCATTTCCCCGCGCCGAACCCTCGCTTTTTCATAGCAAGACACAGCCGGTCGCCGTCAATAAGAAAACACAACGTCACTTTTCTCATAGATAAAAAGGCATTATAATATATATCGATACGTTTATCAGATATTTTTTATGAATAAAAAAACTCCAAAACCATTTTCAAAAAAACCTCTTGGCGGGGTGTGGTACGCGCACCGGCTGGAAGGGAAAGTAAAAAATCTTGGAATCAAAGCGGTGCGCAAGCCGAAAAACACATTCGGCAGACATCGTTAGGCGCCCTAGATTTTTGCCTGGAAGATACTACAGACTATTTCACAATGGAAATAGTCGAGCCTTCTTTTGCGCGTTTTGAAAGCTTGATTGCCGCTTCGTCTCCTTTCTTTGCGGAGTCAACGTCAGCGTGGTCAATCTGAATCGAGGAAACCGTGTCATCAAATTCGTTTTCTCCCCGCTTGATTTTAACCGAGTCGCCTTTTTTGAGTCCGGCTTTGAGCTTTACCACCGCAACGCCAAGCTTGTCGTACCAATGGGTAACTGTGCCTATCTCTTTTTCCATAAAATAATAACCCTATGTGAGCTGTCTTCGACCATATGTATAGTATCACGCGCGTACCGCGATGTTTAATACCGATTAAAATCTTATCTGCGCTCGCGCCTCCCGATGCTCCAGAGTAACGCTATATTTTGAATGGTATAGTGGGTATTACATGAAAATGAATTATTCACAACTTATAAACAATCTCGTTTCGGAAGGTGTCTTAAAAACTCCTGCCCTCGTAGAGGCATTTCGCGAAATTGATAGAGCAGATTTTGTGCCTTCCGGCGAACGCAAATATGCGTATCTTGATACGGCGCTTCCTATCGGATACGACCAGACTATTTCGCAACCCTACACGGTGGCGTTCATGCTTGAGCTCTTGAATCCGCAGAAAGGAGAAAAAATTCTCGATGTCGGCTCCGGTTCTGGATGGACAACCGCGCTTCTCGCCTGTATTGTCGGCGGCAAAGGTTTGGTTATGGGAGTGGAAGTTGTACCGGAACTTGTTGCACTCGGACAAAATAATCTCGCGAAGTACGAATTTCCTCATGCCCGAATCGAACAATCTTCCGCAAAACTCGGCTGTCCGGAACATGCTCCGTACGACAAAATTCTGGTGTCAGCCGCCGGCAATGAAGTCCCTCAAGAACTCACGGAGCAATTGAAAATCGGAGGTGTGATGGTGCTTCCGGTGGGGGATGCCTTATGGAAGGTCACTTGTGTATCAAAAAACAAGACAAAAACCGAAACATTTGAGGGTTTCGCGTTCGTTCCTCTGATTCGTTAGTACAATATCGCGCCTAACGCGACTACTCCGTTAAATATGACCCAGAGAGTGTATGTAAAAATTATCGGCTTCTCCTTGTGGAGAACCCCGTAGAAAAGCCAGAAAAACGCAAAGATAAATAATGCGCCCCACGTAAGAGGAGATACGCCGTCCGCATTCTTGAACACCCATATCTCCCATATTTGAGGGAGGGTAAACAGCGGACTCAAGAAGCCGACAACGAAAATAAGCTTGTCCATCAGCCTTTTCAGTCGGTCGGGGTGAGGGACGGGCTCAAGTTTCTTGTAGATTCGTTTTCTTAAACTGTAGTGATGTTGTCCATCAAACATACCTTGCTTTCATTATATATTCAGATACTGCCATTTCGTAATTATCTCCTGTGCATATACAAACAGAAACCGCCCAAAACGGGGAAGGGGAGAAAAATCTTCCGTTCCTATATATTTTTCGATTACCTTATCTTCTTACACTAACGAGCCGTTTTTCTTACACTAGCGAGACGCTTCTCCTCTTTGCGGTATGGACTTGCGGGGAACACCCCGAGAATCCTAAATTCTTTCGTGTAGAACCGAAGTTCCTGAAATGCCAGTCGAACCGGGCGGGATGCCGGGTGCCCCTCGATTTCCGCGTAGAACTGGGCGATCGCGAACTTGCCGTTGAGGATGTAGCTTTCGAGTTTCGAGAAATTGACCCCGTTCGTCGCGAATCCGCCGATAGCTTTGTAGAGAGCCGCCGGTATGTTCCGTACCCTGAACACGAGACTCGTCACGACCGAAAGTGACGGGTCGGGATTCACCGGCTCGCGCGCGATGATAATGAAGCGGGTTGTATTGTGTCCGGCATCCTCGATATTACGCTTGAGAATTTTAAGGCCATAAATTTTAGCGGCGAGCTTTGAGGCGATTGCGGCAACTCGACGGTCTCTCCGTTCCGCCACCTCCGCTGCCGCGCCGGCAGTATCGGTATGAACGATCGTCCGGAGCTTGCGCCGTGTGATGAATTTACGGCATTGTCCAAGCGCATGTGCGTGGCTCAGCACCTCGCGGATGTCGGAGAGCTTCGCGTCCTTTGTTCCTAAGAGCTGATTCTCGATTCGCTCAAAGTGCTCACCGACGATGTGGACGCCGGAGTCGGGGAGAAGGTGGTGGATGTCGGTCACGCGTCCGGCGAGCGAGTTGTCGATGGGGATGAGCGCAAGCCGCGCCAGCCCTTTCTTCACTGCGGCGAAAGTTTCCTCGAACGAAGGGCAGGGAAGCGGCGTCATCTTGGGAAACGCTTGAAGCGCCGCAAGGTGGGAGTACGCCCCCAGGTACCCTTGGAATGCGACGGTGTTTTTTGAACTTGGTCGTTTTCTTCGCATGGAAAGAGCTCATCTTACCACAGAAACGGAAAAAGGAAAGAGTGGCGCGAAAAGAAATCGGCCGACCTTGCTTCTGCAAGTTCGGCCGTGCTCTCCTACATCATGCGTGCGAGGGTTTCTCGGGGGTCGCCGACCTCGAAAAGGTTGCCCGTCCTGCACGGATGTCGTACCTGTACGTGAATCCACAGTCGTACGGTTCGCCGAAGTGGATGGAGGTCTCGGTTCGTTTGCTGTCGAGCGAGACCATACCGCTTACCTCGAGTTGGTCAGGGTGACCCGTACTTGGATGGAACGTGATGAGAATCTGGAAGTGTCCGCTTGCGTCCTGTCGCATTTCGAAATGGAGCATCGGGGGGAGATTCTGCTCCTTCTGGAGTTGGTCGAGTCCTCTGTAGAGCGCGGCGAGGGCGTTGAGAGCGAACGAGTCGACGAAGACATTTTTGGGGAATGCGACGAGAATATCTTCTCGCGACATAACGTCGCTGTGCGATTTTTGTGCCTGTTTCATGGAAGGAGTTCCTCCGGGTTGTTCTGGTGCATTTTTAGCACGAAGTAACAACTTCGTCAATAATAGCGACATACATGTCAAACAGAAACCGCCCGAAACGGGCGATTTCCGTTCGAGGCGGATTAATTTAATTCAACGGTTTTTTAGGTTTTTCGGAATCTTTTGATCCGAGTTGTTTTTAGACCGTCTTCTCCATGCATAGCAAATCTTCTTTGCCATGTTAGAAGTTCTTCCGAGCTAAAGCCGTAGCGCGCGAGTGCTTCACTGGGGCTCAAGAGACCAATCTTCAGCGCCAAAATCACGATTACTTTTCGATTTGGGGTCCAACGTCCATCGCTCCGCGGAAGATGTTCACGGGTAATGGTGTTGCCGTATAGGTCTCGAGGAATTACGCTATCCATTTCCTTCCCCTCCTTTCCTGTTTTTTCGGCGCCCGAATTTCAGAATATGCATGATGCCGGCCTCAGACTTTCGCGCCGTCCGACAATCATTCTCGAAATTTTTGATTCTTTCTTTCAGAGATTGTGATACTCGATGAAGAATGTCCGGGTCTTCAACCCACGGGAACGGAGGCACTTCAATCTCCCTGACGTGGTTACCATCGAATCCAAACGTTTGCGCGCTATCCAGAATTGCCATTGAAGCAAAACGAACGTGTACTTGGAACTTTTCTGCAGAAAGCAGTTCCTCTTCAAACAACCGCCGCAATATGTATTCGTACTGTCTGGGTAAGAGCAGGCTTGTTTCCCGAATCCAATTTATGAAAACTTCCTCACAGACATCCTTCGACAGCATATCTTGAGAAATCATTCTTGCTGGATCCGGTCCAAAGTTCCGTAGCGCTCTGATTATTGACGGGATGTTTCTTATCACAAGGAGCCAATTCTTGATAGTCTTCAGTATTCGCATCACTATCTCCAATCCTAGATGTTTTCTGTAATGAAAATAACATATAAAAAAGACTAGGTCAATGTTTTACTTCTGCTGATAAGCGGAGCTTGAATCTATGTGGAAGAAAGATTTGTGTAAAAGGGAAAGGCCACCCCGAAGAGTGGCCAAAAGTTGTTGCGTTTCGTTTATGCCAGGGCGATGGTTCCGCTGTACACGGAATCTACCTCCCCGAATCGCCTCATCGCGTCAATGAAAGCCTTGGAGGCGTCCTCTCTCCCGGGGAACCGAAAAATAAGATAATCATCCCGGGTAATCATAGAGGTTGCACGGAAGCTTGTTGTGGCGACCGTTAGCGCCGCCGCCTGTTCAAGCGGACTGGACACATGAACCTTGACCAGCGTGATATCTGCCTCAACGTATGTCTTCTCGCCCAGGTTTTGTACGTCAAGAACGTCTACCAGTTTCCGGATTTGCGCGACGATGTGGTCAATCGGCATCGAATTCGCACTTGTGACGATTGTCATGCGAGAAAGGGCAATACCCCCTAACTCGCCATCGCTTGTTGTCGCATGACCGACTGTCAAGCTGTCAATATTGAAACCCCTTCCCGTAAAGAGGCTGACGATGCGCGCCAGAATACCCGGGACATCGCCAACCAGTACTGATAGGATATATCGTTTGGTATCCTCGGTGTGTTCTGTCACGACCTCCTCCTTTTTGAGAGCTATGATGTTTCGTATTTAGTCTGGAACGGCTGGGTATTTTATAGTACATATGTAAATTTATGTCAAGTTGCTCCGCCTCTGACGATGAAATTTTGAATCTGGACGGCGGGGAAGTTAGGGGTCGTATAAAAACAGAAACCGCCCGAAACGGACGATTTCCGTTTGGGGCGGGGGGTTATTTAACGACTCGCAGATGTGGGGGAGAGTGAAGAAGGAGGTCTCATTTTACGAAGCATGAGTGTGAGGTAGAGGCCAATCGCGGCGCCAAAATAGTTCCCCCCGCGCTCAATCAAATCAAGCAGATAAATAGCGTCGTAGCCGTGAGCGCTTACTCGGCTGAAGCCGGTCGCCAGGCCCCAAAAAATACCCCATGTGAAAAGCGCTACCATTACACGCGACCGTGCAAATTTCGCAAGGAAGCCGGTGCCTCTCCACACGCCGATAAGCGCAAGTGTCATAATAACGGCGATGGTAAGGTCAACAACTCCGATAAATTTTACCCACCCGAGCGCGGTTTCGGTCGCCATGAAAATGTTGAACGTTGATTCAAGAGAGTCGGTGATGAGGTCTGCAAACGCCACCTTGCCGGAGAGTGCCCACCCGCCGTGTCCGGCGAAGTTGAATATGTTAATTCCAGCCGCGAGTGTGTACAAGACAAACAAGTTTCGGCTGCCAAATAAGTTAGTATTCATATCATTTTGTCTACACGCATGTAATACACTACCTGCTGTAGTATACCGCGCCTCTGTACGAACGTCAGTTCGGTTTTGCGGTTAGGGCTTTGTGTATGGGGATTGAAAGACGGAGAGATAAAACGCCGATTGCGATGACGGAGAGGACCAAGCGTCCCGGAGGGAATCCCTCAAAGGTGGTAAGCCACGCCTCCCAGAGATTCCACTCAATGAAAACGGCGCGCATGACTAAAAGGGCGTATCCCAGATACCCCAGCCCGAGCACGAACCGGATTGTGTTCCAGCTGAAGTAGGGTGCGATTGGTTTTGAGTTAATAAGCACCATCGCGCCGAAGATAACCATTGCCGTAAGCCCGAAGAGCACGTCGGCGGTCAAGAAATTATCACGAAGACCGTACCAGTACGTCTCCGGATAGAGGACAAGGAGCGTCAGAGAGTAGAAAAGAGATACCCAGAATCCCAATACACCGATGTGCTTTTGGTATCCGTGGCGTACGTTCGGAAAACCGGTGTAGTAGCTTACACTGCTCACGGAGAATGACGTCGCAAATAAGAGCGACGCGACTGCGGCGGAAATGAACGACCAGGACATAAACGTACCGACCGTTCCAAAGACAATGTACACGTATACTGTTGACCCTAGAGTCAGACACAGTGCGATGAGTAAAGCAACGCTCCATTTTACCGCCTCGCTCGGCCCTAACTCTGTTGCACTGGACGCTTGCGTGTTGTGTTGCATCTTTCTATATTCAGGCATTATTGCGTGCCGCACAAGATACCTACCCGCTAAAGTTGGGGAGTGAGAACCGGTATTCGGTGTACAGTTCTTGCTTTCGAGACAATGAACTCGCATCATTCAATTTGGCTCTATACGTCAATTCAATTCAAAATACTTTCTCAATACGTCAAAATAATCACTACCATCATCCATATTTTTGTAATCGTCTTTATCTACCCACCTGAACGCATTGTGTTCATTGCTTAACTTATTGCTTGCTTGATCGCGGTCTCAAGTTTTTCCGACTCATCCGTTCCGATGCGGTAAATTTTTCCGTTTTTCATGGTGAGCTCAATTGCGTCAAAGCCAGAAACATTAAAAATCCACATCTTCGGCCAGAACCACAATCTGATGCCCCAGCCGTAATACCAATGATTTTTTACTTTCTTGACTGTGGCGATATCGGATAGTGGAAACTTTTTGCGGAAAATACCCCAGCCAAAGCGGATTTTCAAAAATTGTTCGTCAATGAAGACGGTAAGCGTTGAAAACGATGCAAGGATAAACAAAATGAGTGCCATTATGGCGGTAATGGCAAAGTTGGTGCCGGAGTCATACGAAGGAGGTTCAGCTCTGGCCGTGACCTGAAGCCACGCGAAAAACACCAGCACGACGAGCGTGATAGAGAGCGTCAAGTAACCAATTTGAGTGTGTCTGTATGTGGTCATATTTTTTCAGTTTAATGCCCAAATCGCGTAGTTTAAATACGAGGCAAAGCTAACCCAGAGAAGATACGGCACGAGGAGATATGCCGCTGGGCGAGAAATTTTGTAGAACACCACCATTGTCCAGACGATTGCGAGCCAGAGAAGAGTGATATCAACCAAT